>NZ_KI911557.1:300000-600000 GCF_000515215.1 Methylomonas sp. 11b
CGCAATGACGATCAATGATTTTTCGAAGTGGCGTGTCGCCATGGAATTTACTGTGCAAAGTGGAAATACTTGGGAAAGTATACTAGTTGCAATCGCAATTAGTTAATGTAAAACAAGGTTTTCCGCTGTTAGCTGCCTGGCTGCACGAGGTAAATTGTCTGAACAATGCTGCGTGCCGCGAACATGTCTGCCTATCAACGCTTGTTGACTTTTAGCAGCGCTTTCAAACGATATAAGGCGTCCAATGCTTGCCGAGGACTCAAATGATCGGGATCGAGTTCTTCCAGCAGCACGACAGCCGGATGGCATTCCTGGCTGGTAAATAAGTCGAATTGGTTGATTTCGCTATGATTTTGCAGCTCAATGTAGGCGGTGTTTTCCAATTGCGCCAGTTTATTTTTGGCGTTGGCAATCACGTTCTGCGGCACTCCGGCCAGCGCCGCCACTTGCAAACCGTAGCTTTGACTGGCCGGGCCGTCCTTGACGGCGTGTAAAAACACGATCTTGTCGCCGTGCTCCATCGCATCCAAATGGATGTTGTGGATATTGCTTTGTTCTTCGGCCAGCGTAGTTAATTCGAAATAATGGGTCGCGAATAGCGTGAACGCCTGGGTATGGCGGGCCAGATAATCGGCGCAGGCCCAGGCCAACGATAAGCCGTCGAAAGTGCTGGTGCCGCGGCCGATCTCATCCATCAGGATCAAGCTGTTGCTGGTGGCATTATGCAGAATATTCGCGGTTTCCGACATTTCCACCATAAAAGTCGAGCGGCCGCTGGCCAGATCGTCGGAGGCGCCGATGCGGGTAAATATCTTGTCTATCGGTCCGCAACGTAGCGATTGCGCAGGCACGTAGCAGCCAATGTGCGCCAGCAGCACGATCAGCGCGGCCTGGCGCATATAAGTCGATTTACCACCCATGTTCGGGCCGGTGATGACCAGCATCCGGCGCTCTGTCGAAAAATTCAGGTCGTTGGCGACGAAGGGAATGCTGGAGAGTGCTTCCACCACTAGATGTCGACCGGCAACGATGTCGATGCCGGGTTGTTGATCCAATACCGGTTGCGACAAGTTTAAGGTTTCGGCGCGTTCGGCGAAATTTACCAATACATCCAGTTCGGCCAACGAGTTGGCACAATGCTGTAGATCGAGTAGGGCATCGCCCAGCGTATCCAGCAATTGATCGTACAAAGCTTTCTCGAAGGACAGCGATTTTTCTCTGGCACTGAGCACTTTGTCCTCAAACGACTTCAGTTCCGGAGTGATGTAACGCTCGGCACCTTTCAGCGTTTGCTTGCGGGTGTAATGCATTGGCACCTTGTCGGCCTGAGCATTGGAAATCTCGATGTAATAGCCGTGCACCCGGTTGTAATTCACCTTGAGTGTAGCTATGCCGGTAGCGGCTCGCTCGCGCTGTTCCATGTCGATCAAGAATTGGTCGGCGTTCTGGCTGAGATTACGCAGCTCGTCCAGCTCCGGGTGGTAGCCGGGGGCAATCACGCCGCCGTCGCGGATCAAGACCGGCGGATTATCGATGATGGCGCGTTGCAGCAGGGCCAATAATTCCGGTTGTTCGCGCAGTTGCGAGCGTAGGTTTTCCAGATGCGGGTTATCGCTGTCGGCCAGCTGACTTTGTAAAGCCGGCAAGGTCGCCAATGTATGGCGCAGCACCAGTAGATCGCGTGGCCGCGCCGATTTCAACGCAATGCGCGAGCTGATACGTTCTATATCGCCGACCTGACGCAGACTGCCTTGTAGGTCTTTATATAATTGATTCGCCAACAGACTGGCGACGCAGGCATAGCGACCATTGACAACAGCATGATCCCGCAAGGGCCGGTGTATCCAGCGCCGCAGGCAACGGCTGCCCATCGCGGTGGCGGTCTTATCCAAGACGCCCAGCAAGGTGTATTGCATCTGGCCGCTGGGATGGCTGTCCAGCTCCAGATTGCGGCGGCTGGCGGCGTCCAGACTGATGCTGTCGTCGCAGTTCTCGACCCGAATGCCTTGAATATGGGGCAGGGCGCTTTGCTGAGTGTCGCGTACGTATTGCAGCAAACAACCCGCCGCGCAAATCGCCGCCGGCAAATGCTCGCAGCCATAACCTTTCAAGTCGTGGCTATTGAACTGCTTCAAAATCAATAGCCGGCAACTATCAAGGTCAAAATGCCAGGGCGGACGCTTACATAAGCCGCGGCGTTCCTTGACGGCGGGCGGTAGTCTAATATCTTCGCTATACAGCAGTTCCGCCGGATTCAAGCGCTCGATTTCGCTAAGCAGCTGGGTTTCGTTGTCCAATTGTTGCAGCGTAAATTTACCGCTGCCTAAATCCAGACAGGCCAGTCCGAACAACTTGTCGAATACTGCCAGAGACACAAGCAGATTGTCCTTGCGATCCTCCAACAAGGCTTCGTCGGTGACAGTGCCTGGCGTGACGATGCGCACGACTTTGCGTTCCACCGGCCCTTTGGATTTGGCCGGGTCGCCGATTTGCTCGCATATCGCAATCGATTCGCCTTGTTTCAGCAGGCGGGCGATGTAGTTTTCCGCCGCATGGTAAGGAATGCCGGCCATAGGGATTGGTTGTCCACCGGATTGGCCGCGAGCGGTTAGCGTAATATCCAATAACTGCGCGGCCTTTTTTGCATCATCGAAAAACAGCTCGTAGAAATCGCCCATTCTGTAAAACAGCAGCGTGTCAGGCTGGCCGGATTTGATGCGCATATATTGTTGCATCATCGGGGTGTGCTGTGTTTCGTTGCCTTGCCTGCTGTCTTGTTTTGTTTGGATATTCATTCGTAAGTTAATGAAATAACAGATAATAGTTCTATGTTGTGAGCCGGGTTCACTCCAGCTACACTTTTCAAAACTTCCCTGCACTTTGCTGTTTAGTATAGGTTTTAGTATAGGTTTTTTCGAGTTATACTCGTGTCATCGATCAACATAAAAAACCTATACTAAAATGCAATTCGATGCCCGCACCGCTAAAGCTTTGCAGCCAGGACAGCATATGGCTTTTGACGATTACCCAGGACTGCGTTTGTCTGCCATGGCAAAAGTGAGAACTTGGTTTTATCGGTATAGAAGCACTGTTGATGGACGCCTTAGGCAGGTGTCAATTGGTCATTGGCCATCTATGTCATTTCCCGTGGCTATTGTCGCTTGGGAAGCTTTGAAAAACCAGCGTGATTCTGGTAATGATCCTGTATTAGAGGCAAAGCAAGCTAAATTAGAGGCAAAAGCTTTAATAATAAAACAAGAGGCGGCAAATTCTGAAAACGCTTATACAGTCCGAGTGCTGTGTGATGAATATTTAGCTGGACATGTTTGTCGCCACAGAGCCAAAAAAGGTTCTACTGAAATTACTAGGATGTTTAACACGATGCTGGGTGATATGGCGGATTTACCATCCACTGCAATTACCCGCGCAATGGCTTTTGATTTGATTCAAAAGTACGCCGCAATATCGCCCGTGCAGGCCGGAAAATTACGATGTGAGTTAGGAGCAGCATGGGATTATGCAATGGATGCCGGCAGACTACCTGAAGCTGCAGTAAATTGGTGGCGCTTAATTTTACGTGGAAAAATTAGATCAAAAGGAAAGACCATAGAAGGTAAGAACATCGGCGTGGTTAAACGCGTACTCACTGAAGACGAAATCGGTGAATTGATAGCTTGGCTTCCAAATTTCGCACCGATAATTACTGACGTTCTAATGTTATATCTTTGGACCGGAACTCGTGGCTCAGAAATTGTCGGCATGTCAGGAACTGAAATTAGTGAAGAGGGCGGTCAAGTTTGGTGGACGATACCGAAAATTAGAACGAAAAATGCTCGACATGAAACTGCTACAGATCAAAGGGTGCCCTTATTCGGTAGGGGTTTGGCAGTGGTGTTACGGCGGAAAAAATTATATGGAGACGGTTTTCTATTTCCATCCCGTCATAAAGTGGGGCACATCGAACAAAAATACGTCACTGAACAGGTGTTTTATAGACAGCCCTATAGTCAGATACGCCCTGAGCAGGTGAGGCCTCGATTAACGGTGACTCATTGGGCACCGCATGATTTGCGACGGACTTCACGCACCTTGCTTGCAAAATTAGGATGTCCAGATTCCGTAGGTGAAACGATTCTCGGTCATATGTTACCCGGTGTGGTAGGAACTTATAATCGGCATCAATATGACGATGAAAAACGCCTATGGCTCTTTAATCTGTCAGAGCATCTTGAGTCATTGGCACATTTCTAGATTTAGGTTTGCCGTTGCGTCCGCCTATTGCCGTATTAGGGGGGGGTAATAAATCGGAAACAGGACGCGACTCAGCCCATTCTTCAATTTCGCGTAGTAACCAGCAGGAACGGCGTGCAGATGCTTTACGAGGCTTAGGGAACTCATCGGCACGAATCAATGATTGGATGGTAGATTCAGAAAGCCCTGTGACTTCTGAAACCGCCTCAAGATCAATCATGATGGGTCTCAATACCGACTGACGTTTCTGGGAGTTACTCATGTATTTGTTGTCTACCAATAAATAGGTCGCTGGTTCGATCCGGCCTTGTTTTAAATAAAGCAATGACCGGATTGGTTGCCATTTTATCTTACTCAGGATTCAAATATTTTTGGTTAACCTTCTCATAAATGTATTTTGCAGATGCTGCAGCGATCAGTGAGATCTTCACGGGCTTTTAACAAAACCCAAGATTGACATTGTGGACACTTCGAAAGTTGAACTCGTTTATCTTTGATGTCCTGTGCCACCACCCAAGCATCGGAAAACTCGAGTTGTCCCAAGGGATATGATTTTTTATACGCATTAAAGGCAGTAATTAGCGTCTGGATTTGGCCTTCTTTCGATTTGGCCGTGGCAACCTGAAAACACACGGCGAAGATGGTTACATCTTTATACTTACGGCGACTACCAGTCAAACCTCGGGTTGAAAACTTGATCGATCCACGGCTGGGCGATTGGCCATGTAATTGACGGTATGTCTGCCTCAGTAACTTTATCGGTACTCCCGTTGCTTGATGCACGATTTTGACTTTCGCATGGAGATTGAGCAGTTCAATTGCCAAGGTTTGCTGTTGATATTTCTTGAGCATTAGCTGCCTCCCTTAATCAATAGTGCCGCTTAATCCAAGCATGGCTTCCACCATCGGAGGCGATTCTCTATTGATGTTTTGAATAAACTGACTCGAAAATCGAGGGGTAAAACATAGCCAGTTTGAGCGGGAAATTAAGTCAATGTCTTCTAAAGATAAACGACCAACTGCCAAGCGCATGGCCTCATCGGTAATCCCCAAGATTAATTCGGTCAGAACCGAGTTCTCCCGTGTGATTTCTCTGGCTTTGATGAGCCAAGTTTGATTCATGGCATAGATCTCTTCATCGCAACCCAGTTGATCTATCGTTGTCAGTTTGTCAAAGTAGGCCTCAAGATTTTTGAATGCTGACTGCATCATGTTGTCGACGTGCCCCGCCATATTGACTATTTTCAGTTTCGATTTCAGATAATCGGATCCGAATTCGGCGACCAGTGGCAAAAACAATTCCTGAAAGAACCCCTGCGTGATGGTTTTGACGTCCTTAAAATCAATCGTCAGCGATTGCTGATTGGCAAAGCATTCTCGGGCCAAGCGGGCTAGATTTTTGCCATGGATTGGCTGGGGTATTTGGGAATGGGTGGCTGTGACAACAACGATATGCATGCGACTTCTCCTTAGTAGCTGATGGATCGTCTCTAACGAGCTCTTTGTTTGTTCAATGTGAGCATTTTTGATTTTGCGGAAACCCAGCGTCGCCGACCTGAGCGATCAGTCCACACCTCGCAGATAGGGCATTGACTAAATGCGGCTTCAGGGTGAATCATGCCTAGGTAACGGGCGCGGCAACGCCCGCAAAGAATGAAAACCAAATCACCCGCCGAGAGCAGGCTAATTAAATACCAAGCCCGGTTGATGTCTAACGGATAATGTTGGCTGGAGCGTGGTTGGATAAATTGCCGATCGGCTAAAATTTTGGAAGCGACGTTGCTGTAGATCTCATAGGCCGTAACCAGTAAGGTTGCACTCAGGTTCGGAGTAGAAAGTCGGTGTCTGATGTCTTCAATTATGCTTAAAAATAGCGAGGCATGAATGTTGTTGAACGCCGAGCGGATGGCCCATTGATGATCATGAGGCAGCATGCCTTGTTTGGGCGGTTGTCCTTGTACCGCTTTAGATAATTCGATGCTTTGCTTTCGGGTTAAATGGCAGAGTTGGCTGACAATCGGAGGACGTGCGCCAAGCTGGATTAGCCTTTCGGCCAATAGCAAGTCCGCGCCTATATTTGACCTGCTTTTAAAGGGCATTGGTTTCATCCGCAGTTCCAGTGATACACGGTTGGAGAAGATCCACATAGGCGACCATGGGCAAGTTGCTTGGAACATAAACCGGCAATAACTGAATCACTGCGCGACTGCTTTCGGCGTGTTCACGAAGTTGCTCCTGTGTCGTGCCGGCGAGATGGTCTATACCATTCCGATCTAATCCAAAGCGCCAGGCCGTTTCTTCAGGATTACTGCGTGCGCATTCCCTGGCTAGCATGAGATATTCGAAATTTAACCGGGCAAGATCTTCATCCAGTGTTGACATAAACGCCTCTGAGTTGATTAACGACTGTTGTCGATATGCTAGGCAGGCAACGCGGAAATGTCCCGGTCGCAAAGTGACCTGATTTGGGTCACAAACCTCCGGAACCCCCGATAGATATGATTTGGCTTTGTTGAAAATAATTGTCCTATTGCGCTGGCGACGCTTTTTTCGGCAAATAACGGACGGCCAATTTGATAACGCCAGGCTAATTGCAGGGTCCAATGAATTGAATGATCCTGAAATTCTTCTAATCTCGTTCTGCTTACCAGGGACTTTGCCTACAAGAAGTAGAGCCTTAATTGGTGTTTGACCTGAATAATTGCATTCCAAAATCATTTTTATATTGCTTATCTTGAATTTGTTATGGAGGAAATTGTTATGAATCGGCTATTCGCTAGCCAGACAACTACTGCTGGTTACCTGGTTTGGGGTGGTTTATGCGCGAGGTAATTCAATGCTTGATCGATTGGTTGGATAGCGAGCCAAGCGATGAAAAAGGGCACCGCATATTGCGCGCGTTAGCCCAGGAATCGTTGAAGAAGTCAGAATTCGAAGAGTCGAAGCGCCGGTTCACGGCTGATGAAATCGTCGCCGCAGTCGGTGAATCTATAGGAATTTCCGATCCTAAAAAGTGGATCGACTGGCCGGGTTCATTGAAGAAATATTGCGAAACCCGAGAGCCGCAAATCTTAGAGTTTGCTCGTAAACGTGGGTTGTCTTGTTATCCAAAACCTGACCGTAAAAGCACAAAGGGCGGTCCGGGACAACTCACGACGTTCTATATCAAGGCAGAACCGATACCGGAAATAACGGAAGAAGACCAAACGATTGACGGCGTCCTTGGCAGGAACAATGCAGCCGATTTGCAAGCCAGCTATCAAATGACTGAACTAGGTGAAGTCAAACCCAGTTGGATCGCGAGTCGGTTATTTCGGCGTGGACAAATCGAATTAAGACAATGGCATGTCTGGGTTATAGCGGGTTGGCTAGCAATCATAGCTGGGTTCTCGGTGTTAATTGCTTATGCTGGATGGCTATCGTTATCCGTACCCAGATCCGTGACAACGCAAGATTTGACATTACTGGTCAGTATTTTCGCGATTCCCTATGGTTCCTGGGTCACGATCATCAAGCCTTGGATATTATTGTTGGATGATCGAATCGTCGTAGCTCATGAACTGTTTACAAATTTTCATGAACAGTCTGCCCAGTTCGAACTGCTACGAGACGGGGATTTAAGAGTAATTCGGTTAGTTCGGTATTCGGCGGCATGTCCCATTTGTGGCGCCACTATTTATCTCGAAAAAGGCGAGCCGGATTACAGACGAAGATTGGTGGGGCGTTGTTATGAAAGCCCGAGAGAGCATGTGTTTAGTTTTGATAGAATCACGCGTTGCGGGCGATTACTGGTTGATCGATAACTTGTCGAGAGGAACTGCTGCCGCACAGTTTATTCTTATTTCAATACATTTCATTTGCCCTACGACTAGCTGCGGCATACAATCGCCGCTGGTTTTAAGGTTCCCGCTCTTGGCGGGTGAAACTGGAAGTCGGTTAAATGCCGACGCTGCCCCCGCAACGGTAGGTGATTCGTCACGAGCCCGGAGACAGGCCTAAAACTGTAGTCAACAGTATTGCGGAGGGCGATCTGTCAAATCGGTTTTTTTTGGTTTGTCTTTCCCTCTGTTATTCCGTCCACCTTATTCGGAACAGACAACCATGAAAACACTCGCGGTATCTACCACCCTTTCTTCCTCAAAAATCCTGCCCGGCCTGAGTGCTATTGTTTTGGGCCTGACCGTCGTTTTAGGTTTGGGTTTCTTGCAGGACGCCAACAACTACCTGCATAACGCCGCCCACGACGGACGCCATAGCGCTGCGTTTCCCTGCCATTAACATGGCGGATTTTCGTAGGCTGATCGCCATCTCGCTACTGGCGGGACTATTGGGCGGCTTGTTACTCAGCGTGCTACAACACTATCAAACCTTGCCCTTGATTTTGGCCGCCGAACAATTCGAAACGCCATCGGCTGAGCATGTGCATGACTGGCAACCGACGGACGGCTGGCAACGCAATGGCTTTACTTTGCTGTTCAATGGCCTGACCGGCTTCGGCTTTGCCTTGTTTATCAGTGTCGCCCTGTACTGGCGGGATCAACACGGTTACCTGTACGGACTCGGCTGGGGTTTGGCCGGTTATTTGGTATTTTTTGTCGCGCCATCATTGGGCTTGCCGCCGGAGTTGCCGGGTACTGACAGCGCCGAATTACATAGTCGCCAAGCGTGGTGGCTTTTTACGGCCGCCGCTACCGCGATTGGCTTGTTTGGTCTGTTTTTGACCAAACAGCGCTGGCTGCAAATCGGCGGCGCTGGCTTACTGGCCTTACCGCATCTGATCGGCGCACCGCATCCGGAGGTTGCTCAGGCTTTAGCGCCCGAAGCCTTACAACAGCATTTTGTGGTGTTGACATCCATCAACAACGCTATTTTCTGGCTGACCTTAGGCGCAATATCGGGCCGATTGTTGCGTAAAGTAACGTTTTAGTGATGAATGCTACCGCAACACGCCATTGCCCGGCGATATTGATCAGCGCCCCTGCCTCCGGGCAAGGCAAAACCACCATAACTGCAGCTTTGGCCTATTACCATCGCCAGCAAAACCGAAAGGTACGCCTGTTCAAAACCGGCCCGGATTTTATCGATCCGCAAATCTTGAGCTTTGCTTGCGGACAACCGGTTTATCAGCTGGATTTATGGATGATGGGCGAAGCGCATTGCCGTGAGATGCTTTATAACGCCGCCGCCGACGCTGACGTTATCTTGATTGAAGGTGCCATGGGCTTGTTCGACGGCGATAGCAGCAGCGCCGATTTGGCACAAACACTAGACGTGCCTGTGGCCGTTGTCATCGATGCGGGCGGCATGGCACAAACTTTTGCCGCAGTAGCTTATGGCTTAGCCCATTACCGTGCCAACTTACCGTTTGCCGGGGTCATCGCCAACAAAGTCGGCAGTCCTAGTCATGCCAAACTGCTAGAAGAAGCGTTGCCGAATAACATGCCTTTGCTGGTGGCGATGGCGAAAGACGACGCGGTCGGCTTACCTTCGCGACATCTGGGTTTGTTGCAGGCCGACGAAATCGGCGATCTCGATCTTCGCCTGGCGCGAGCCGCCGAATTGCTCGGCAGTCTTGCGCCGTGCCGATTGCCGGAGCCGGTCACCTTCGCGCCGATTACTACCGATCCGCCGCCGAAATTGCTGACTGGTAAGCGTATCGCGGTAGCTCGCGATGCCGCATTTTCGTTTATCTATCAAGCAAATCTGGATTGTTTGCAAGCCATGGGCGCTGAACTGACGTTTTTCTCGCCGCTTGCAGACCACGTATTACCCGAGGCAGACAGTGTTTATTTGCCCGGCGGTTACCCGGAACTACATCTCCAAACATTGGCCGACAATGTCGCCATGAAACAAGCCTTGCAGCAACATCATCAAGCCAGTAAACCGATTTACGCCGAATGCGGCGGTTTTTTATATTTGCTGGAACGTTTGGCCGATAAACACGGCAATGCGGCAGCGATGGCAGGATTACTACCCGGTAGCGTGCAGATGCAAAAACGGCTGGTCAATCTTGGCATGCACAGCGTGCAGTTGGAACAAGGTGAAATTCGCGGGCATAGCTTTCATCACTCGCAACTGGAAACCACACTGCAACCGTTCACCGAATCGAAGCCGCAACGCAATCGTAGTCGCAGCGAAAACTTTTACCGGGTGGGTTCGCTGCAAGGGTCTTATCTGCATAACTATTTCCCATTCAATCCGCAGGTTGCGGCTGGATTTTTTCTATGAGCGCTCACTCTATTCAGCCTAATCAGCAGAAGGTCTGGTTTGTCGGCGCAGGTCCGGGTGACCCCGATCTAATCACCGTCAAAGGCCGCGACTTAATCGCCAAGGCTGACGCCATTTTGTTCGCCGGTTCGCTGGTACAAGCCGCCGCGACGCAATGGGCACCAAGCGCTTGCTTGATCAAAGATTCCAAAGACATGACTTTGGAGCAGATTACCAACTGGCTGACCGAACAAGCCGGTCCGGGCAAAACCGTCATTCGCCTGCAAACCGGCGACCCTGGCTTGTACGGTGCATTGATTGAAATGGTGCAACCACTGGATGCGGCCAACATTGCCGTCGAAGTAGTGCCGGGCGTCTCGTCGGCGTTTGCCGCGATGGCTTGTGCAGTCGAAAGCCTGACCTTGCCCGAAGTCACGCAGACCGTGATTTTAACCCGTGTTGAAGGCCGCACACCGATGCCGGACGGTGAATCATTGCAAGAATTGGCCAGCCATCACACCACGCTGTGCCTGTTTTTATCGATCACCTTGCTGCCCACGATCGAACGCGAGTTAAAAGACGCAGGTTGGTCGGATGATGCACCGGCATTGGTGGTCCACAAAGCCAGCTGGCCGGGTGAACAACAGATTATTCGCGGCACCCTGGCTGATATTCGCGAACGCTGCCGGGCCGCCAAAATCAACAGTCAGGCCATGATCGTCATCAGCCCCACCTTGGGCGCGCGGCACTGGCCATCGTTAAAAAAATCCAAACTTTATGATGCCGGTTTTACCCATCGTTTTCGCCGCGCCGAGCGGCCTCAATCTAAGGAATAAGTATGACAACCACCGTTCTCTTGGTCGGCCACGGATCGCGCAATCAGGCCGGCAACGATGAAATTCGCGAATTTCAACAACAATGGCAGGCGCAACACCCCGACTGGCGCATTGAGTTGTGCTATATCGAACTCGCCGAGGTGCTGTTGGAAGAAGGATTGAGCCGCGCCGCGCAAGGATCTAGCCGCGTGATAATCGTACCGCTGATCATCAGCGCCGCCGGGCATGTGAAGATGGAGATTCCCGAGCACATCGAGGAAGCCCGCGAAAATTTTCCGGCGGTCGAATTCATCTACGCGCCGCATTTGGGCAGCAACGAAACATTACTGGCCATTCTGCAAAAACAGCTCAAAACGGCACTCAAATCTCTGGCGATGCCGGATCCAAAAACCACCGGTGTGATCATATTAGGCCGCGGCTCCTCCGACAAAGTCGCCAACGGGGAATTGGCAAAATTAGCGCGTTGGCTGTTTGAAGCTACCGAGCATGAACTCGTCGACATTGCCTTCACCGGTATTACCCATCCGCGTTTGGAAACCGCTGTGCAACGTCAAGTACGACTGGGCATGACGCAGATTGCGATTTTGCCCTATTACCTGTTTACCGGCTTGCTGATCGAGCGCATCGGCAAACAAATCGAACGCTTGCAAAGCCAATATCCGCAGATTGTCTTCGGTGCCGGTACGTATTTTGGTTTTGATCCGGCCATTTTTAAATTGCTTGATCAACGGGTTACCGAAGCCTGGGACCCGATCGCGCCGAAAATGCTGGAATGCGACGGCTGTCAGTATCGCGAGCAAGCCGAACATCACCACCATCATTAGAGTAGCCATGAGCCACAACATTCAAACCGAACAACTGACCCAGGCTGGGCAACAAATCGAACACGATTCCTTTGCCATCGTCGACCGCGAAGTCGGCGAGCACCATTATTCCCACGGCCAATGGCAAGTGGTGCGTCGCATGATCCACGCCACTGCGGATTTTGAGTTTAATGGCCTGACCGAGTTTTCCGCGCATGCAGTCGAAGATGGTATTCAAGCCATTTTAAATGGTGCGCCGATCGTTGCCGACGTGGAAATGATTTGCGTCGGCTTATCGCAGCCGCGCCTAGCGCATTTTGGCATCAGCGCCCGCCAGTTCATCGCCGATGCGGATGTCATAGCCGCCGCCAAACAGGTCAACAGCACCCGCGCGGTACAAGCCATGCGTAAAGCGCAACGCCTGGGTTTAATCGCCGGCGGTATCGTCTCAGTTGGCAACGCACCGACCGCGTTGTTGGAAGTGTTGCGGATGATCAAAGAAGAAGGCGTCAAGCCGGCACTGATCGTCGGGATGCCAGTCGGTTTTGTCTCTGCAGCGGAATCCAAGGATTTACTCGCCGAATTAGCCGATGTGCCATGGATCATCACCCGTGGACGTAAGGGCGGCTCGACCTTGGTCGTCGCGGCGATTCATGCCTTGTTGAGCTTGACGGAAACCCGGCAGAAAAACGGCTGATAGCATGGCAATGCCGGAACGCAAACCCAAAGGTACCCGCAAGGGTTACACCACCGGCGCCTGTTCGGCGGCAGCGGCACGGGCGGCAGTGCAGGGTTTGCTGAATGGGCACGTGCCGGACACTATCGACTGCGTGCTGCCCAATGGGCAAGACGTGGCATTCAAAGTCGAAGAAAGCTTCGTACAGAACGACCGAGCACATGCTGTCATCGAAAAAGACGCCGGCGACGATCCGGACTGCACCCATCGCGCTCGGCTGACGGCGGATGTGATGTGGATAGAACAACCGAATACTATCGTATTGCAAGGCGGCGCGGGCATAGGCCTGATCACTCGGCCCGGTTTGGGGCTGGCGGTCGGCGGTCCGGCCATCAATCCGGTTCCGCGTAAAAATATCGAGGATAACATCCGTCTGATCGCCGCCGAAGCGCTAAAAACCCGAGGCCTACAGGTAACGATCTCGGTGCCGGGCGGCGAAGAGATGGCGAAAAAAACCCTGAATTATCGTTTGGGCATTATCGGCGGTATTTCGATTCTAGGTACGACCGGAATCGTGCATCCGTATTCCACGGCGGCGTTTCGGGCTAGCGTGGTGCAAGGCGTGGAAGTTGCGGCCAATCAGGGGCAGGCTAGCGTGGTGCTGACCACCGGCGGCCGCACCGAGAAATTCGTGATGCGCGAATTGCCCGACCTGGATGAAAGCTGTTTCGTGCAAATGGGTGACTTTCTGACACCAGCACTGGACACCGCCGCTCGTTGCGGCATTCAAAACATCATCATTGGCGGTATGGTCGGCAAGCTGACCAAAATGGCTCAGGGTGAAACCATTACGCATGCCGGTCGCGCCCCAGTCGATGTGGAACTGGTGGCCGACATTGCCCGCAGCATCGGAGCGCCGGACGATGTATGCGACGCCATCGCCGCCCAGGAAACCGCTCGTTACGCCTCCGAATGCATGGCCGAGCTGGGATTGGAATACGAATTTCATGTCGAACTGGCTAACCGAGTCATCGCCACCTTGGAAAACCGTTATCCCGGCGGTTTTCACATCAGTGTTCTGGTGTGCGATTTCGATGGCAACAAACTGGCCGAAGCCGGAAGGAATTGATCATGCAAGCGATGTGCAGTTTTATCGGCGTACTAGACAACGGCGTCGCCAGCCTGAGCCAGGAGGCCTTGCAGGCATTGCGCGAAGCAAAGCATGTCATCGCCGGCAGCCGTCTGCTGGCAACGCTGGCTAAAGACATTACTCAGGCCAGACACTACGACTTAACCGGGCAACTCAAACAAGTGCCGGACTGGATCAATGTCGCGTTGGCGCAAAATGAAGCAGTAGCTGTACTAGCGACTGGTGATCCCTTGTGCCACGGCATCGCCGGTTTCCTGGCCGGCAAGCTGGAGTCCAGAAGGGTACGCATCTTGCCCAATCTAAGTACGATACAACTAGCCTTTGCCGAGTTGAAATTATCTTGGCAAACCGCCGCTATCGTTTCGATCCACAGCAAGGATGCCGGTGAATGGCTGGGCGGGGCCACGCCGGAGCATGGCTTGTACGAATTAGCTCAGCGCTGCCGCCAACACGATTTGCTGGCGATATTGACCAGCCCGGACAACACCCCAGCACGTATCGCCCGCTTATTGCAAATCGAAGGCTTGGCCGATGCGTTCGAAATGGCGATTGCTGAAGCTCTAAAGCAGCCGCAACAGCGAATCAACGCCTGGCTGAGTATCGCGGAGGTCGCTCAAAGCCGTTATCTCGATCCCAACGTCGTCATTCTAAAACGCAAAACGGCTTTGTCCGCACCGGTATTGTTTGGCGTCAGCGACGACAGCTTTCAGCAGCGCAAGCCGGAAAAAGGCCTGATCACTAAACGCGAAGTGCGTGCGGTATCGTTGGCGAGGATGCAATTGGCGCGTCGAAGTATTGTCTGGGACATCGGCGCCGGCTCCGGATCGGTGGGTTTGGAGGCGGCGCGGCTATGTTCGGAGGGTCATGTCTTTGCCATCGAAAAAAACGCCGATGACATGGCTAATGTTGAACAGAATCAGGCTGCCTGGGGTATCAGCAATTACAGCTTAGTGCATGGCAAGGCGCCGCAATTTCTCGACACCTGGCCCGATCCGGATGCAGTATTCATCGGCGGTTCCGGTGGCGAATTGGCGGAATTGATAGCCTTGTGTTTAGGGCGTTTGCGCCCGGCGGGTTGGCTGGTGATGAACTTCGTCACGCTGGAAAACCTGTCCACCGCCGTCGATACCCTGAAACAACTCGGCGCAGACTGGGACGTCTGTCAGATTCAAGCCTCGCGTAGTAGCCCGATTCTCAATATGCATCGCATGCAGGCCGAAAATCCAGTGTGGATCGTATCTGCCACCCATTCTTTACAGCCCATATTATTCGGTCACGATGAACACTAAACTCGGCACACTCTACGGCGTCTCACTCGGCCCCGGCGACCCTGGCTTGATTACCCGCCGTGCCTGGGACTTACTATCGGGGTCCCGGCACTGGACCTATCCGGTACGCAAGAAAAATAGCGACAGTTATGCCTTGAATATAGCCTTGAGCGCCGGCCTGAAACTGCCTGTCGAACATAGCGAGCTGCATTTTCCGATGACTCACGATGCCGAGATTCTGGCCCGTTACTGGCTGGCAGCAGCACAAACCGTGTTGGCACTATTACAACGCGGCGAGGATGTGTTGTTTCTGGTGGAGGGCGACGCCTCGACCTATTCCACTTTCGGCCATTTGCAACGCAGCGTGCGTGCTTTGCAAGCCGATGTCACCGTGGAAGTCGTGCCGGGGGTGTCGTCGTTTCATGCCGCTGCGGCGCGTAGTGGCGAACCGCTGGCTGATGTTGATGACACTATCGCCATCATCCCCGCCGGATACGGCATTGATCAGATTGAACGCCTGCTCGAGGATTTCGACACCTTGGTGCTGCTTAAGGTCAAACCTTTGCTGGACGATGTAATCGATTTGCTGCGCCGCCGTGATTTGCTCGGTCAAGGCTGGTTTATCGAAAAAGCCGGGGCGCCGGAAGAACGCATGGTGCACGACATCGCCAGCCTCGAGGGGCAAAAGGTCAATTATCTGTCGTTACTTATCATCAAAAACCCAGGCCGTCAGCGCAGCGAAATGCAGCGCGGTTGCCGCAAGAAAAAGGACTCAATCGATGAATGAAGTGCGTGTCGCCCTGGTGGCGATTACCAAACACGGCGCCGGGATTGCCACTCGCCTGGCACCACAACTCCCCGAAGCGGAGGTGGTGGTATCGGAGAAGCAATCCAAACATTTGGGTGATTTTGCCAATCCGCGTTGCGTGTATCAGGGGGCGTTGAGCGCGCAACTCGGCGAGTTGTTCGCATCCTACGACCAAATTATTTTTCTGGTGTCGCTCGGTGCGGTGGTACGGCTGATTGCGCCGCATCTTAAATCCAAGGATGTGGATCCCGGTGTGCTGGTGATCGACGATGCCGCCGAATTCGTGATCCCGGTGCTATCCGGCCATGTCGGCGGTGCCAATGCTTATGCCGAAAAGGTCGCCGCGTTGCTAAATGCCACGCCGGTACTGACCACCGCATCGGACGTGGGCAAAACCATTCCGGTGGATATCTTGGGCCGTGAACTGGGCTGGCAAGTGGAAGCCCCTAAGGTCAACATCACGCGTGTGTCGGCGGACGTGGTCAATCAACTGCCGATTGCCTTCGTGCAGGAAGCCGGCAGCTCAAATTGGTGGACGCGGCCATCGCCGTTACCGGCCAATATTCATCTGTTCCAGCGTTTCGAGGACGTTGATACCGAACAATACCGGTCGGTTTTATGGGTTACACACCGGGCCATCGATCCGGCCGTTTGGCAACAACTGGCTGAGCGATTGGTGGTGTATAGGCCGCCCACCGATCAAGCGTAAGTGTATGAAAGTCATGATTGGCATGGGTTGCGACCGCAATGCCAGCCTGGATACCTTGCGGCAAGCCTTGGCCCAGGCCTTGTGGCGTTGCGGGCTCGATGTATCTACGGTAGCCGGCTTGGCCAGCATCGACAAAAAAAACGACGAAGCGGCCCTGTTACAACTGGCCCAACTACACCGTTGGCCGTTGTTTTTTTACCCGGCAGAAGTCTTGGCTGCCATTCCGGTACCGAATCCATCCGAGGTGGTCATGAAATACATGGGTACACCGGCGGTGGCGGAAGCGGCCGCTTTGAGAGCGGCCAATGCCGAATTGTCGGATTTACTGGTAGAGAAACATAAATATTGCGGCACGGACGGCAAGAACGCCACCGTTTCGATAGCGAGAATCAAATGAAAAAAACAGGCAAAATTTTACTGGTGGGTATCGGCCCCGGCGCGCATGAGCACATGACTGCCCGCGCTCGCCAAGCGATTGCGGAAGCGGACGTGGTGATTGGTTACAGCACCTACATCAAACTGGTGCAAGACTTGCTCGATGGCAAGGAAGTCATCAAAAAAGGTATGACCGAAGAACTCGATCGCAGTATCGAAGCGTATGAACATGCCAAGCAGGGCAAAATCGTCGCTATGGTGTCGTCCGGCGATATCGGTGTTTACGGCATGGCCGGGCCTACTTACGAACTGCTGCTGGACAGTGGTTGGACGCCGGATGATCCAATTCAGGTGGAAGTGGTCCCCGGTAGTACCGCGTTGTCGAGTTGCGCATCCCTGGTCGGAGCGCCGCTGACCCATGATTTTTGTTCGATCTCGCTGTCCGACTTGTTGACGCCTTGGCCGGTGATCGCCCGCCGCCTGGAAAGCGCGGCGCGCGGGGATTTCGTGGTAGCTTTGTATAACCCGAAAAGCGGTCGCCGCACGCAGCATATCGTCGAAGCGCAAACTATATTGCTGCGTCATCGGAGCCCGGACACGCCGGTTGCGATCGTTAAATCCGGTTATCGTGCTCGGCAACACATTCAGCTGGTTCGCTTGGAGGAGATGGCCGATTGCGATATTGGTATGTTGACCACGGTCTTGGTTGGCAACAGCAGCACCTTCGTCCGTGCAGGGTTGATGGTGACGCCACGCGGCTATGCCAACAAATATGACGCCATGACCGGCGAAACCCGAGCAGGCGAACAGGCGGGGCGTTCGCTGAGCATGGGCCTGGAGGGCTGGAAAGCTTGTGTGCGGCAATATTTGCGCGACACACCCAAGGCGACTCTGCTACAGGCGGCGGAATACTTCGCCCAGCCGTTGTCGGAGATACTCGATGCTGTCAGTCAAGCCACACCTGACGATCCTGCCGGCATCTTCAGCGCGCAACGGGCAATCCCGGACAGCCATGATCGTTTGCTGGAATCATTCCAGACTTGGGGCAAATTACGCGCCGTGGTGCGCAGCGAAGCGGGTGCCGTGGCGGAATTGTTGATTAACGCCGCTGATTTGCAAAGCAAAAACGGCTGGGTGAGTATCGTCAACGACGCCTTTCATTTGCACATCGACTGGCGCAAAACGCAGCAGATTTGGTTTGTCAGCCGTGATGATCAAGCCTATGGCATTCAGGTACTCGATCAACACGGCGACGCCTTATTCAACTTATGGTTAGTCGCTGACGAAGCAGGCTTCGACAGCACAGCCCTACAACATTACCGCGATGACCGAGCGCAATTTAGCGCCCCAACTGTTCTGGAACCTACCCACCATGACTGATAACACGACACCTATGCCAGAAAAACCCAAAATGGGTGACTACAAACGCCACTTGCTGGTGTGTACCGGTCCTCGCTGCACCGAAAATGGCCAAGCGCAGGCCTTATTCGAAACCCTGGGCGAGAAGTTTAAAGCAGCCGGTATCGACAAAGGCGAACTCAGGGTTAAGCGCACCCGCACCCACTGTTTTGCCACCTGCAAATCCGGCCCCATCCTATGCGTGCAACCCGACGGTATCTGGTATTACAACGTCAATGAAACCAATTTACAGCGCATCATTGATGAGCATTTGGTGGGCGGTCGACCTGTCGAAGAGCTGATTTATCATCAAAGTACTTGCACGGTTCCATAGCAGTAAAACAAAGCGTTATGGATTATTTTCCTCTTTTCTTAAAAGTTAAAGACCAAACGTGTTTGGTGGTAGGCGCTGGCGAAATTGCGGCGCGAAAAATTGAATTACTGCTGCGGGCTGGAGCCAGCATCATCGTTGTTGCTTTGGAAGTTGGTAACGCGGTAGCTGCTATGCAACAGTCAAATCAAATCGTTATCCGCCAAAAAGCATTTACGCATGAGGACATCGACGGTATGGGACTCGTGGTTTCCGCTACCAATTGCCGCTCCACGAATATAGAGGTCTCCAAGTTGGCGAATCAGCGGAAAATCCCCGTTAATGTGGTTGATGATCCGGCGTTATGTTCCTTTATATTCCCGGCCATTATTGATCGTTCGCCCCTACTTGTCGCCATATCCTCAAGTGGTGTATCTCCCGTATTAACGCGACTTTTACGGGCTAGGGTGGAAAGTGCCATTCCGGCATCGTTTGGCCTGTTGGTGCAATTGGCTGAAAAATTCAAATTATTGGTCAAACAACGCATTCCACAACCGAGTCTGCGTAGAGTTTTCTGGGAAAAGATTTTACAAGGGCCAGTGGCTGAATTAGTTTTTGTAGGCAAGCAGAACGAAGCGGAAGAACTGCTGCGGTCGCAACTGCAGCAGGCTGACCCTACAGCAAATCAGGGTGAAGTGTATTTAATAGGTGCCGGTCCTGGCGATCCCGATTTATTAACGTTTAAAGCCTTGCGTCTGCTGCAGCAGGCAGACGTTATTGTTTATGACAGGCTGGTTTCTATAGAAGTGCTCGATATGGCCCGACGAGACGCCGAGAAAATCTATGTCGGCAAACAGAGGGATAACCATAGCCTACCGCAGGAGTCGATTAATCAACTGTTAATTGATTTAGCCCTGGCCGGCAAACGGGTAGCCCGATTAAAGGGGGGCGATCCTTTTATCTTTGGTCGTGGGGGTGAAGAAATCGAGTCCTTTATACAACTAGGGATCAGCTTTCAGGTTGTGCCTGGCATTACTGCAGCGGCAGGCTGTGCCAGCTATGCGGGCATTCCGCTGACCCATCGCGATCATGCTCAATCCTGCACATTTGTCACCGGCCACTTAAAAGACGGCAGTATCAATCTCGACTGGCAGCAATTATCTCGTCCCAATCAAACCATTGTGATTTATATGGGACTGGCTGGATTGGCAACCATCTGCCGATCGCTGATCGAGTACGGTTGTCCGGCCAATCACCCCATTGCCGTCATTCAGGAAGGCACGACCCGAAACCAGCGGGTTTCAACCGGAACACTAGCAGATATGCCCAGTCGTGTGGAACAGGCCGAGATGACGCCGCCGACGCTGATTATTGTCGGTTCGGTAGTTACACTCCATCAACAATTGGACTGGTTTCAGCGTTCGGACTAATTCACAAGTGGAGGTTAGCATTACCCGAAACTGAGGCTTTTTGCTAAACGGTCTCATTAGGATTAGTTCTGTGGCACAATATGAGATTCTTAAAAACGAGCCAATCAACAGACGATAGCGAGTTTATGTTCAAGAACTGATGAAATTCAGCCTTGGATGTCAACCCTCGGATAAGGATAGAATGCGTTATCACCACCAAGACATCACTAGTGTCCGGTTAAGAATTGAATAGATTCAATTGGTTAGAATAGGCATTTTGATCGGATATGTATTCGATGCCCTGTAAGGCCTGTTGAATGGGGATTTCCTCGAACAAAGTGACCGATAAAAGCTGTAACAAAGTGTAGAGAGAAGCATCCAGATTGAGTTGTTTTTTGATGATGGCGACCAGGACATAAACCGAGACGGCGATCCAGAGTTGGGATTTGACGGCATTTTCCGAGGTGCCATAGAAACACTTGATACGAAGATGTTGCTTGATCCATTTGAAGAATAATTCGACCCGCCATCGACTTTTATAGAGTGTGCAAATCGTTAGCGATGTCAAGGTAAAGTTGTTGGTTAGAAAGACTAGCGTCTTGCCGGTTTCCGGGTCTTTAAATCGAATACGGCGCAAGTGTTGAGGATAGTCTTTTTGGGTATAGAAGCCATCGAGTGCGATAGTTTGGTCGCAGATGATACCGAGATGACGATCGGTTGGGGTTGAATAAATGCGATGAGCATCCAGATTGGATCTGGCTCGCGTTACAAAGAACGCACCGGTCAAATGCAAGACATACAATCTGGCGAAGTCGACATAGCCGCGATCCATCACATAAATAGCTCCCGGTTCGGGTATCAGCAAGTCGAGCGCCTTGACGTCATGCATTTTGCCGTCCGAGATAGGGATAAAGCTTGGAATACTGCCGCGCAAATCCAGCAAGGTATGCAATTTGACCGCCGCCTTGGTGGTGCGAAACTGGGCCCAGGGAAACACGGACAGACACAGATCAATCGTGGTCGAATCCAGTGCATAAACGGTATTGCTCAAGTCTAACCCTAAGTCCTCGCTGGCGTAGAGTTTCCGCGCTTGCGCGATCAAACGCTGAGCAAATTCGGCATAGATGCGCCAATCACGGTTGGCATTGGCGTCGGCCAGTGTCGAGCGAGAAACCGTAGTGCGGATGCCCATGTGATAAAGCTTATTGGATTGAGCCGACAACCAGGCTTCGATGTCACGCAGACTTTCCCGATAGGTCAGTTGCGCGAAAGCCAGAATCCGAAACTGCTCGGCGCAACTGAGTGTTCGGATTCGGTAATCGCCATCGTAACGGGTCACGATGCGATGAAAGGTTTTCCATGGCAAAACGTCCATGATTTGGGCGAACAAAGTTTTGCCAATGTACATCGCGCTCTCCACCGGTTAAAAAACCAGCAGACTGCATGAAGATTGGTTTTTCCTTCAAGTCGGAGACAGCTTTTAGTCCTTTGAAACCCTTGCTACATAAGGCCTACCGCATTTTAGAGGCTCTTTTAACCGGACACTAGTGGTTTCTTATCACTATTCATGAATGGAACTTTAGCGTGATTTCATTTGCGGTGATGAAAACTAGCGCATTATCCGGCTGGATAATGCGCTCGTATATAAAAGAGACTTAGCTACCTATATCAGCTACAAGTGTTTGCGCTTGAACGGATTGAGCCGCTGGATATGCCATCACGGAAGCCGGTTTGCCTTGCTGATCCAACTCCACCACGAAGGTTTTGCCGTACAGCGCAGGACAGCCGCAAAAATCCGGTAACAAGCGTTGCATAGCATTAGCTGGATCGCTGGCGGTATTGGCCACCACAAAAGCAACGAAAGCATCCGAATCGCTTTCAAAGGTCGATTCCTGAAATTCATCGTATTCGCTTCTGAAGCTGGCCATTTGTTGCAACACCTGAGCCGAGCTTTCGCCTCTGGGCACAATGATGTCATCAGCGTTTTCCTGACCTTGGTAGCAAGCCCCATCCGTGATTTCAACAACATCCTGTCCAAGCCGGATTCGGTAAGCCTCGCAAAAACGCACGTAGACCCAACACCAATCACCTTGGAATTGAGCCTGATGGGTTTCATTGACCGTTTCAATCACCAGCTCTTCATCATTGAGATGCCGAATTAATGTATGAATCCAATGCCCGTTATCCAACGTACCGTGGTAAAGCAAATAATCCCGACTCCAGGCAAACAAATAACGCCCAGCGCCGTCCTCTTTGATGTCATCATCAATTGATACGATGCCGCGAGCCTCTACTTCTGCGCGGGTCATAGCTTTATCCGGTTGCTGCTCGAAGTTATCAAAAACCTCGGTATCGCAAACCGGATAAGCAATGATTTCGCGTAAAGCCTCAGGCGGCACTACCGGCACATCGTTGAGTAACTTCAAAAGCTCCCAATGCCGCAGCATTTCATAAAAACCTACGAAATCTTTGGCAGACTGAGTGGCTTTCATCTGGATAAACCGCTGTTCGATGGTTTGCGCTAGAACCGCTTTAATCCGTTTGATGACATCCGCTTCGTCTACCAGTTTGTCACGATCCGGCAAGCGGGCGTGAAAACGAGAAGAGTCCAGATGAATGATATGGCGATGTGATGTGTAGCTATGCGAGGAATAAATGGGCAAACCTTGCAGATAAATATCAAACTCATATTGCGCTCCATTGGGTTGGTCCATACCATGCAGATAGATTGCGCCAATCTCGGTTTCAACAAAGGTCAATCCGCAATCCAGCGCGCATGAGCGTTCAAGTAATTGATCGTTGAACAGCACTGGAATGGGGAAACCGAGTACCAAACGCTTTAGAGTCGTGGTAATTTGCCTCATGTCCATATCCACATCCTG
Source organism: Methylomonas sp. 11b (assembly GCF_000515215.1). Taxonomy (NCBI): domain Bacteria; kingdom Pseudomonadati; phylum Pseudomonadota; class Gammaproteobacteria; order Methylococcales; family Methylococcaceae; genus Methylomonas; species Methylomonas sp. 11b. Next base: position 323,083 of record NZ_KI911557.1, read on the forward strand.
CAAGGTAGTGCTAGTGATGCCGTTCCAATCTTGGACTGGTGTGATCGTCACCGGCTTAAATGCCAAAATGTGGTCGGTTTCGACGTCAATCGAACCACTTTTACTAATGACGCTGATTTTCCGACAGGCAAACAGTGCCGATAAAAATCCGATTCCAAACGGATGTTCATGGGCAACCACGTCTGCATCCCAACCGGATTCGGCGACTGTCAGTAGTGTTGCAATCGAGTCGATGCCGCAGCCATCATCCAAAACCTGTAGCGTTTTGGTTTCAGAACAATAGTTAATCACCACCATGGCGGCATGGGCCCGGCGAGCATTTTGGATGAGCTCGCCGAGCACCGTGGTTTTGTTGGTGAAACTGAAGCGTAGACTTTTGACCAAGTTGGCTTGGTTCACTTTCATCGCGACTTCGTTAGTTTGTGTTTTCATGTGTTATATCCGGGTATAAAAAAAGCCCCGAGAACATGAAACAGACTACCCCCTTGGGGAGAACTGTTCATCTCCCCAAGGCGGGTGATACTGGGTTGATTAGTGATTATGTAAGCGTATTGCTTGAGGTTTTGTGCCCTGGCTATGAAACTAAGGCCAAATTACTGTCAGGCAGACCATCCCAGTCCAATTGTCGGACACAGCCTTGATCGTTATCCAACAAGCTGTCGGTATCGATGCCTCGGCTGGCCAACACGCTGCTCATCGCCTGGGTTAACAGACGCTGGCCTTGTTCCCGTTCCGACGCGCCGCCGTGGTTGATGGCCCAATAGGGATTGAAACGGTAATTCCGACCCTCCAGTTTGGATTGCTTTTTCACTTCGGCATGAAACGCCTTATCGAAGCTTTCCGCTTGTTCGAACTGCTGCCAGAAACCTTGTCCGGCTTGGCTTTCCACCGGTGGCAACCAGCGGCGCTGGCGGCCAACCCAACGGTTCATCCGATCGATCAAGATTTTGCTTTTCGGAAAAAAGTGGATGGTGCCGACGCCCGGATAATAGCGAACGTCAAAATAACTGCCACCGATCCGTTTTCCAACCCGAAGCGCGTGAAAATGCTGCCGAAACACCGACACCAAACTCACTTCCGCTTCGGTCTTACCATCGAGCAAGGCAAACACCTTGTCGAAATCCGCTAATAGCCGTTCCGACTCCCAATTCAGACCGTTTTGGTAAGAACTCGAGCCGTGACCCGGCAGAATGAACCGAGTAGTTTTGATCCGCATGCCCAGCGTGCGGTGTTTGTCATTGCTTTTCCAGCCCATGTAAAACACTGCGTTATCGCTGTAATAGCGGGTGATCAGATTAAACACATCGCACACCATGCTCAGTTGAATTTCACCTTGCTGATCGATGATGCCTTGCAGAAAGCCATAGATATTCGGCACGGTAAATTCCAAGGACTTCACCGCTTCAAAATCCGACTCCAAGCGTTTCTGCGCCGTCGATGACAAGCGTGAAGTCACCTGCGTAGAGCGTAAAATGCTGGCCCAGGCCCGATTCTTCAGATCGTGATAGCGTTTGAACAGCATCCGCTTCACCGCATCCGATGACGAGTCGTCTTCACTGCTGATACCGCCACCGCTCAGTTCGCCGAGCGTTTTGCCCAGCATGGTCCGATAACGGCTGGCACGGGCTTCACTGACCACGGCCTGTCGCGCTGCTTCGACTGCGGCGTTGAACATCAACACCGCGTTATCGATGAAGGCATTCGGCAAGGCCAACTCATGGGGCAGTTGAAACTCGCCCGCTAAATCGTCGGCCTCCCGACGATCCTGGCGCAAATCGTCCAGAATACTGCCGAGGATGTCCTGTTCGAACGTCGAAGTTTTTTTCAACCAGACCAGGGCCACGTCGACCGGCGTTTTGCGTTCGGCATCCTCGCCGGCGAACATTTCTTGCAGAAACTCGACCTCGCCGTGCTGCTCGATCAACCTTAATAACAACTGGCGTTCTTTCGAAAACGGATTGCGCACAGTTTCGGCATTGAGAATGGCGACGATTTCACCGTCAAACAAGATCTCCCAAGCCTTCAACACGTGTTTGGCGCCTTCGGAAAACGGCGGATTCATGATGATGTGCGAATAGACACTGCCGCTTTGAAACTGCAGAAAATCCATCCCCACCACAGCAAAGCCTTCATCGCGCAGAGCCGCGTGTTTGCGGATATCGATTTCAATGCAATCGATCGGCAAACGTTTACCGTACTGGTATGGCCCTGGACGAAGCAAATGTCCTTCGCCTGCTGAGGGCTCTAATACCCGAGCGAATTGCTGGTTCTTGAACATCGCCCAAGCTTTACGGCTCAGTGCCTCTGGCGTTGGGTAATATTGATAGGGGTCTGTCATGGTATTCTCCAAAGAAGCCCCTGACGACCGATTTATCCCTGGCGGGATAGAATCATCCCGCAGGGGTAAAATAAAAAATCTCGGCTTATCCGAGTGTCGAAATCAAACGGCGCGTCAGATCAACGCAAACCGCTTACCTTGAATGAAGTCCTGATACTGCCGGGCTTCGGTTTTTGCCTTGAACCGGGCTTGCACGCTGCCGTCGATCCAGATTTCCCAGGGCAAGCGTTTAAGCTCACCTCTCACCAGTTCCACCTCGCCGACGCGAAAGTCTTCGTGTTGGTAAAGCACCTGGCGGGGACTGTCGACACGGACTATGCAGTGATCCAGTAATGCCGGACCGCCGATATCACCGGGTTCGATCAACAACGGCACTTTGATCGTGCCGGTCGAGCGGCCAATCCAGCCGATGACATCATGTTCATCGAGCCAGGACTGACCGGTTGTTGGATCGCCGTAATACAGCCGAATTTTGCGCCGGCTATGCCGAAGCTGTTCCAACAGCTCGACCACCGATTCCGGTGTGTCGGCGTGATAACAGGTGCCGGAGGCCAAACGCTGATATTGGATGCAATGCCCCGTGCCGAATGTGTGTTCAAAGATTTGTGTCATGATGTTGTCCTCAATGAAAAAACGGAAACATCACGAATCCCCAGCGGGAATAGGACATTCCCGTTTGGGTGGAAAAAAATGAGCGCCGCATCGAATGACTTGGCTAACTCAGGCTTTTACGAATTACGCGTCTGAACAACGCGCGCTATTTGTTTAGGATTTGATTTCGAGCGCTGTTTTTCCCAAGGCTTGCAATGCCAGAGGGATTAACTGATCCAAATCGTCCCAATCGATACTGCCGCCGCCGGCTTCACCTTGTTGATAGGCTTCAACCAATCCCCGGCAAACCCGCATGGCCGCTTGTTCTTTCTTCAATTGCCGTACCGAATGATCCGGTTCCGGCAGCTGTTCAACGGCCACGCATTCCCATACCAAGCTTTCATCGCCCGACTCAAGGTATTCATCCGACAATAACGGTATGGCGGCGGTGTCATCCCAAATGGTGGCGTCATTGAATGCCTGTTCGGCAATCTGTTGTGCCGATTCGGGACACTCCGCTGTGATGCCTACCGACACGCGATGGACATAGTCGATCTCGTAGGACACTACGAATAGTCGATTCATGCCTTCCGGCGTGGCATTGGCTAAGGCTGGTTCTTGGACTGGCGAGTCGGTTTCCGCCGATTCACCCTCGATCAATGCGCTTTCATAAGGCTCGATCTCTTTGTTACAGTCCGGGCAGCGATCGTTACAGCCGCAATCCCATACATCCTCCCATTCGGTTTTGCAGTAAGGGCAGCGGTACTGATTCAAATACCAAACACCTTCAATTTCAGAATGCGAATGGCTAACGCCATTTTCTAATGTTGATGACATGGTCATTGCCTCCAAAAAATCGCAGGAACGACCACCCGGCAGGATGAGGTTCCCGCAGGGTTAAAAACGCTGATCAAAGCTGAAAATTGGCTCATACAGCGGGGTTGAATTCGCGTAAAAATCGGTATATTGTGGCTAAAACTCATTAAAAAGCAGAGAAACAGCCATGATTGACGATATTTTGCGCATTTTTGAATTCCTCAGTCTTAGTCAGACCAAGGAGACGTATCCAACGAAAAAACCGATGGCGATTCCGCTGGATTCCAACGATCAAGCCACCCCCATCTGCAAAAAATTATTTGCTGATTTGGATTACGCCGAAGCGGAAGTCTTGAACGATATTGACGATCCAAAAACCGCCTGGATGTTGTTGAGCCGCATTCGCCAACTTAGGCGCGAGAGCCAAGAAGATCTTTCGGCCTTGATACCGTCAGACTTATTGCCGACTCAGTTTGAAGCACCAGTCGACAGAAGCCCCGTTCGTATTGTCAAAACACAAACGGGTGCTCAGTGGTCGGTTTTCAATGGCGGGCGAGCTCATTAGCCGGAATCACTTGCACATTGCCAGGCTTTAGAGCGGTCCGTAATTGATGCACCGGATGTGATGATTTGTTTGAATCGCCTTCTGTCAGTGATGTTGCTTTTTTCGAGCGTTTAGTCCGTTTACCGGAATCAACGTCCTGCAACACCACCGTCGGCCTGACTTTTTCCAATTCCTGCAGCAGCTTGGCGATTTGAATATCGGCCTTGATCAGTTCCATGGTTTTGGTTTTTACCTGCAACTCCACATCCAATCGATCAACTTGCCGATTGGAACCTGCGTTGCGACTATGGATTTCCTGCCGCACCGAATCCGACATCGCCAGCCAATCCACGTCATGGTCCATGCGCGGCATGATGACCGACAGCGAACGTTTAGCGGATTGTTGCGCACGATAGCGATTGATAGCTGCCTTGCCTGATTTAAGCATCGCCAGCAGTTGCAAACACGTTGCCAAAATTACCCGCAAGGCGAGGATAAACAGCGCCAAAATAATGATGCCGAAAATAAAGTTCATTGAAGTTCTCCTTTGAAAATTTAAGAAAACACTTCGAATGAACAGCACCCAGCCGGGCGATGGTCGCCCGAAGCGGGTTTAGAATTTGCAGAGGGTCATACCACTGCGATTTACATCGGGTTTTACGCACCCAACACGATCACGGTTTAACGTGCTCGCCGCCTAATGACGGAACGCCGACCGAGGCCGGATTCAGCATTCATAAAAGAACGCATGAAATGTCTGTTTGTCGAATGGGCTCCAGGAAGTGAGTGCATTCGACAAACTGCGTTTGCAATCAGCTACCCATAGCCACAATCCAAGGCATTACGCCAAGGATTGGGCTACGGACAATTGACTGGCCGAGACTTAGGCCGCCAACAACACCGCTTTCGAGAGCTCGAACAATTGCGCTCTCAGCTCCGACAGATCGTTAATAGTTATGGCAACCGGAAATAGATGACTGACATCCAATCCCAATCCCACGCCGACCGTTTCAATACCACTATCGCGGCAGCGCTGCAGGAGTTCCAGCGTGCTTAGGGTATCGTTGGGTTGACCATCGTTTATTACCATCAGCACTTTGCGCTGTTCCCGGCAACGCAGCAGCGAGGCCGCACCAAACCAAATCGCTTCGGTCATCGGCGTACTGCCCGTAGCGGCCAGCGAAAAGGCGCCGGTTCGAGTATTCACGCGTTGGCCATGTTCCAGCAAGCGAAATACCGAGTCGTCTTGATGTCCTGGAAACGCGGTGACGCCAGGATTGACGCCTGGAATACCTTCAAATGCCAATGCCAGTGCCAAGGTGGCTTCCAACGCAATCGGCATACGCGATCCGATGGGTTGGCCTTGGCTATCAGTCACTTGGTAACCCATACTTTCGGATTTATCGAGTAACAGATGTATCGCCGTATTGGGTGCCGATTTGGCCTGTTTGCGCTGAAACACCTTGGTTTCACCCAAGGACAAACGGTGTAAACGCTTGCCATCCATCCGCCGTCCACGACAGGCGTGTTGCGAGCGGTTGAGAGTTTGCGATTGCACCAGGCCTTGCAAAGCGGCGCGGATTTTTCCCGATTCGCCTTGCACCTTACGCAGCAAAAACGCACCGGCTCGCTCGTCCATGGGCGGCTCGTGGCCACTGGGCATCAACAGTTCCGATACGTTTTCCGCTGCTAACGACAACACCGATTTCAGCGATTCGAATAAATCCTGCTCGATGTCACCGTCTCCGGCGGACAACAGGGTTTGCAAGACGCCCATCGGGTCAGGAATCTCCATAGCATCTTCATCATCCCCTTGCGGGTTGGATGGGGTACTATCGGGAGATGTTGTCGGTTCCTCGTCAGGCTTTCCCGGATTCAAATCATCGTCACCCTCCGATTCTGAAGACGCGTTGTCGCCAGTGTCTTGTTCTGCATCATCCGTATCAGTCTGGTCAGACAATGTATCCTCATCTACCGATTGCTGGGCCTGATTGCGCTGCCGTTGTTGCTCGAACTCCTGCTCAATCATCGTCAGGATACGATCAGTCAAATGCAGACAATCGGATTCCGATTGCAAACCATCAGGCACTTCTGACAACAAGCCTTTCAGCCGCGTTACGGCACCTTTCGGAAATTTCGCTTTCAGTGCCACTTCGGTTTGCGCGACCAAAGGCAGTAAGGCCGTTTGACCCAGTACCGTTACACGCAAATTTTTCAATACAAAGCTGTAGAGAATATTGGCAGGATGATCATCAATACTGCTGGCCACAAAGTCGCCTTTGACAATCATCTTTTCAATCACGGTGCGGATGGTTAGTCGCGTTCCCGGAAAGTCCTTGGCCAGTTCGTGCTCGATGCGGACATCTTCGATGGCACCGCATAAGCGCCTGCGCAATACCGAATGCCCAAAGCGCAGCGTAAAATCCGAATAACGAATATGCGCCGCTTCATGTGCCAACAGCCCCCAGGCGACATCTTGGTAATCCGGATCATCACCCTCATAGGCCGGCAGCCAAATGGTTTGCCCATCGGTTTCGGCTTTATCACCGCCGACACTGACTTTGACGCCAAAGCGATTGCCGATGGCGGCCGCGACGATGGGAAATGCGTTTTGTAAGGTTCTATTTTTCATGGTGTGCTCCTAAATAAAGGGCAAACCATGACCCCAGTGGGACATGAATTTGCCCCAGTGGGTAAAGTGTTAAATGGCGTCAGATCAGAACCAGTAGTCCTGGTCAGAATCGTCCGCCTCGTCATCGCTTCCTGCAATCACCGTTTCAGGTGTTGCTGAATTCTCCGAGTGGTTGGGTTTATCTGCAAAGTTACCGGTTTCCAGTTTGGCCTGGCTTTTATCCAGCAAGACCTCAAGCGCGCAGTCATCCGCTGCAGAATCCGCTTCAAGTTCATCATCAAAAATACCGTCAAACAGATCGGTAAAATCGGTAATGTCTGAAGCGCTTTCAGCGATGACTGGTGTTGGTTCGGCTGCGACTGTTGTTGCTGTTAGTACCGTTGGTGGTTCTAACTCTGCATGATCGACGGTTTCATCAACATCCGTCTCTTCAACAACGGGTGTTTGATTTACCAACAATCCTTCACCATGCCGCCGGGTTTTATCCGGATCGGACAACAGCATTGCCGTGGCTAAAATCTCCTGCAAAATGCTGCCTTCAATGGCGCCTTTGGTGGGAATCCTAGCCAATAGATCGTCAATGGTGCTGACGACCGGCGCGACCCGATGACCCAGAAAACCTAGCCCATCGAGTTTGTCCCTCATGCGGCGAATCGGCCGTAACGCACTACGCGTCACTTGCTCCTTGCCCAGCAACGATTGCTCGATGAGTTGATTGGCTTCCACGGAGATTTCGTAGAACATCTGCTCACTGAGTGAACCGATTTTGCTTTCCAGTCGTGCGATGTCCGCCGGCTGCAAGCTATCGGGTAACCCGACGCTGACTACCAGAAAATCAAACGACAAGCGCGTTGAGACAAACTCCACCGAATCCACTGCTTGTTCAATGATGCCGGCAAATTCCGGATGGCGAACCACCCAGTCTGTCACCGCTGCATCATAGCCGGCAATAAACTCGGTTTTAGCCACTGCAAAATCCAGCCCGATACGCTCAAGTTCCGCGGTAATACTGGCGGCCGATTCAACCGGTACGGCAAAGCCCCCCATAAAGCGAGTGCCGACGCGTAAACAAATGCGTTCGGATTCCTTCTTCAGGCGGTTGAATACCGTCAGCTTATCGGGATCGAGCAAACGTTTAGACCCTAAGCTGGCTAAATCCTCCGGCGGCAATTTGCTACCGTCGGCCAGCACCAGGTCTTCTTTTTTCAGTTTCTTGCGAGCGCCGTAGATATTGGCGTCCACTTTTACCAAGACCACGCGGTCTAAGATCACTTGCGTTTCATGGGACATGGGAACCTCCTAAAATGAGAGGCACACCCATCCCCGCTGGGGCCGATGTGCCCCTGTCGGGTTTAATGAAAATAAAAAACCGGTTAAAACCAGCAGTCGTCCGTGTCGGACATGGCCGCTGCCAGATTTAATCGGGGTTTGAGCAAACCTAAGACTTCTGCGGTGTCACGAATGCTGTCCAGATCAGTACCGAAAAATGCCAGCACCTCCTGTTCAACTTTCAGATCAACCGAGAGATCTCGGGCAGTTTCGGTGGCAATATCAATCTCCACGCCTTTGAAGCTTTTTGCTTTCAGCGCTAGTAAAAACAGCCAAGGCAAAACGCCATTCACTGATTTGATCTGGCCACTGAGTTCAAAGGTTTCGGCATTGAGGGTGGCATCAATCCACTGTTGCCAGCCATCCCAGTCTTGTTTAGGCTTAGGCTGATGATCCGATACGGTTTGAATAACGCCGATCAGTCGCCTGACCTCGATACCCAATTCCACACGAATGGACTGCTTTGCATGGCAATCAATGGTCCAATACAGTGCCTCGACTGGTGGTGTTGGCACAAACTCGGGAGTTGCGTCAGGTTCAGGCGGCTTTTGTGATGTATTTACCGAAGTCTTACTCGGAAACACCACCTTGCCGTTCACATCAATATCCACTGCGCCGACCAATACATAGCCCTTGGTCTGCTTTTGTCGTTCGATGTCTAACTGCTTAACGCCGTATCGGTTACTAACGCCCGGCAAACTATCTGCCGTTTTCCCCCAACGAGTGGTGATCGAACCATCCGAATTACTCCTGACTGCCCAATCCTTGGAACTACCGTCACTGTTACGATGACGATAGAGATTCCAGGCGGCCATGCTTAAACCGTCCAGTCATCGCCAAACACATCCTTGGCGATGCGATGAATCGCTTCGCGTTCGGCGGGTTCGGCCCGAAAGGTCAATGCCCGATCCAGCGAATAGGCCAAGACATTGGGCGCACTTTTGAAAGTGGCCACCAATGACGCCCAACGCACTAAACCGCGCGTGGATAAGGTCACCGATAACATGCCGCCGCCATCCGCGCCGCCAATGAAGACTTTACGAATCTGATTGGCGACCTTGATCATGCTCTCGCGTACCGTTTCCGGCATACTCGGCACCACATCAGCCAACAACTTCATTTCATCTTCCGGTTCGGGGTAACCGACTTCCATCAAACGAAACCGATCCAGAAAAGCGAGGTTTTGCCGTAATACCCCTTGGTACAAGCCCGACTGATCGCCGCTACCTGCACTATTGCCGGTGGCGACCAAACGAAACTTGGGATGCGGGACAATCACATCGCCGGTCTGCGGAATCGTCAACGGCTTGCCTTCGACGATTTCATTCAGGCCGATCAGCTCTGCCGGATCAATGGCATCAATTTCGTTGATCAACAGCACATGCCCTAAGCGAACCGCCAGGGTCAACGGGCCGTCAATCCACTTCATCGCGCCGCCGTCGACCAGCATGTACTGACCCAGCAGATCGTTGAGTTCCAGTCGACCGTGACCGGTGACCGAATGCATGCCCCAATTGAGACGCGCCGCGACTTGCTCCAACAACGAGGTTTTACCGGAACCGGTAGGACCGGTCAGGTATAAGCCATCGCCATTGTGTGCGCCTAAAAACGCCAGAACATCGCGCAAGTGATCCTTGCGAAACACATACGGCTTTTGTGCAGGTACATAGACGTTTTGTCCAGGGATAAAGCCTTCCACTTTCATGGCGGCCGGTGCAGGTATGCCGAAGGTATCGGCAATGGAATAAGATTGATACATGGTGAGCTCCTCGAGGACTAGCCTCAAATGACAAGGGGCGCACCGCCCCGAGGGGTAATGAGCCCCGACGGGTGATTAAAACCCTGGCAAACCAGGGCGGATAAAAAGTTAACGCAACTGCATGACGCAGTACATCGCCCATTCGGCGCGGGCCAACAGCTCCCGGTCCATCAAACGTACGATGCGTTGAATGTCGCTTCTCAAGCCGGGGTCCGAGATTTGACGATGCATCTCCAGCAGCAAACGCTTTTTGGCCTGAATGTCGATGCTGTGGGCAACGTTCAACCAGCCATGCAATGTTTTCCAAAAGTCGTGATTCATAATGACCTCCTTCAATCAAAAAAAGGGGTCACCGAATCCCGCAAAGGTGATGAACCCCAACGGGACAAACAAAAACACCAGGCTTGACGCACCTGGCACACGAGGCAAACGCTCATGCCGCTTAATAACGGAACGCCGGTCGAAACCGGATTCGGGATTCCACGAAGGGAATGCCTGAACGATGCGGGTTTTGGGTTGAACTTTTTTGAAAATCCAGCCTAAAACCGACACGCCGGCACCGAATGTATGTTCCTGTCCATCAAGCGACACCCTGCAACCGCCAGGGTTACAGGATGTCTTGAAACGAACCATCAAAACCAAAAGTCCACGCCAGCCAGGTCTTTCAAGGCTTGGGCATCGAACGGGACTTCGGCGCGTTTACCGTCGTCGTCCCGGCAGGTCACACGGACTCGCGTGGCCGACGGTTTTCGATAGACTTCCAGAGCCGACGTCGGAACATCCGGTTGCAAGGTTTGAAGTGCCGCCTTGTAATCGATGGCACCCTGGCTTTGAAAACGGCTGATCCGCAACCCGGAATGCTCTGCGGCCACGTAATCGCCCATCAGCAACACCAAAGTGTTTTCAATGGCCGCCTGACTATCCTCCAAGGTTTTGAGCTCCACTTTCAAATCCGCGATTTGCACGGCACGATTGCGATAACTCGCCGCCAGTTGTAGCCATTGCTGCTCCGCATGACCTTTGGGCAAGTACAAATCGCGTTCGGGATCCTTGATCGGTTCCTTTTTCGATTTGACCGCCGACCAGAAATCCATCGCGGCAGCGACTAGCTCGGTGAGAAAGGTCTCATCGCGCTGAATTTCGAACTCGATGTCCTGGCCTTGATGATAGAAAAACAAAAAGCCGCGCTGTGCTTCGGAAACCAGCAATTGTTGCTGGACTTGGCACCAATAGAGTTGATAGGCCTCGGACGCTTCCCGATTCAACAGCACATCCAAAAACGTGGTCTCATGCGGGCATTTGATTTCCACGGGCTCATTCGATTCGGACAAGCCGTCGAACGAGGCGCGCATCAAGGGATACTGTTCCGACTCGCCGCACAGCGGCAACAACATCAGATCGTGTTTGTCCTCGAAGCGTTGCAAAGCCTCGGGCTCTTGCTGGATGCCGGCGAGGATCAACGGGTTGTTGTCCAGACTGGCTTCCAGCACTAGGCCGATTTTCTCGGCCCAGAGCCGCCAAGGGCTTTTGTACGGCGAACGATTCATGACAATGGCCGCTTCGCTGGCACTGACACCTTGTAAGCGCCATTGCCGCCAGGCGTCCGAACGTTGCGAAACGTCGATGACCTTCATCGCGAAAATCCGGTCAGTTGTACCTGACAACCGAAGCGAACCGTCTCGATGCCGAGCTTGTGCAACTGGGTTTGGCAACGCCGGGCCCAATGGCCATCGCCGAACAGCAACAGCAGTTCGTCTTGCGCCGGCAGACACACACCGCCAAAACTCTCGGCCAGCGTTGTCAGTTCCGGTCGGCTCAAGGGCTGCGGGTTCGGTTCGTTGGCCTGGGGTCGCCACAGGCGTTCCAGAAAACCACGGCCGTGACGGCGTAACACCGTGGGTGAATCGTAACGTTGCCAGTCGGTATGACAGGGCACGCGGTTTAATGATTGATCGTTTGTGTTCATGACCTCTCCTGATAAAACAAGAGCGTCATGTCCTACCCCGTGGGCGAATCATGACGCCCTCGTGGGTGGTTAAAGAATTTGGGATTGCAGCGCTTCTACGCCGCGTGCCCCAGGGTTTGACGGGCCTGATTCATCGCCATGTCTTTCGCGGACAAGGGTGGCATGCCAGTGTTTTCGGTTTGTTCCAGGGCTTGTGTTGCCTTGGGATCAACTTGTGATACCTTGTCCAACTCGGCCAACGCAAAGGTCAGGTCGATGCCTTTGAACTTCTGGTGGGCATAGTCGTAGGCTGCTTTCCAGGCACCTGCCGCCTTGGTACGACGTACCAATTCCGCTACGGCCTTTTGCACCTTGGGATGGACTTGCGACAAGTTGATCACCTGAGGCGTGTGCTCGGGTGATTCGGCAAACCGATCCCCTGCATCGCCTTCCCACACAGTCGCTTCGCCATCAATTACGGTAGCGTCGGTGAGGTCGTCGAGCGTTTTGCCATCCATTTCCTCGGCCGCATAACCGCATTCCTCCGGAAAGGCTGCACGTAAGGACGCCGCTTTTCCGCATTTAGCCAATTGCCCCTTGGGGCGTTTGATCCACATGGCGGTCGGCACTTGCGAGTTTTTACCGCCGGCCGTGCTATAAGCCTCCAGCCAGTAGACTTCCTCGGTAAAGGCGCATCGTTTGCCGCCGACGATCCGATACACAGTAACCGCCACCCATTCGGGAAAGGTCACGGTGACACTGGATTCCTGCCATTGCTCGTTGTCGTCCTTATAGCGACCGGTAAAAGTCTTGGTAACATCAGGGCCCCAGACGGGCCTGTCCATGCCAGCCCAAACACCGGTCCGCGACGCGGTGGTCTGAATTTCCATGATGGACGGCCAGACGGTTTCGACATTACGCCCCAAAGCAGCACTCCACATCGGCACCACATGCACGGGTTTTTTGAAAATATCCAGCTTGCGGGCTTTGCAGTAATCCAGAGCCATTAGGATGGCTTCCGGGGTTTTAGCTGTGGGGAAAGTCACTTCGGTAAGCACTTTCCAGGATTGCTCGGAAAGGCCATAGACCTGGTTAGCGTCAATCGGCATCAGCAGATTGCGGGTTTTGGGTGGGTAATTCGTACGGGATTGATTGCTCATTGCGTGTCTCCTTAAAAAGTGAGGACGCAATGCCCCAGTCGGGGAATGACGTCCCCTTGGGGTAAAAAACACCGAGATTGCAGTGCTATTCGGCAAATTGTGAGTAGTTCAAGCCGGTTGGCCGGAAGTCACTCAATGCTGTTGATTAGAAAAACGGAATATCATCAAAATCCTCATCCATACCAGCCACATCCGGTGCAGAGGATGATGAAGATGACTGATGCGTGCCATTGGTGCCTGACGTATCGCTCGCGCGATCCAGCATTTGCAGTTCATGAGCCACGACTTCCGTGCGGTAGCGCTTTTCGCCGTTTTTGTCCCATTGCCGGGTGCGAAGCGTTCCTTCCACGTAAATCTGGCTACCTTTCTTCAAATACTCGCCAGCGGTGTCGGCCAGTTTTTTGAAAAAAACCACTCGATGCCATTCGGTACGTTCTTGTTTGGCGTTTTTTGTATCTTTCCAGACTTCGCTGGTCGCCAAAACGCACCGCAACCACTTTGCCGCCGTTATTGGGTAGATACCGAATATCCGGATCGGCGCCAAGACGACCCAATAAAATAACTTTGTTCACACCACGGTTTGCCATGATCAAATCCTCCATCGGCCGCGCCCGACAGTAAAGAAATAAGCCCATCTGCGCGGTGATGGGGATAGTCCTGGAGGCATCATCCCGGTTGGGAAAATACATTCCCGGACTGGGTAAAAATATAAATACATCAGGCTTGACGCACCTGACACGACCATGAAAACCATCGCCGCCGCTTAACAACGGAACGCCGGCTAATGCCGGATTCAGTCATCTTGAAAGACAACATGAAGGGTTGGGTGGAGTTGCTAACCTGAATCGGCCTTAGTGAAAAATCTGAACCGACTTGACCAGCCAACAACTGTCGGTGGCATTGAAGCAGAAAAAAATTGGAGGGATCTTGCAGCTAATGTCGTATTCGTCATTAGCTGCAAAGGGCATTAAAAAATCTTGGCTTACTATCGGGTACTATCTCTCATCGTGAACCAGGAACCCATATGGCTGAAACTTCCGCACCGATTAAACCCGCGCGAACTGCGATTAGTCGTCCGGTGTTTGAACGAACTTTCAAAATTAACAGCGAGCAAGCCATTCGGGTCATACGCAATAGTTATGAGCGTTTGATTCGGTCTCTGTATGCCATTGATGTGGTTTTACGGATCGTCGGCCAGGAAGAAGCCGTTGATGAAATTGAAGCTATTGTCAGCATGATGATTACCGAATGCGCCGAACAACTTCAGCAAGAAAAAGCCCGGCTGGAGAAATTGAAAGCGGATAACGGGATTGCTGAAATACCCACCTACACCCATCCCCGCGAATTTGTCGCTCGGATTGCCTCGCCGCAAATTGCCCAGTTTGTAGAGCTGATTCGGCTTCTCGATCAGTTGATGATGGTCATGGATACCTTGTGGCTATGCCAGGTCATCGACAATAAGCATTGTGTGGATGCCCGGTACCATTGGCAGCAAAGGTTACAGCGATTGGCGAATCGAATTGTCACCATAGAACGGCAAGCGCATCGAGAGGCGTATGCCCAGGGACATGGTGAAGAGGTACGGTTGGCACGGCAAGAATCTGGGCTCCAGGATGAGCCGGAAACCGTTACCGAGGACGAGTCAGTGATTGATGAACCCGATTCATTGCAAACCACCGGAAGTGGCGGGTCAATATGACTACTAATCTGGATAAACTATGCTAGTTGTGGTGGGATTATCCGATCATAAGGTTTGGAGTAGGTTCTAAAGCGGGTTGGTTTGCAATATGTCTTAATAATGCTAACTAAGATAGGGCTTACCAAATGATGACGGGAGCAGAGTTTGTTAAAAGCAACTTGGCGAACATTGGTTACAGACAAGGCGGTAATACGCAATCTGGCAGAGTTTGGGGAAAATTGGATCAGGCCATAATGGGCTGCAACGTGGACTAGTCGGTTGAGAAGTGATCAACATACTAATGGCTGGGTGACGAAGCTCACTACTTAGTTAAAATCAATAAAGGCTCCCAATTCGTTACGATTGAGCAAAATGATTTGTTGAGTGATGGCTTCGCGTTTTAAATCGTCGTTGCCAATACGAAGTGCCAACAAAAAATACGGCAATAGTGCCGCTCTGACTGGCGTCGAAATGCATCCGTTTATCATCCCAAAATCGCGTTCGACTGCTTGCTTCTGGGATGTACTTAGGCCAGGATGTGGGCCTATATTAACATTCAGTAATGTTTCCCAAGCCGTATCAACAGGGCTGGGCGAATCCGGTTTACCTTTTGACGTGGCCACACAAATTCTCGCCAGCACGAAATCGCGATACTCGCCATGGGTCAGGCTAAAAGCCCGCATATGCCAACGCAAACCATCGAATACTAATGTTTTGGGTTGCACCAGGCGCTCAGCCAGCTCGGGCCTGGTCATGGATTGATATTCGATTTCAAGAAGTAAACCGAAACGCGCCGCCTGTAAAATCGGTCTTAAAACGGCAATATCGATCAGGCGCATCGGGGCTGAGACAACCTCAACAGCTGGTAAGTTACTGATTAAAGTGAGTATCGATGCTGACGAGTTCTGTGTTGCCTGCAGCACATGCAAACACTCATGCGGGTGACCAGTGATCAAGAGCGGAACAAATTGGTCAGTAATCAGATAGCGCTTCAATGAGCGGTCGTAACGTAGATTGTCCGGCCGTAGCGATATGTAAAGTGCGATGTCTTTGGTAGCCTGCACCCGGCTAATGGCAAAAGTTTCGGTCAAAAAGTTCGTTACCAACTCTCCTGTCCAGAAAACGGTGGCTTCCAGCAACGTCAAGCGCTGGCGTACGTCCCACTTGAGTAATAAATCCTGCTCGTTATCAGTCATGAGTATATGCAAACTTTATTTGCATGACAATTTAGTTATGAGGTACAGTTTACCGCAACTATTAACTGGTAAATCGGTTACTTTCGGATGAAGGCTGACAAACGACTACACTATTTGGCGGCGGATAATGTCCGCAAGACATGGATTTTCAAACAAACCAGGGATTGAGCGTGACGGCATCGTATTTCCAATATTGGGGTAAAGCCAAGCCAGAAACCGATGACGGCCCGGCTTACCATTTGCTGCCTTACCATTGTTTGGATGTGGCGGCGGTGGCAGATATTTGGCTGAAAGCCAGCTCTAGTCTTCGCCGCAGCTTTGCTGCGGCGAGCAATTTAGACGACCAGCATACTCGAGCTTGGATGCTGTTTTTCATCGCCTTGCACGATTACGGCAAGTTCGATCTGCGTTTTCAGCGAAAAGCCGCAGAGGCTTGGAAAGCAGTCAATCCTCAGTTATCGGAAGTGCCCGCGCAGTTGAATGGTCTTGAGATTAAGGAATACAACCACGGCCCGGCCGGTTTGTATTGGTTCTATAAAGACCTCGAAGAGCGTTTTTCGGCGGGCGATGGCGATTTTTGTTTCGAGGACAACGACGATTGGGAGGCTTGGTGCAGTTGGTTATCGCCAGTCGTCGGGCACCACGGCATAGTGCCGGATAGTGGCGACAAAGATAGGCCTAAATACGCTTTACCGTTAGCCGTCTCTAAGCAGCTAATGGATACACTCAAACAAAGCCGAATGGAATGGCTGCAAGCTTTGGAGCAACTGTTTTTAATACCCGCCGGATTAACGCTCAGCGACAATCCTCCCGAATTGAAAACCAGCAAAAACAATCAATCGCGAGCAATCATGCTGGCCGGTTTTTGTTCGGTGTGTGATTGGTTGGGTTCTTCTGATCACTTCGAATACAACGACCAGCCTTGCGACGACATCGATGCGCTAAGAGCTTGGTATGTCAATCGACTGACCGTTGCCGAAGATACCTTGGCTGATGCCGGCGTGATCGGACAGGTTAAAGCCTACCAAGGCGTTAGTTCATTGCTCGATTCGGATAGCAGACCGCGGCAGGTGCAATGTCTGGTCGATAAACTCCCGCAAGCGCCAGGATTGACGATCATCGAAGCCTCCACCGGTTCCGGTAAAACCGAAACCGCGCTGTCCTATGCTTGGCAACTGTTGGCAGCGGGTTTGGCCGACAGCATCGTGTTTGCGTTACCGACGCAAGCAACGGCCAATGCGATGTTGAGCCGTCTGGAAAAAGCTGCGCCGCTGTTGTTTGTCGATCAAACCAACTTGGTCTTGGCCCATGGTCGAGCCAAGTATCAGCAGGATTTCATCGATTTGAAACAAGCCTGCCGACCGCAAACCGCGCAAGGTCACGAAGAAGCCTGGGTGCAATGCGGTAACTGGCTGGCGCAAAGCCGCAAACGGGTCTTTCTTGGGCAAATCGGCGTTTGTACCGTCGATCAGGTGTTGGTGTCGGTGTTGCCGGTCAAACACAAGTTCGTGCGCGGCTTCGGCTTAGGCCGCAGCGTGTTGATCGTCGATGAAGTTCACGCCTATGACAGCTACATGTACGGTTTGCTGGAAGCCGTACTGGAGCAACAACGCTTGGCCGGCGGCAGCGCGATATTGTTGTCGGCAACCTTGCCGTTCGAACAAAAACGCCAGTTAGCGGCAGCGTGGAATTGCGCTTTGCCGAACGACAACAAGCATTATCCGCTGATCAGCCATTGCCAAGCCGGTCGAGTCGAATGCTTCGATTTGTCCGAACTGCCCGAGCAACAACCCAAAGCGACGACCGTCAATATTGAATTGCTGAAAACGCCGGCATTGTTGCCGGACCAAAATTTGTTGCAACGCATGCTGAATGCCGCGGAACAAGGCGCGCAAGTTTGCTTGGTTTGCAATCTGGTCGCCGTGGCTCAGCAGATTTACCAAGCGTTGCGGCAACAGATGCAACAGTCGCCGACACTGAACGAAGAACAACTCCTGTTGTTTCATTCCCGTTTTATCTTTGCCGACCGTCAGAAAAAGGAACAAACCGTACTCGAATGGTTCGGACCGGAATCTTCCGCACGCGGTCAGCAAGGCCGTTTGCTGATTGCGACACAAGTGGTCGAGCAGTCGCTGGACTTGGATTTCGATTGGCTGATCACCCAGCTTTGCCCGGTCGATTTGTTGTTTCAACGCATGGGGCGCTTGCATCGGCATGCTAAAAATCAAACCGGCCGGCCAGTTGGTTTCACTGAGCCGGTTTGCACTGTCTTGCTGCCGGAAAACATCGATTACGACTTGCATGCGGTGGTTTACGGCAACAGCCGGGTGCTTTGGCGGACGCAGCAATTGTTGGAGCAGGCCGAGCGAGAGAACGATGCGCAGATCACTTTTCCGGGTGTTTACCGCGATTGGATAGAAAAGGTTTACGGTGAGAATCCTTGGGATGATGAGCCAGAATTGATCAGCAAAAACTACGAAAAATTCGATTTAGATTGCAACGCAAGCCGCTATAACGCACTAAGGAATTTAAGAATGAATCCTGGTTTAGACGATAACGACGCGAACGTTGCTGTGCTGACACGTGATGGCGAGATGAGTTTGAACGTTTTGCCGATCTGCCTAAATGCTGATGGTCGAGAGTGTCTTTTGAACGGTGTGTGTTTGAACGATCTTGACGAAAGCGAGAAAGCGGAAGCTCTAAACCTGAATACTGTCGCCGTGCCAAATAGCTGGGGTAAATCCGCTAGTTTTCCCTCGATTGAGACAGATGGCTTCGTGCGATTGATGCTCAATAAAGGGACGGACCATGCGTTTTTTGCTGAATATGGCAACAAACGATATTCCTATCAAAGAGACATCGGGTTTGAACGGATAGATGTGATGAACAGAAGTGCGGGGGATTTCTCCCCCGCAAGCCCCGAGGGTTCGGGGAAAATGGCTGTATCAGAAATTAACTGATACCAAATAGCGGTTCATCCCTGTGGCTACAGGGAGTAAAGATTTTAACATGCTTTTTATAGAGTTATTTTTTACTTATACCTAATAGCTTGTAAAAAATTTTTTTCAGAGTATGATGCGGCCTTTCTGAGCTTTGGAGGTCTTATGTCGCCTGAAAATTTTTCAAAATTGATTGAGGGCTTGAACAACTCGTCTGCCATGGCGGTCGCTGTATTGGCTTTGCTTGTCGCGTTGTCAGTGATTTGGAAAAGATAAAAACGAGGATCGGAATGAGCTTTAACTTGCTGTCATCGAATTGGGTACCCATTCAACACCAAGGCCGTTATCAAAAAATCGGTCTGCAACAACTGCTCTGCGGAGAAGTGGACGGCGAACTGTGTTTGCCGCGCGACGACATGGAACTGGCGTGCTTGCAATTGCTTTGTGCCATCACCCAAGTATTGTTTACGCCCAAGGATAAAAAAGAGTTGGGGCGATTTGTTCAGCAACCATTGACGTCGGAAAGCTACGCGGAGGCTTGCAAAGACAAATTGGATTGGTTCGATTTGAATCATCCGCAAACGCCGTTCATGCAGATTCGCGGCGTCAACGCCAAAGAGCCGACCTGCATGGATAAGCTGTTGGCTGGCGTTGCCGATGGCACCAATAAGGCCTTCGTTAATCCGCCGGGTTTGGGCGATGCCTTATGCGGAGGTTGCGCGGCAATAGCGTTGTTCAACGTCGCCAATAATGCGCCGAGCATGGGCGGTGGCTTTAAAGGAAGCCTGCGCGGCAGTACGCCGATTACGGTTTTGATCAAAGGCAAAAATTTGAGGCAGACGCTTTGGCTGAACGTCTTGACTGCGGAGTCCGCCGAATCGGCTATGCCTTGGTATCAGGAAACCAAAGGTCAACGCCCGAATTACATCGACACCATCAAGGCAGAGCAAAAAATCCCGGCTTCATCGATTGGCTTAAATCGTGGTTTGCTTTGGCAGCCTGCGCATTTCGAATTGTTACCGGTCGAGGATATGGCGACGTGTAGCTGTTGCGGCTGCGAGGAGCCGGTTTACCAAGGCTTCAAAAAAGCCAAATTCAATTACAGCGTGGAAGGTGTTTGGCCGCATCCGCTTTCGTCTCGCATATTTGCCGTCAAAAAAGGCGAAAAAGAAGAGAAGTTTCCGTCGTTCACCACTACCGCGCCGACCTGGACGCATTTGAGTAAGTTAGTGGTCGATCAATTGGACGACAAACAAGGTCAACAAGCCGCTCCTGTACTGCAACAGGCCAGAACCTTCATGGCGGCCGACAAAATTCAATTGATCGTCGGCGGTTACCGCAACAACCAAGCGACCGTGTTGGAGCGTCGGCATGAGCTATTCAGTTTGGCGCATGGTTGGGCGGAGCATGGATTGGTGATTCATAAAATCATCGAAGGCGGTTTGGCTTATAAAACCGCCTTGCGCAAAGCACTCTATCTGTTTGCGGTTGGCGTAAAGGATAAAGTCCACGGTTCCGGGGTTAATTTGTGCGACCCGGTCGAAGCGAATTATTACCAGCAAACCGAAAACCTGTTGCATCAAACTTTTGCCGGCGTGAATTTCGCGGAGCCCGATTCTACGCTGCAAGTGCTGAATAGGAAGCTCAGAGCTGCCGCACTCGATTTATTCGAGCAAGCCACCGAGCCTTACCGACAGGAACCCAAAATGTTGAAAGCGCTGGCATTAGCCAGACGCTCGTTACACAAATCGCTTAACGAACTGGAGCCACAAGGAGTTAACCCATGAGTGAAGGACAAAAATATGAGCCAGATTTAATGGCTGTGTATGAGCGTTACGAAAAAGTACAAAAGCAAAAACCCGGATTGCAAGCAGAGCTAAGGCGTGTTGCGAGGCCTGAAGACTTAATTGAAGTGCCTGCTTTCTATCGGCTAATACAAAACATAGCGACCAGCAAAGACATTTATCGCTTTCAACGCGTGGTGTATTGCCTTCCGCTGATTGCTCATCAAGACGGCGGCGATTCGTTAGGAAGAGCATTGGCTAAAGCCGACATCAACGAAAAGCGACTGTTCATGGTGATTCGATCCGAAGAACCAAACGATTTAATCCAACTGCGGCGCTTGCTCAAACAAATTCAACCCAAGCTGGATTGGTTATCTGCCGCCAAAACCATTTATTACTGGAACGACCGCGCCAAACGCCAATTGCTGGAAGACTTTTTCTTCTATCAAAACACCAAAACTAAAGAATCTGCTTAACGCCGCGCCAACCGTGAACGAAAGCGTTTGCTGGCGCCCAAGCTCCAGTTTGGGCGCTCGGTCTTGGAAGCTCTTGCTTCCCGAGCAGGAAAATGAAAGCTGGAACTTTCAAGAATCCGTTCCCAAACAGGAGTTTGGGAACCAGAACCATACGAATAAATTGGCCTAACCCAAAGGAAACCACCATGAACGAAAACTTTATCAACTTCCACGTTTTGATCTCTCACAGCCCGTCTTGCCTGAACCGCGACGACATGAACATGCAAAAATCGGCGATTTTCGGCGGTAAACGCCGGGTACGGGTTTCCAGTCAGAGTCTGAAACGGACGATGCGGCATAGCGATTATTACCGTGAGCATTTGGGCGAGCCTAGCGTTCGCACCAAACATTTGGCCGACTACCAAAGCCAAGCGGTAGCCGCGTTATCCAATCGTTACGACGAAGCCTTGATCAAACAAGCCATCGATTACATTTCCGGCAAAGACGCTAGTGCTAGCGATGCTAAAGATGATGCGGTAGCGCCCTGGGTACTGGAGGAAGTAGCTTATTTCTGCGATCAAATCAAAGCGCTGGAAGCCGAGGGTGTCGATGCCAAGAAGCTGCAAAAACAAATCGAAAAAGACGGATTAGCTTTCCGTCAGGCTTTGGCAACAGGTTTGGATATTGCCCTGTCGGGTCGTATGGCAACTTCGGGCTTGATGAGCCAGGTAGGCAAAATCGATGGTGCGCTGGCCGTCGCCCACGCCATCACCACTCACGCCGTCGATGCCGACATCGATTGGTTCACGGCTGTCGATGATTTGCAGGAATTGGGCTCCGGGCATTTGGATACCCAGGAATTTTCTTCCGGTGTGTTTTACCGTTACGCCAGCCTTAACTTGAAACAGTTGCAGGTCAATCTAGGCTTGTTGTCCGACATCAAGGCCGAGGAAACCGCCGAAGGTCGCGCTAAAGCCCTGGGCATTGCCGCCCATGTGTTGCACATGCTGGCAACCGAAGTGCCAAGCGCCAAGCAACAAAGTTTTGCCGCGCACAATTTGGCGGATTTGGCCTTGGTCAGCTTCTCTCATCAGCCGGTTTCGTTGGCCAACGCCTTTGAAAAGCCGGTTCAGGTCGATTACAAAACCGGCGGTTTCCGGGAACCGTCGATCACTGCATTAAATGGTTATTGGGACAAAATCCATCGCGGCTATGGTTTGCAAGAACGTTGCGCCGAATTTGCACTGGATGATGTTAGTTTGCCGGAAGGTATCAACTCAAAACTATCATTGCCCGAATTGGAAAGCTGGGTCAGAGCCAACGGCCAAGGATAAACGCCATGCGCGATTATTTGATTCTTAAACTACAAGGGCCGCTACAAGCCTGGGGTCGGGAAAGTTTCGAGGGCTTGCGGCCTTCGGAATTATTTCCGGGCCGAAGCGCGTTACTGGGTTTATTGGGGGCGTGTCTGGGTATTGACCGCATCGACCGCGAAGGCTTGCAAGCTTTGGCGTCCAGTGTGTCGTTTGCTGTTCGTGTCGATCAGCAAGGTCAAAAAATGACCGACTACCACACCGTTAAAAATTCCCGCGAGGATTACCGAGGCTTAAAAAGCCACGATACCATTCAAACCTGGCGGGAATATTGGCAAGACGCGTTTTATACCGTGGCGATTTGGAATAATGACGAAGCATTAATCAGCCTGGACGAAATCGAGCACGCCTTGAAACGACCGTTATACACGCCGGTCCTCGGGCGCCGCAGTTGCCCGTTGGCGCGGCCGCTATTCGATGCTCGCGTGTCTGCCGATTCGGCGCTGTCGGCATTGGCGTTGAGCGGCGAAACCGGCGGAACGGTCTATAGCGAGGAATATTTAAAGACGGCCATGCCGCTAAAAAAGCGCGATGTGCCTATCATTCACCAGCCGAGGCAATTCGCTAGCCGTACGGTTTATGTAACGGATGGACAAGGAGGGCAGCATGTTTCTGAGTAAGATCCATATCCCTTGGCAGCAAGCGAAAAATCCGTATCAATTTCATCAAGCCTTGTGGCGACTGTTCCCTGGCTGTGAAGACGCGGAACGGGATTTTTTGTTTCGGGTCGAGCAAGTTCAGTCGGGCGTTGGTACTCATGTGCTACTGCAATCGGCAATCAAGCCGGAAGGCGGTGAGCAAAGCCCATTGCTGCTGGCGCAACGCGAATTTGCGTTGGCTATTCCCAGCGGTCAACGTTTACGCTTTCGGTTGCGTGCCAATCCAATTAAAACCATCAAAGACAGCAGCAAAGGTACGGTCGAAAAAAAGGGCAAGACCTTTACTAAAACCGTCCGCGTGCCGTTGTTGCATGAAGAGCAGCAACAAGCCTGGTTGGAACGCAAGGTTCAGGATTTTGCTCAGTTGGAAACCTTGATTGTCCAACCTGAACCGGTCACCTATTTTCGTAAAGCCAAGGAAGCGCGTAGCGGCAAGATTCAAACGGTCCTTTTCGATGGTGTTATGACGATAATCGATCCGGCGGAATTCGAATCGCAAGTTATACGTGGTATCGGCCCGGCCAAGGCCTTCGGTTGTGGCCTGTTATCTATCGCCAGGTTCTGAGGAAAAAAATCATGCAATTCCAAGCTTTCATGCTCACAACCCATGAGTTCTGTGATGGGGTCAAAGCCTTCGGTTGCGGCTTGCTGATGGTAAAACGACTGGGCAATGGGTAGTTTTTGGGGTGTGTTCCATCGTTTTGTGGGGGCTTACAGAGAGTTTGTCGGTGCGCACAAGCGTTTCGGAGGTGCCGCCCCGAGTTCTGTGGCTGCCCCCAAACGGTCTGTGCGTGCGTCCAGACCTGCCGGGCGTGCCGCCAGACGTTTCGGGCGTGCATCCGAGCCTGCCGTGTGTACGATAGAATGCTTACTAGGTGCGATCGAACCTTCTGTGGCTATCCATGAAGGCTTCGGAAGTGTCGCTGTTTCCGGGTCGATTTTGCCCGTACCGCGAATAAGAAATGAACTGAAACCGGCGATAAGCGCTTTTTGCCGGCGGGGTATGCGATATTGGATGGCCAACGCAACCAGAAAACCCCAGCCTAGCGATTGATTGGCGCCGACTACTTACTTTGTCACTTGAATAAGGGCTGTTCGACATGCTCCCACCCCTAAAACCTATCGCCATG
The DNA here is from genome assembly GCF_000515215.1 of Methylomonas sp. 11b. NCBI lineage: Bacteria > Pseudomonadati > Pseudomonadota > Gammaproteobacteria > Methylococcales > Methylococcaceae > Methylomonas > Methylomonas sp. 11b. The sequence goes on from NZ_KI911557.1 coordinate 347,411, forward strand.
AAAGAACGCGTGTCCATGGTCTTCATCGAAAAAGGCCAGATTGACGTCAAGGACGGCGCCTTTGTCGTCATTGACGAAACGGGCATTCGCACTCACATCCCGGTCGGCTCCATCGCTTGCATCATGTTGGAGCCCGGCACTCGCGTCTCCCATCACGCCGCCGCGTTGGCCGCCAGGGCAGGGACCTTGCTGGTCTGGGTCGGCGAAGCCGGTGTGAGATTATATGCAGCGGGCCAACCAGGTGGAGCCAGATCGGACAGATTGCTGTATCAAGCCAAATTGGCGCTGGACGATGATGCCCGCTTGAAGGTTGTGCGCAAAATGTACGAAATCCGTTTCGGCGAAAAGCCGCCCGAACGCCGAAGTGTCGAGCAACTGCGCGGCATAGAAGGCGCCAGAGTCAGGAAGTTGTATCAATTATTGGCCAAACAGGCCGGCGTGGAGTGGAAAGGTCGTAATTACGATTATACGGAGTGGGACAACAGCGATACCGCCAACCGCTGCCTCAGTTCTGCCACCGCCTGTTTGTACGGTATTTGCGAAGCGGCGGTGTTGGCTGCCGGTTATGCGCCGGCGATTGGTTTCATTCACACCGGCAAACCGCTATCGTTCGTTTACGACATTGCCGACCTGTTCAAATTCGACGAAATCGTCCCGCACGCCTTCAAAATCGCCGCCAAGAATTATCCCAACCCGGAGCGCGAAGTACGCTTGATGTGTCGCGACGTGTTCCGGCAAAGCAAAATTCTGCGCAAAATCATCCCGACCATCGAAGAAGTGCTGGCGGCCGGCGAATTGGAAGTCCCCAAACCGGCCGAGGAAAACATCGCTCCGGTCATTCCCAACCCAGAGAGTATCGGCGATGTTGGTCATCGTAGTTGAAAACGTTCCGCCCAGGCTGCGTGGGCGCTTGGCGGTATGGCTAATCGAAATTCGCGCCGGCGTCTATGTCGGCGACTTGTCTGCCAAGGTGCGCGAAATGATCTGGTCGCAAGTCGAGGATGGCTTGGAAGACGGCAACGCCGTCATGGTCTGGTCCACCAATACCGAATCGGGTTTCGATTTTATGACCCTGGGTAAAAACCGCCGCCTGCCGGTCGAGCTGGACGGTTTAAAACTGGTGTCGATTTTTCCGCTGGAAGATCCGGATTTGTCTCCCTCGCTCTCAGGGCGTGGGCCGGGGTGAGGGAGGCATGCGCACTAAATTCCTGTTGGGGTATGGGGTGCTGTAAGGGGTTTTGCCAGCTCTTTAACAACTTGGAAAAGGTAAAAAATTCGGTAGAAATTTAGCCGAGTTATTTTTATATGCGTAACAATAAGTTACGATTAGTGCGTTCCCCGCACCCGCGGGGATGAACCGCGTGGTGGGAAGATCGAAACAGGCAAACTTGAGCGTTCCCCGCACCCGCGGGGATGAACCGCTTAGTTTCACAAGGCCAGCATTTGTTAGAACGCGTTCCCCGCACCCGCGGGGATGAACCGCAACCGGCAAAAATGGCGGCACACGTTGGCTCGCGTTCCCCGCACCCGCGGGGATGAACCGGCGTCAAGCGCAGTCTACAGACACGCATGGCAGCGTTCCCCGCACCCGCGGGGATGAACCGGAAACGCAATGCGATCTGTTGCAACATCAATAGCGTTCCCCGCACCCGCGGGGATGAACCGAAATGACAGCGCACTTCGGCAGACGGCCAAAAGCGTTCCCCGCACCCGCGGGGATGAACCGAAATGAGAATTGCGCAAACAGATCGAATGGAGGCGTTCCCCGCACCCGCGGGGATGAACCGTTATATGATGAACAGCGCCAAGCCTGTCCTGCGCGTTCCCCGCACCCGCGGGGATGAACCGAAACTCGATTCTGGTTGCTTCTTGCTGACAATGCGTTCCCCGCACCCGCGGGGATGAACCGCTTCAGCCATATCTATGAACTGTCGGTCGAAAGCGTTCCCCGCACCCGCGGGGATGAACCGTATAGCAGTTCACTAAAAACAAGCGCTAATACGCGTTCCCCGCACCCGCGGGGATGAACCGTGCTTTTGCATGCCCGCCGTCTTTCTTATTGTGCGTTCCCCGCACCCGCGGGGATGAACCGTATGGCTATGTCGTTAAATGGATTGGTATTCAGCGTTCCCCGCACCCGCGGGGATGAACCAGCTGCGGGCCTTAAAAGAAACCGTCGGCGCGGGCGTTCCCCGCACCCGCGGGGATGAACCGCCTAACAGTAATGCGCCAATCGCCACGTTATAGGCGTTCCCCGCACCCGCGGGGATGAACCGGCCAAACCTTCTCGATATGGGTAGAGCAACTGGCGTTCCCCGCACCCGCGGGGATGAACCGACCGGGCGTTTACTCACGCCAGCCAGATCAAAGCGTTCCCCGCACCCGCGGGGATGAACCGTAGGTCACGCCAATCATGCCGGGCAACAGGACGCGTTCCCCGCACCCGCGGGGATGAACCGCCGGCAACGTTTGCCGAGCCCTGGTTCCGGCAGCGTTCCCCGCACCCGCGGGGATGAACCGCGCCCACTATCGATCATGCCGATATTACGGTGGCGTTCCCCGCACCCGCGGGGATGAACCGCTGCATGTCAGTTCGTTCGGATGAATGCCGCCGCGTTCCCCGCACCCGCGGGGATGAACCGCCAGATCATACAGTGAGATGGCCGGAACGCGCGCGTTCCCCGCACCCGCGGGGATGAACCGTCCGTTTATACAGACCACTTTCCGCAAAAGTTGCGTTCCCCGCACCCGCGGGGATGAACCGCCGACGCGGACAACTAGCTCATCTATTACGGTGCGTTCCCCGCACCCGCGGGGATGAACCGCTGCATGTCAGTTCGTTCGGATGAATGCCGCCGCGTTCCCCGCACCCGCGGGGATGAACCGCCAATCCAACCGTGCAAGCCGTGCCGCATTTTGCGTTCCCCGCACCCGCGGGGATGAACCGGGAATAAATCTACTCGTTGAGCTACCACCAGACGCGTTCCCCGCACCCGCGGGGATGAACCGTTAAACATTGCTTATCCTCAAATATGTAAGTCGCGTTCCCCGCACCCGCGGGGATGAACCGCCCACGCCGCCATGCTGGCAATGCGTAACGAGGCGTTCCCCGCACCCGCGGGGATGAACCGGGGACATCGAAGGTACAGCATCTGTTGCACAGGCGTTCCCCGCACCCGCGGGGATGAACCGTGCAGTTAACGCTATCGGACGGTTCAACCAGTGCGTTCCCCGCACCCGCGGGGATGAACCGTGACCGGAAACGGCGTCATCCTGAATGCGAAAGCGTTCCCCGCACCCGCGGGGATGAACCGTCGCGCGTAATACTGGATCAACGGTCGAAAGCGCGTTCCCCGCACCCGCGGGGATGAACCGGCTGCGACCTGTTCGACATCGACGAACTGAAAGCGTTCCCCGCACCCGCGGGGATGAACCGGTAATTTTGATCGGCACCGTAATCGGTTTGACGCGTTCCCCGCACCCGCGGGGATGAACCGATTTGCAGGTAATAACCGTTGTTTTGCAACTCGCGTTCCCCGCACCCGCGGGGATGAACCGGTGACATCGAAGGTACAGCATCTGTTCCACAGGCGTTCCCCGCACCCGCGGGGATGAACCGTCGGCCGCGTCGATTAACTTATCGGCCGTTGCGCGTTCCCCGCACCCGCGGGGATGAACCGTGACAGTAACAGGGCAGTTGGCACTATTAATGGCGTTCCCCGCACCCGCGGGGATGAACCGAGAATCAATCACTTCATCGCTGATGTGGTTGTGCGTTCCCCGCACCCGCGGGGATGAACCGAATTACGCGATTGGTGGGGCGGTCAACTGGATGGCGTTCCCCGCACCCGCGGGGATGAACCACCATCTAACGCCACACTAATTCTGGATGAAGGGCGTTCCCCGCACCCGCGGGGATGAACCGTCACGCCGATCCACTACAGCATGGAAATGAAAGCGTTCCCCGCACCCGCGGGGATGAACCGGCGGCGGCTTGCGTGCGGTCGGCGCTGGCGGCGCGTTCCCCGCACCCGCGGGGATGAACCGCTGCCATCGATCTGATTCAACCACTTGTCATAGCGTTCCCCGCACCCGCGGGGATGAACCGGGATGGTGCCGCGCATTCTCCCCACTCCCCTAGCGTTCCCCGCACCCGCGGGGATGAACCGATTGTTGGTTGGAACCTATCGCTTTATTCAATGCGTTCCCCGCACCCGCGGGGATGAACCAGTAAACGAAAATTTTAAGCCAGCTAAAATAAAGCGTTCCCCGCACCCGCGGGGATGAACCGTCTAACCTTTGGGTATTCGTACCGAGTTACGAGCGTTCCCCGCACCCGCGGGGATGAACCGTAATCGACGCATCATCCGGCTTGGTGCAAATAGCGTTCCCCGCACCCGCGGGGATGAACCGGCGTCGAAACGCGAAATGGCGAAATATCCAGAGCGTTCCCCGCACCCGCGGGGATGAACCGCTTGTTGAACAGCGCGGTTATCTTTGCGTCCAGCGTTCCCCGCACCCGCGGGGATGAACCGTTCGCCCAATCACCCAAGGGGTTTCAACGAAAGCGTTCCCCGCACCCGCGGGGATGAACCGACGGGCCGAGCCGGGTGGTGCAATATCTCGGGGCGTTCCCCGCACCCGCGGGGATGAACCGTTGTCAACGCTGACCGGCAAGCCTGATTGCGAGCGTTCCCCGCACCCGCGGGGATGAACCGGCAGGTAAACAAGAACACAAAGAAGCGAAGAAGCGTTCCCCGCACCCGCGGGGATGAACCGCCGACTGGGATATTTACGCCGGATTCGGCCAAGCGTTCCCCGCACCCGCGGGGATGAACCGTAAGCTACAAGCAAGATGTATTCAGCCAAATAGCGTTCCCCGCACCCGCGGGGATGAACCGTGGAAACACAAACCAGCCAGCATTGACATATGGCGTTCCCCGCACCCGCGGGGATGAACCGTCAAATTTTAACCTGTAACCTCCGTCACCGTGGCGTTCCCCGCACCCGCGGGGATGAACCGGCATCAAGGCTGGTCTGATCATTAATACGATCGCGTTCCCCGCACCCGCGGGGATGAACCGCCGCTTCAATACAGACTGACCAAACATTATTTGCGTTCCCCGCACCCGCGGGGATGAACCGCCAAAATAGGGTTATTCCTATCTGAACGTAGAGCGTTCCCCGCACCCGCGGGGATGAACCGGCGTCAGGGTTTTCTGCGTGTTTTTCGCGGGCGCGTTCCCCGCACCCGCGGGGATGAACCGACGGGGTATTTACGTTGGTGTCTTATCGAAAAGCGTTCCCCGCACCCGCGGGGATGAACCGATCATGGTGAGAGTGTTATTCAATCGGTCAATGCGTTCCCCGCACCCGCGGGGATGAACCGGATGTCAGACAAGCCTCCAAAGCCTCCGTGCGAGCGTTCCCCGCACCCGCGGGGATGAACCAGACGCTACTCGCCGGAAATGCAGCAAACTGCCGCGTTCCCCGCACCCGCGGGGATGAACCGGACTATACTCTTTTTTTAATTCGAGAGAATAAGCGTTCCCCGCACCCGCGGGGATGAACCGTCAAGAGAATCAGCAAGCCAACTATCACTAGTGCGTTCCCCGCACCCGCGGGGATGAACCGGAGAGTGGAGGTTAGTTACTGTGCGAGGAAAAGCGTTCCCCGCACCCGCGGGGATGAACCGACTTTTATGCAACCGAGTCTTAACCCAGCACTGCGTTCCCCGCACCCGCGGGGATGAACCGTCAACATTTCGTCAAGTAGCGGCTCCACAACAGCGTTCCCCGCACCCGCGGGGATGAACCGCCAAGGCAGACGCAAAAACCGCTGCCACTAAAGCGTTCCCCGCACCCGCGGGGATGAACCGCAACGAAGAAGGACTTGAAAGCAGTAACGCCAGCGTTCCCCGCACCCGCGGGGATGAACCGTAACACTATGAATGCTAGAGAGTTACTAAAGAGCGTTCCCCGCACCCGCGGGGATGAACCGACGGCCTGTAATCCTAAAATAAAGCACAGAAAGCGTTCCCCGCACCCGCGGGGATGAACCGGCAGCGTTTCGATTTCGACCGAATACGCCACGGCGTTCCCCGCACCCGCGGGGATGAACCGGCACTTACGATGTTGGATTGCAGACCGTTCGAGCGTTCCCCGCACCCGCGGGGATGAACCGTCGAAACTAATCTATCAAGATTATTATTACGAGCGTTCCCCGCACCCGCGGGGATGAACCGGCCATGATCTTGGCGTGGTTCTCCACGATCCGGCGTTCCCCGCACCCGCGGGGATGAACCGTGGATATGAGCCTTAGCCGTCGATATGGTGGGGCGTTCCCCGCACCCGCGGGGATGAACCGACTTACGCCGCTGGCTAGTCACCAGCCGCAAAGCGTTCCCCGCACCCGCGGGGATGAACCGTCTTTGATAACTGTATTTAATGCCATTACGACGCGTTCCCCGCACCCGCGGGGATGAACCGAACCAATGCGATAAACTTTATCATGCTAGGGCGCGTTCCCCGCACCCGCGGGGATGAACCGTATCAAAAGCTCGGCGAAGGCATGTTCGAAACGCGTTCCCCGCACCCGCGGGGATGAACCGCCAACGCCGTTACCAACCGCCGGTGCAGGGCGGCGTTCCCCGCACCCGCGGGGATGAACCGGCCGATCAGCAAGCGGCCATCGAGTCTATCTCGCGTTCCCCGCACCCGCGGGGATGAACCGGCACAGGCGCGACCTATCAATCCAATAACGCCGCGTTCCCCGCACCCGCGGGGATGAACCGCTGGATTTTGAGGTGGAGCTGGTCGGCTCTGGGCGTTCCCCGCACCCGCGGGGATGAACCGGGACACGCGGCAATGCTTCGCAAGCTACGCACCGCGTTCCCCGCACCCGCGGGGATGAACCGATGCCGTTTGCCTTTGAGCCCATTCGGGCTTAGCGTTCCCCGCACCCGCGGGGATGAACCGTCTTTCTGGCACTGAATGAGCAACTGGGCATGGCGTTCCCCGCACCCGCGGGGATGAACCGCAATAAAGACGATGGAATAAGCCCATGAAAAAGCGTTCCCCGCACCCGCGGGGATGAACCGATTGCAGACGACCGAGCGCAAGAAACTAATGCGCGTTCCCCGCACCCGCGGGGATGAACCGCCGTTGGCATCATTGCTATCCCGCCGCAACCAGCGTTCCCCGCACCCGCGGGGATGAACCGGGGCTGGTTGAGCCTGATTTGCTAATCCTTGAGCGTTCCCCGCACCCGCGGGGATGAACCGCCATGGCGACGCCTAAAGCGGATAAAGCCGCTGCGTTCCCCGCACCCGCGGGGATGAACCCCGCTGTTTCCGGCAGGTTTCGAACAGAGATACGCGTTCCCCGCACCCGCGGGGATGAACCGACATTCGGCGCCGCCGGCGACTTTAAAAAAGCGCGTTCCCCGCACCCGCGGGGATGAACCGTTTTCGGTGTTGCTTTGCCGTTGCCGTCTACAGCGTTCCCCGCACCCGCGGGGATGAACCGAAATCGATCTCGGACATAATCGCAAAATCTTGTATAGAGTACGACAGCTATTATGGTTCTGACATAGTCGAAAGACGTCACGAATATTATTGTGGCCCCATTCCCCATCCTTCCAGTTCCGATTGCCGTTTGACCTTGGGCGCATCCAGGTCGGTCATTCGGCCCTGGGTGCGGGTTAAGGTATCCTGCCGCCCATTGGAGGCTGCACTGTATTTCTGCGGATTCAACCGGCTGCCACTGCCGGTCAATTGATCGAGATTCAACATCGATGCGGCGCTGGCGTCTGTCGGTAAATGCCCGGTCTGTGCCAGAATGCCTAACCACTCATCCAGATTGACCTGAGTCCAATCGACGCGATCCAGGTCCGATACTTTGATACCGGTGCAACTGGGATTTTCAGGCGTACCAAAATCCATCCCTAATTGCGGTTTGATTTGTTCGTTGAGAATACGGGCTAATGGTGAGTTGTAGCAGCAATAACGTTCCTCGCGCTCCCAACACCCTCCCGCCACCTTGCTTTTGCAGAAGGTACCTAAGTCTTTGCAGACTTTCAGCTGCTTCTTCGCCGCTAGTTCGTATTCGGATTGTTCACAGGAATACACCATCTGGATAACCATAATGATGATCATCACCACGGTATAGGCACCCATCAGAGTGCTGAGCATTTCACCGGCCACGGCCGCACCGCCGCCCAGTTCAACGCCGCCGGATTCCGCGGCAGGTGTTAAATTGCCGGCCGAATCGAAGGCTGCCTGGCCTCCCGCACTGAACAAGGCATTACCTGCCGCTTCGCCAAAGGTACTTCCAATCCATTCGGCCACGGAATTGGTCAGTTCGCTTTTGAGTGCATCCAACAGGCCTTGCTCGGCAATATCCGATACACTGAGCAAATCGGAGCCGACCAAGTCATTGACGCCGGAGGCAAAGCTACTTTGCACGCCATTCCAGGCATCACCGGCAATTGAGAACGGTGTCCTCAGGGTTTCCCAGGCACCACGAATCGCTGAGGTACTGTCCATGGTCATAATCGCATTGTCCATTTGACTGGTGGCCAGCAGTAAGTCGATGTATTTTCCAAGCCCCATGGCGCCTGAAGGCGTTTCGCAGCAATCCACCAGATTCAAGGCACCACCAACCATTTTGCAACGGGCGTCCTTGCCTTTGAACACTTGGCAGGAGGTGGGATCTTTCTGCTGCAGATCAGCATTGGCATAATCACAGCTCAAATCCATCGCCATTTGCTGAGCGGTATTGAGTAAAGCCACCGCCTTGCTGAAATCCTGACTCTGGGTGCGATTCAGCGCAACGCAGTCTTCACCCATACAGCGAATCGGACCTGCACACTGTTGCTGGGTGCTAGTTTGAATACCGGGAATGGCCATCGACTGACCACAGTCATAGGTATCGACACTGTCCCAGCAAGTACCCGAGCCCAGTACGTCCAAGCACTGGCTTTTAATAAACGAACAGCTGCGACTTTCCAAAGTGGAACAACTCGTGGTCGGTGTATTACCACTCGGCGGTTGCAGACAATGCGTGCCTGCTGTGTCGGTCCAGCATTGACCCGTGGCACTTAAATCACATTGGCCTGCTGCCGAGACACCCATGCAGGTATTTCGAATCCCGGTTGAGCTGGCCACCGGTGCTTGGCTTAAATCCGACCCACAAATCAAAATTTGCGAGGTCGGATCGACATAACAACCTGTGTCATTGGCCGGGTCATGGGTACAACTGAGTTGACTGCCGGCCTGGCAAATACCATCGGTAATCGCGTTGGCCAGGTTTTGGCAGTTCGGTCCGCTCCAGCTCCATTGATCCTGACTGATCAGCTTCGAGACATCGTAGCGCAGGCGAATCCGTGAATAACCTTCGCCATTGCCACCGACCATCGTGTCCTGTCGAAACACCTTATTGCCCGTGCTGTTGAAGGCATAGGTCACATCCGTATTTGGATGATCCACCCAGCTTTTGCTGAGCTCACAGGATCCGCCCCAGCCCGAAGAACCCGTATAAATCAGATTGCCGCCGTAATACACCCGCGCAAGGTCATCAAACTCCACCATTTCCAAGGTGGCACTGGTAATCGCTTCCGGGTGGATGACGTTATAAGTGACTTGCCAATTAAACACACTACAACCGGCTGACCAGTAATTGTCGCCGACCACACCCACATACAAATCCATACATCCCGGACCGCAGCTTGAGATGCCGCCGTTACCGGAGACATAGGTCAGTAGCGGTTCGACCTGCACTTGATGCGTCGCCGTGCAACTGGACGGTATAGTCGGTTGGCGCAGACACAATTGATAATCCGGCACCTGCACCGCATGGCTAGTCGCGGTTTGCGTTGTCACCGTGGTGCAGTCCGAGAACGACTGCGCCCAAGGCGTAAAATCGGCAAACACCTGATCACCGGCATTCCAGATAGCATCGTTTTGAAGATCCGGATGCGACTGGTGCGCATTGTTGACCAGGGTCCGATAGGCATTGCCGGTGGCACTGCTTTCGGTGTTTAACGTAGTTTGCGTATCCAAGCCGGCGGCAATCGTGCCTGGATTGTTGCCATACAGACTGGTGATATTGGCCGTTGTGCTGTTGGTGGTATTGGCATCCGGAAACAACGTGCTAATCGAGATGGCGCTTTCCTGCGTGGAACCCGGATTCAATGTCATCACGCCACTGCCGTTATCCTGCGGAAATTGAAACCCACCCACTATTTGTTGCCCAGTCTGCTGTCCCTGTTGGCCAGCAGCTTGAATTGCATCCGCCCAAGACACCCCAAATGGCGTCCAGGCCAGCGTCACGCACAATATTCCAGAGGTTGTCTGGACAAACCGTCGCTGAGGATCGAATAGCGCTCTGAAGCCCATCACAACCCCACGCAGCAGTCCTGCCAAAGCCACAGCAGGTACAGATGATCTTCACCCGGTCCCGGAAAGGTACGTCCCGCGCCCCATTTAAACGTCGTCTCGCCAATGACATGATTGGATTCGGTCTCCGCAACCGGATAAAACATCGACAGTCGGTATTGCGATTTGGGGATAAAGGGGTAAATGGAGCCACCGCATAGAGACTCATTACCGGAGGTTTTCCAGGCTAGTCCTCGGCGATGCAAAGCGGCGGTGGCCCGTGTGGCCAACAAACTGGTAATCCGCGGATCGGTGCCGTAACTGGTCGGTGAAATCCCGGATAAGGGATACATATGCCCCCAAGCACCGGCACACCAAAACAAGGCATCTAGAGGATTGCCGGTAGCAGCTGCCGCGGCATCCGCCACACACGCTGAAATAGCCACCGGATTGGCAAACAAGGCCGTTTCCGGACTGGTAAAGAACGCCAGCAAATCGTTGTTCCAGGTGGGATCCAGTTCCGAGACATACAGCAAATCAAAGTCGCGATAGCCGTCACTGTTGCAACGGCCATCCCAGAACAGATCCAGCATGATGGTTAGCGGAAAGGCAAAGTAGTGGTAATTGAAAAACGACATTTCACTGGCATCGAAGTCAGCCTTGCCGGTGGTGGCGATCAATCTAACATTTGAAGCACTGAACTTATGGCCGCCCAGTGCCGGCGAGCACCAGGGATTACGAACGATCTCGATCAATCGAGCAGGATTCCATAAGCCCATGGTCATGCCCAATTCCGGTATGCCCATGGGATCGGTGCAGAAACAAAACTTCTGATCGGTAGCGATACTCGGCACATTGCCACCCCCTAACGAGGCACCGGCGGCGCGAATCGGAAACAAACAGCTCCAACAAATATCGGTGATGAGTTTGCCGGACCACAGTTGGGCATCGGCACACAAGGGATCAGTGGTGGTTGTCGTGGTATCGGCATAAAGTGGGATTGCCAGCGTCATCAGTAAACCAAAAACCCAATGGAAAACGCATCGCTTCATGATGGCGCTCCCTGTAAAGACGGCACTTTGCGTTCATGAACCATCAGGTGGTTGCCGGCCTGTTCCACAATCGCCGGTACCTGCTGTAATTGAAAACGAATGCGCACATCCGGCGTCAGTAAATACACGGGTGCCTGAAGCCTAGTTTCCAAGGTCTTCAAGTGTTCCCAGCCATCCTGACGGGGTAGGGAGGTGGCCAAATACAGCACACGGGCTTTTTTGTCCTGGCAGGATTGATGTTGAATCAGCTCGACCTGAGCCGGTACCGTGGCATCGAATACCATCAGACATAAGCCAAACGGCATATTGTCCAACGGATTGACGGTTTGGCCGGCACGGATAATTAATTGACCATTGGGCGCTGCCAGATCGCGCGGTGCGGTGATGGTTAGATCCACGGTCCGATCAAGGTCCTGATGGGCAACTGGCAATACTTCGAATTTTTGTTGGTCCCAAAATCGGGCGATGGCCTGTTGCTGCTTTTGTTTCCAGTCGATGGCGGCCATCCGGCGTTTGATCTCTTCGAGCAAGTCGATTTCAGCAATCTCGCCGACATCGCCCATCGTTCCCATCTCACCCTGTTTGCCGGCTTTGAGTTGTTCATCCAGCCAGGGCAAACTGCTGACACCTCGAACGTGCAATTGGGCTTTACCGTCTTGTTCGACGACAATGTCTGGTACGGACGATACCGACCAGCTTTGAAAACGGGTGGGATCAATGACAATGTTCGGAACGGGATCAATGCCTTTCAGCAATCGTTTCAGGTCGGCCATCAACGCTGGTAGTTTTTGGCCGGGCTTTGGACCACGAAAGACCAGTAACACATCGTCCCGGCCTGCGGCTTCTTCAACGATGCCTTTCAGCACGGGCTCACCCAGCGAGAAGGACACAAACAACAGGGTAAGTGGTTTGTTCGAAGGGGTTGTCGTCAGGCCGCTTGCCACTGTTGTCGATTGTGTCGATGGCGTCTCTGCTCGAATCGCCTGCGACGCTTCCAACACTTTTTGCGCCTGGTGTTTCATATCCAGTTGTTCAGACTGACCGGTCAACCAGTCGGGTCGAGGCTGTCCCTCCAAGGTCTGCAAAATAGCCTGAGAACGTTGCAGCCAGGCTTCCTCAGCCTGAACCGGGTGCATATCAACCCAACAAAGCAGACAGATCACCGATTGCCGCCAAGGAAACTGAAGGAGGTCAAAACAACGCATAAGCCCGTCCAATCACTTGATGATCGTAGACATAGCCCCAGTATCGTGAATCGAAGCTTTTGTCTGTTTGTCCGGTTACCCAATAGGCAGCCGGTGGAATGGTTTCATGACGTTTAAAACTATTGGCCGGCTTTTTTAGTTTTTCGGCCAACGTTAGCCCGTCAATAACCCGTTCACCGTTGATCGTCGTGTGCAGTTGATCGACATGGACAGTATCACCCGTGACGCCGGCGGCGATTTTGACGATGATTTGCCCATCCTTGAAATAAGGCGCCATGCGTTCGGCGTGAAAGGCCATTAGATCGCCCCGCCAGATGTCTTTGTTGTAAGTGTCGATCAGGTAAATCCACTTGTCAGGCAAACAGCGATCCACTTGATCATCGCCGCCAATCAGAAAGCGTTGACCGACGTAGCGTTCAACCGCCAATATCAATACCAGGATGGGCAGCGCTTTCAGCAAGAACATCCCGAATGCCGCTTTGGTTTGGTAGGGTCTTAATCGGGCGGGTTTAGAATGCGCAGGGTTTGATGAAGATTGAGTGCTGCTCATAACTCACCGTCCTTGCGCTTGAATGTATAAATCACTGGGCGCAGCGACCACGGCAGTCGAATCGATCACCAGATAACCGGCATCACTGAGTTTTTTGGCTTGGCCTTGCCAGTCGTCAACCATCTTGGCCATTTGATCCTGTGTGGCATTCGGCGGTATTGACTGAATCAGCTTGGCCCTGTCCAGGATGAATACCGGTGTTACGAGATTGAGTCGAGCAATCGGTTGTTGCAGCTGCTGATGCGCGGCAAACCAGCCGCCTAGGGTGCCTAAACTGGCGGCAATCAACACCATGCTCAGCCATTGTGATTTAACGTCCATGGCTGACCTCCCGGGGTTTGGTTTGTCGACTGTCGAGTAGTTGTTGAATGGCATCGCCTAAGCTCAAGCCTTGCCGACGCAGCTGCTTGAGTGCCTGCACATCTTCGGGTTTGGTGGAAAACAAGATGCGCTTGAAGGGGTCGACGATCAGGCGGCCGATGCCGGAACCCATCTCGGTGATGAAGAAAATTTCCGAATAGGCACCGGGCAAGGTATGCACGGTTTTTAGCAGTTCATAGCCGCCGTCCGACAACGGCAAACGTCGATCCTGCTTCATGCCTTCAATGACTTCGGCTTTTTGGCCCAATAAATACATATTGGCCGAGTTCTCGACAATGGCTCGGCCAGCTGCATTGCGGTATAAATCGTTCACAGACTGTGTAATAGTCACCGCCGCACCGCCGTATTTACGAAATCGCCGGTAACCGTGCTCCATGAACTTGGCCACATCACCTTCGGTGAGCAAATCCCAGGCTTCGTCAATGATGACGATCTTGGGTCGATTGCGTTCGCCCAGATACATTTCCTGCTGGATCTGGTAGATCAGTTGCAGCAGAACGACCTGCTGCAGATGCTTGCGGCCCTTGAGCTCCTCCAATTCCAGCACGGTAAAGTCGCTGGCGAATTTAGCGTTGTTACGGCCATTGAAGTAGCGGCCGTATTCGCCTTTGGTAGTGAACGGAAACAACTGCTCGCCGACATCCTTCAAACGCTGATCGGCTTCATTGCACAAGTGTTTGGCAATGTCGTCGACCGACATCGACTGCGATTTCTCGGTCCACAGTTGCTTCAAAATCCGCTTCAGACCCGCAGTTTGAAAGTCAGTGAGTTTCTCGGTCGGCGCCGCCATCTGGCTGACCAATCCGGCTAACATGTCGGCTTCTTCCTCGAAGTTCTGCACGATTTCAAATGGGTTCATGCAGATGCCGGAGCCGTGGGTGAATTTGACGAAATCGCCTTCCAGCACTTCACACAGGTTTTCGTAAGAGCGGCCAACATCAATGGCCCAGATTTGCGAGCCTTCGGTCAGGTAGCTGACGATGATCTCGTTGGTCAGGAAGGATTTGCCTTTACCGGATTCGGCGGCGATACACAGGTTGTAGTTGCCAGTGGTATCGAACAGCGACACAGCCATGTGTTCGCCGTTACGGGAGACGAAATTCAAGGTCGGCGTCCCGGTGCCGGCCCAATCACCGAACAGCGGTAATAACGGAATCGCATGGCGCGTGGCCAAGGTGCGATAACGTTTCAGGTCGGCAATCGCTGAACGCTCCGGCCCAAAGGGTAAACAGTTCAGGAAAAACGGCAGGCAGAAATACTTGTCTTCCAAAAGCTGAAAGCCCAATTCCCGAAAATACACCCGAGCATTGGACACCGCTGCGGCTTCTTCCTGTTCGTCGCAAAACAGCAAGACGCCGAAATACGCCCGAATCGGCCGGTCGCCATCACGATAGGCGTCGAACAACACGTCGAAATGGAGTTTGCGTTGTACCAGTGCCGGCAAAAACCGGGCGATTGGCGTATTGACCTGGTTGGTAATGAATTGCCGCACGCCTTCTTGCCGGGTGCGGGTCGATTCGGCATCCGGGTAATGCAGGGTCAAACTGAGCAAGGTGTTTTGACGAATGCCGCGGGTGCCGGACAAAATGTCGCCCAGATAACTCTTGGCGCTGCCGAAGTAAAAATGATCCGGTGTGCGTTTGGCGGATAAGGTCTTAACGCGTTTTTGTCCTAGCCAAATGCCTTTTTCGTCGGTCCGAATCGCATTGTCGAAATCCAGCAATTGATCCCGTATCAATTGGGTAGGATCGCACTCAGGTACCACCCGGTCTTTCCAGCCGGCATCGGGCTGCCAGTTGAGCAGCGTGTTCAGGATGCGTACATACTGATCGGCACCCAATACCTCCGGATACAAGCCAATGGTCGACAACGACTGAGTAAAGCGCGTTTGAATTCCGGACAAAAAGCGTTTGAATTCCGGACGGGGAATAAACGCATATTTGGCTTGAATTCAGGACACGCAATAAACACTCAATAATTCCTAATTATCAGCTCGCGAGCGGGCTTTCTCCGGCCGCCGCCACCGACGGTATAATCGATGTCGACAGACTCGATAATCAGCTCGCGAAACACCTCGCGCATTTCCGGAATATCATTGACCGAGACAATCATCTTGCCCTTGATAGACTTAGCCAGACCGGCCATCTTTTCATACTCATCAAACGCAAACCCAACACCATAACCCTCTGTCTCCCAATAGGGTGGATCAAGGTAAAAAGGGTATGAGGCCGATCATAACGCCTAATGCAATCATCCCAGGTCACGTGCTCAATATAGGCCCGCGACAACCGCAAGTGCGCAGCCGACAACTCCTCTTCAATCCGCAGCAAATTCAACCGAGGAGCACTGGTAGTTGCGGTGCCAAAGGTTTGATTAGCCACCTTACCGCCAAAGGCTAGCTTTTGCAGATAGTAAAACCTCGCGGCACGCTGAATGTCTGTCAACGTTTCAGGCGGAGACTCACGCAACCAAGCATAAATCTGTCGACTAACCAAAGCCCATTTAAACTGCCTTACAAACTCCTCCAAATGATGTTTAACCACCCTGTAAAGGTTCACCAATTCGCCGTTGATGTCATTCAATACTTCGACATCGGACGGTTGTTTCATAAAAAACAAAGCCGCGCCGCCGGCAAACGGCTCGACGTAGCATTCGTGATCGGGAAACAAAGGCAGAATAGTCTTAGCCAGGCGGCGTTTTCCGCCCACCCATGGAATAATTGGTTTTGACATGAGGCACCTCATTACATGGCGCTCGAGGCGCGCTAGTGAGAGGCTCAACGGCCTTCAAATCATTCAGCGTTCCGCACCGGGAACATTTAATAGCCAAGCGAATAAACTCTGCCTCAGCCAATTTTCTACCGCAACAACCGCAACGTACAATTTCCATAAAAAGCCACTTTGAACTAGGCTTGACACGCTGTGTACACGGCGCGGTGCCAAGGCCAGAAGCAGCTCGCTCTGCGGATGGTGGCCGGCGATGGTGTTAGCGCACCATCGCCGGTCGCACCGTTTAATCACTCACCGAACACAGCTGGCCAGTTGGACAATACGTCATAATTCGATAAATCGGCAGCCGTTTGGATAGCAGCCTTATGCGCCTGACTAGCTGCAAACACCATGGCCTGTTGCAGCCCCGCGCTACTCACCAAATCAAACGCCACTTGCACGGTAATCGTCACGGACGATCCATCCATGGTGGACCACTGCACTGGTTGTCCACCAATCGTGATGTCATCGTTCATAGTGCCGCCGGCCGACAACACATCACGCGCTTTGTCTTTCAGGCCTAAATGCTGAGTCAGACTAAATTCATCCGAATGAAACCACTTGGCAACACCGCCAATTTGCACCGGAAACCCGGACCGCCAAAGTCGTGCCCGTTCGATGTCTACAGACGCAAACAATTGATCTCGTATAATCGACATTGACAACGGCTGCGGCAAAAACAGCCCACCAACAAACTGATCGCCAATATTTGCCGTATTGGATTCCACAAATCCGCCAATAGCGGCCTCGGATTCCACGACGTTAACTACCACCCCATTATTAATTTCAGCCAGCCTCATTGCTACTCCACCCATTCCGCTATAAACAATCCCGCCGAACCATTTCCACCGCCGCTGCCTAGCCCTATGCCGGCACCGCCGCCAGCGCCAAACCCGCTTGCATCGCTGCCCACTCCGACGCCTGTTTGCCCGCCGATACCCGCAACACCAAATGGCGTTGAACCACCATTTGGACCCACACCAATTGACACCGATGACACCGCAAAACCAAGGGCAGGAGCAATCTGAAATATATTTTTATGAGGCAGCGCCAGCGCAGCTGCATTCGCCACGCCTTGGAGCTGCCCGCCGTTGATCACTGCTGTTGTCGTGCCTAGGCCGCCAATGCCACCGCCAGCTGAATAAACTACACCGTTTATTGTTATCGTGGTGGCAATACCGGTGCCACCATTGGCCCCAGGTCCGCCGCCTGCGCCAGCCGCACCAATCACCACCGCGTAATTGGTATTAGGCTGTAGGCCGGCGATTAGGAACTCGATAGCAGCACCCGCACCGCCGCCCTGAGCCAAGGTAAATGCGGCATCCGATCCGCCACCGCCACCGCCACCACCAACCAGAGTCAGTTTAATAACCGTTGAGGGGGTAATGTTGGCTGACGTTAAAAAATTGCCGCTGCTAGTAATCTTAATCAGCTTTGGTTGCTTAAGTATTTTGATGGCTTGCCGCAATTGAGTATTGTCCACTTTAGACAATACCAAGCCGGCGGACAGCACCACCTCAACAATCTCCCCTTGCACCGCATTAAGCCAATCATCTGTCAATTCGGTCGGTGCGCGATTTATCAACGCATCTTCGGAAACAAACTGGTTGCCGATATGCCCCGCGCCGTCAATCTTATGCATAACTCACCTCTCCACCGCTGCCGGTGATGTCTTCAAACCATAAAAATACGTGCGCCTGCTTAAACTCGGCCAACGCATCCCACAATACTTTCGAATCGACCACCGACCGGTAATAACGCACGCGCAGAATATACCGGCCTCGATGCCCCCAGCACCTATCGCCGACATGACTACCCACGCGCAGCGGCCGGGTAACTAAATGATCCACCTGCACCAAATCCACCGGGAATGTCGTAGCCGGACCAGCTGCACTCCAGCAGCGGTCGCCAACGTGACTGCCAACCGCCAGCATTTTTCGCGGCATCGTCTCGCTCACGCCAGCAATGGCCTCATTAGCTACACGTCGATATTCGCTGATATGCCAGCTGCTAATCTTGGGCCGGTGGGTTTCGATAGCGTTGTCCAATACAAGCTGGGTCGCCGCTTCAACACGCGCCAATTCAGATGCCATGCCAACCAACAAGTCATGACCCAGCCCACCCACCGGCCAGCGCCAGGCCGCGCCAGGCGGCAACAGGCCCTGTTCCGCAGCGGCGAATTCGTCATCCGTGTGCAGAGTAATTTGCATTACGCCCACACCACCGGTTGCAATACAAACACCTCGCCGGCGCCGATGGCGATATCCGCGAGCGGCGCAATCCGGGTGTACTGGGTCGTTACGGTGGCAATTGCCGCATCGATCTCCGCCATGGCTAACAACGACGTCTCGCTGGACTCGGCCAGCACCAATGCCGACAGCGCCGCCGTGATGGCGTTACGGTTATCAACCGTGTCGTAGCCTGGCAGCAAATCAATCGATATTGTCACGGCATGTACTAGCGGCGCAGCCACTGACCAATCCGCTGTCGCCGGAGCTATATCGGTTAAATACGCCGACAACGCAGCCAGCACAGCCGGCGACGGCAGACGATTTAATAAACCGTTACAAATAGGCCGAACAATCACCGTGCCCAGACCAAGCGTCTGGGGCTGAACCAATGCGGTCGTAATAGAAGGATGGGCAGACTTGGCCCAATAGCGATAATCGTCCGGCTTGCCGGAACGAGCGCCACGCGTCACCATCGTGCGCCATTCATCCGCCACCCGTGCCCGCCAGCTTTCTACGGTCTCTTGTTCCGCGCCGCCGGTTAGGCCGCCAACGGCAACTGTCAATGTGCCGGATATACCAGGAACCGGGTCGACCAAAGTCAAAGTCTGTGCGGCCAACATATTGCCGGCGCTGCCGGCCGTATTACAGCGCGCCGATACCGGCGTGGAGCCGGCGCCCAGCGTTACCGCAGCCAACACTGTGTAATCCAGGCCATTCTGGCCGCGCAGCACGGTCTCGGCCAGCAAACTGGTACCGACGGTACCGGTCGCTAACACATTACCGGTTGCCGCAGTGGCACCCAGGCGATCCACACCGTATAGGGCTGCCCAGTCATATAAGCGTTCCAGTTCGCACGTCAGCGGCGAGCACTGCTTATCGATCCACTCCAAATTGCCATGCTGAGCGTGACACGCCCGCGCCCACATCGCCGCCAACGGCCCACGCAGCACCGCCGGCACGGCTGCCAGATCGGTTTCGATGCGGGCTTTTAATTCGACATACGAGGGGCGGACATAATCGGTCACAGGGGTACACTCATATTAAAGGTGCGACCATTATGCAAACCGGTGATGATCATAAACACACTGGAAACGTTTCCAGCGCCGGCCTGCTCACTTACGGATACTTCTGTAAGGCCATGATCGAGCAAGGCTTGCTCAACCATCGATAACGCCTCGCGCCTGGCCGCATCGCTAAGGCCTTGGTAACGCACATGCCACAGGCCGGTGCCGGCTTCCGGATCGGCCCACCAGCCCCGGCGCTCATAGCGATCAGGCACGCGGCTGGCCGGCGCTTCCGCATCGGTAAACAACACGGCATACACCAGGGTTTCAATCGCCGCCTGCGCATCGTTCAGCGCTGGATCATCAAATTGCAGATCGAATACGCCGATATCGATTTGGACTAGTTTCAACATAAATTCCTCAGTGCGGCTCGCCAGTATTGCCGCTACCCGGCTGAACGTTATTGTGCAAATGATGCCGCACCGAAATACCGCCTACGATGACGTCGCCATCCGGTACCCGCATATTAGGAACATTACTGATCGTCAAATCATGCCCGCCGCCATCGATTGCAATGCCATTGCGACCCAACTTGATAACGTGGCCGATATCGTCATGCAACGCCACTTCGCCCGCTTGCAACTCCAGCTGGTAGCGCTTATCTCCAACCACCAACGCCACGCCATAGGAGCGGTCGCCGCCTGGAAATGCCAAATACACCTGTGCGCCGGGTTGTGGGCGATAACTAAACCCATACGGTTCAACTCTCGCCAGGTTGCCCAACACCTCGCCATCCAACACCTTGGCTTGCACCCGATCAGGCCCAATCAACGTCGCCACGCCGTGGGCAAACAAGAGCTGCAACCTAGCCCAAATCTGTTGCATAAATCACCTTATCCTGGGCTTTGTTAGCTTTATGTTTGGCGCCTTTCTTAGCCTTGCCGCCAGTCTTTTCTTCACCGATAAACGCTTCGCGCTTCATCACCGTCAACCGGGTCATGCTGCCGCGCTGGTCGTCCAGGGTAAAAGCGCGATCACCGATTAAATACACGCCGTCGATATCGCGCATGGGAATAATCACTCGCACTTGGGTATTGATGTCCCACACGCCGCCGGCATGCGTCCAGCCGTACACCTCCAGATCGATACGATGGGCGCGGGCCAGACGGCGGTTGCGTTCCAATGTCGCCCGCCGGTCGCAACCGCCCAGGCCTTGACCGGTCTTGTCGGCCAGGATATGCAACGGACGAAAATAATTGATGCCGCTGTCTTTTACCGCGCCCTTCAATGCCTGATCAGTGGCGTAGTCATAGCCTTTAACCAGATAATCGGAAAAGCGCAGCTTGTGCTCGTTAACCACATCAAACGACTCGATATGCTCGCCATATACCAGCGTGGCCACGGGTGCTGCGTCGGTGGGCTTGGTTAGAATCACACCGCCGTCCGGCGTGGGGTATAACAGCAAATTGGCGGCGCGGGCGGCATTGATTAGGGCATTGGACGGCGACTCGCATTGCATCGCAAAATCGGGCACTACGGCGGTGTCGGCATCGATCTTCACAGGCACGTTAAACGTGCTGCAAAGCTGCTTCACAATCTCGCCGAGTTTTAATCCGGATAAGGTTTTCGAGTATTGGCAATCGACCAACTCGCGACCCAACGAACGCGCATCAATGGCAATACTGTGGCTGTTGGCATCGACATGTTCATGGTCGATATCGGAACGGATTGTGGCCACCACGGTTTCGCCGATTAACACTTCGATCTTGGTGTTGGCATCTATACCCAACGCCTCGCCGCTGCCGGGCCGCGTCACAGCCAGATTAACCGAGGCTGCCAGATCGTCAACCGAGGCACTGATATGCACGTTTTGCCAGTACGCATAGCGCTGGCCGTTGAAACGGATCTCAACCATACACCCGCCCACGCACAAATAACGGATGCCGCACGCCGTTGCGCGCTAAAAACACATCCTCATCAATCTGTAGCCGATGCGCCAACACTGTAGATGGCAAATACCCGACCAAGTCGCGCACTTGCTGCGGCTGTAAGTCCTGCGCCATCACCGCTTCCACCAGCGCAGTGCGGGCTGTGACAGCCGCTTGAAACACCGCATCCGGCAAGGTGGGTAGCAAGGTATCGTAAGCCGTATCAATCGCCACCAGCGCTGCCGTGCGGTCCACTTCGGCCCGATAATCCACCAGCGCCACTTGCATCGCAGCCGCCAAAAACAAACGGCTTTGCAACGCCGCATCGCGGGCCAAATTGCCGCGCACGGCGCTATCGGTCGCGGCCACGCCGCTTAAATTGCTGTACGCGGTATTAGTCGACAGCGACACCAAGCGGGATACCAAGCGGGGCCGGTCGGTATCGGCCAAGCCGGCATCGTCCGCGCCCAAGCCGATGGCATTACTCAAGCCGCGAAAAGCATTGGCATAGCTGCCAGGAATGGCTGCCAGCGTACCCAGATCGCCTTTGATGCCGGATACCAAGCCCAGCAGCTGGCTAGACCACGTCAGCGGCAAGGTGGCAAAGCTGATCGCTTGCCGCACAAATTCCAGCTTGCCTTGCACTTGCGCAACAAACGCCGACAAGCCGCCGGCACTCATCGGCAACAGACTAAAATCGGCGACCACCGCACCGGCAAAAGCGTCGATGCTGCTGGCGGCGATATCGACTTGATCAGGCGTCGCTTCCGGCGGCTTATCGCCACCCGCTACCCAACTAATCGATACCGTGCAAAAACCGTTCTGGTCATTACTCTCGCGCCGTGACCAGCTAACAGGCACCACCCAAATCCGGCCTAACCAGGGATGCAACAACCAGTCGGCGCCGGGCTGGTTCAGCACTTTTATCAGTTCAACCGCTTCCCGGTCGTAATCGTTGCCGATGAAATAGGCGTTCAGCTGATAATCGCCTGCCTTGCCGCCCATGTCTTCAACCACCGGCTCTTCGGCACCGGGAAATTCATGCACGGCTTTTCTGCGGCCGCCCTTAGCATCATGGCTATCGGTCAAAAACTCGATGTCACGCCAGCGCGCATTGCTCCAGCGGTCGCGATAGGATTCGGCCATCAGGGCGCTCCGTTAAACAAGTTGCCGGTGTTGCCCTTGGTGGTGACGCTGACGCCATCCGACTTGGATTTTTGCTTAACCATAAAGCCGGGCGTGGTGGACTCCACCGTTAAGTGCACTTCGGATGCCGGGCCAGGCTTATTGAATAAATCAAACAGCGCAGTACCCGCCGTATCGTCTTTATTGCCAGTCAACTTTCGCACAACCTCATCAACGAGCGGCGTAACCGTGTTTGTGCCAAATTCATAACCGGCCACCGCAGCGGAAATAAGGCCAGCCGCAGAAACCAATTTTGAAGACGCCATCGTTGCCGCGCCAGCTAAACCACCAGTACCAGCGGCACCGCCGAGCGCAATCGAAAGCGCCCCAGCCGCAGAGGTAGCAGCTAACATAGGAGGCCCCACACCGAGGACAGCGGAACTTAAATCTGGGAATCTTTGTGATAAATCGCTAAAACCCTCGGCAACCCGGCCAATGATTGGCGTCAAGTTATCCATAGCGTTCTTTTGTGCGATAGCCGCTTGCTGCTGGGCTTCCCTGACTTTAAACATCGGCGAATCTGTCATAACCGACTGATCTTTATCGATCTCGCCGCCGGTCCTCACATCATTAGCTTTGACCTCGTTGACAACCTTAGTTACAAACTCACGATTGTTCATGTACGACAGAAAACCCATCAGGGCCTGCCGGTCTTGAATCAACTTGCCGATACCAGCGCCTTCCGCGATTTTTGCCATGCTTTCAAGCGCAGCCGTTCTTTCTTCACTATTCTTGCCACTCTTAAGCTTTTTTTGCAGGCTTTGGTAGTTTGTGTTTTTAGCCACACTCTTATCGAGCAACTCGACAAACGCATCAATACCGTCAACACCTTGCCCGCGCCGCTTTTGCAAATGCCCGCTCAGATCGATGCCTAGCTGCTTTTGCACATCCTTGGCGCTATCAGCGGAATTGAGCTTCTGAAGCATATTGACGACGTTATTGCCGGCTTCGTCCTTTGTGCCGGCATTGAGGATAGCGCCTTGATTGATCCCCACTAGCTTTGCAAAACCGGCCTTACCCGAAATGCCGGCTGCTCCAGCGGCTGCCATTTGTTGCGGCAACCATTTGGACATATTTTCCAGTTCGAAATTACCGGCCTTGCCACCGGCATGTGCCATATTAAGAATATTTGCGAAGTCGTCTGGAGCAATACCAAACCCCTTGATCGCCTTGATGCCTATTTCAGCGAGATTGGTAGCGCTGGCACGCGATGCGTTTTGCCCTCTCATCAACGATGGCAACATTTTCATTGCGTCAGCTGGACCGACAGCCCCCGAATTAATCAGAGTTTCCAAGGCGCCGGCGGCGTCTTCCCGCGTACCTCCCTCTTTGATGGAGGAATTAATAGATTCTTCTAACTGTTTGGCACCTATTAAACGGCCAGATTTATCACGCTCCCGAAACGCAGCATTAGACATATAGCGCAGGCGTTCATCCATGGTCATCGCATGCATTATCGGCGCTTGAAACGCATACCCGCCAGCGACCAAACCAGCGCCCACGGCCACACCGGTTCTAATCCGCCCCTGTGCCGTTTCAAAGTCCTTCGCGGCTTTGGCAGCGCGTTGTTGCTCCGCTGTCAGCTTGCCCATTTCATTGGTCAGCTTGGTAATCTTTTGCCGGGTCTTTTCGGCGGCGCGGGTGAGTTGGTCTTGGCTGAGTGTGCCGGATGCGGCCAGGCGTTTATAAGCCGCTTCGGTTTGTTGAATTTCGCGTTGAATTTTTTGCTCGGAGCGCATGCCCAGCGTTTCGCGGGCCAGGGATAGCCGCTCGAAGGAGGTGCGCTGCCGGCTGTTGGAACGCTCGACAGCGCTTTCGGTTTGCTTGGTGACTCTATCGACGTGGGCGGTGAATTTGTCGAGTCCGGCGCTTGCGCCTTTATCGACGAACTTTAGTCGTAATTCGGCCTCGGCGGCATTGGACATAAAAAAACTCCGGTCACGGGATGTAACCGAAGTTTATAGAGGTGGGTGCAAGGTGGTCAGGCTGGAAATGTTTCCAGAGACTACCGCGTCAGATTCTTTTAATTATTCGAACTTCCTGCCATCCATCGCCGCCGCCACCTTGGCCCACATAAACAACTCGGCCAGCGGCAAGGCTTTGGCAATGGGAAGCGGTTGATTCAACACCTTAGTCACCAACGCCACAGCTATGACGATGCGTCCGACTTTTTTTCCAGGTCGCGCTCCGCATCGTCCGGCTTGGGGAACGCTGCCAGCTCATCAGCCAGCATCATATCGGTCGCGATCTTTTCAGCCCGGAGATAATCCGGCCCGCGCAGCTGCTCGATCAACGCTTCGTCGGTGCCGGTTAAACTCGCGATTAGCGACACCCGCTGCGCCACACCGCCGCGCTTGTCGTAGGACAGGTAGTCTGCGGCGGTGGTGTAGTCGCGGAATTTGAGTTCGGTGACTTGGGTTTTGCCAAATTTTATGGGATTTAATAGTTTCATAATAATTACCCAACAATTTGCAGACCGGCATAGTGCACGGTTTGTTCAGAGCCTGAGTTGTTCGCATTGCCAACCGATGTAAATGGCGCGGACGACTGCAACAGCGACCCGCCGATATTACGGATAGTATTATTTGGGGTTGGGTCACAGTAAAAAGGAAAACTAGACCATACCAACTCTTGCCCTTCCAGCAAGCCTGGCGCGTTTCGCCAACCCAGCTGATTATCCGGAGGAAGATCTGACGGGGCGGACCCGCCACCAGTCCCTGCACCGACACCGGCAAAACTGCCACCGGTGACGCGGATTTGCCTTTCCATTGATGAAATATTAAGAGCCTTGTGGACAGTGACATGCTCAAAATACCTCAACACCGACACGCCGGGGACCAAAAGGGTTGATGCTTGCAACGTGGATGTCAAACCGGCATGGTCGCTCACTGCGGCAGCTGATGTCGGGTATATCGACACTAATGGCTCGATCTTGCCCAGCGTATCGACCACATCCGTGACATTGATTTGGCTATTAGCCCCGAACGCATTGCGCTGCCAACCCCGGTGCGTAGTCGATGCACCGGCGGCCACATTAGTACCGCCCGCAACAGCGGTGCCAGTCGTCGCCTCGAACGTGGAATTTTCGGCTAGATTCAATAGCGACAAGTGCGACACGTTGGCGGGAGGTGCAAATACCAGCTTGCCGCTAGCCTCTACAGCATCGCGAGTCGCTATCGCGCACAGCGCCTGCCCCCTTGCATTGCGATGTAATCCATTCCCGCCAGCGGCATCGGCATGTCGGTTAAACAGTGAGTATACTTTGCCATTTGCGTGACCGGTTAGCGCCACCGCCTCTGCATCCGATGCATAGCCCAACGGCCACGGGTATCCAGATGCTTGAGCAGTATTGCGGTACAGGTCTGAGGTATTCACGGCAATAATGTCCGTATTTTTGATGCCCTCTGATAGCACTAGGTCGCGCACTTTGTACCAGTTTGCGCTTTTGTTAGGCGTGTTGATATACGTAGATGGAGACGGCGAATGCAGGATTGGAGTGATGCCCGAATCGATCGCTTTGGACTGAATGCGCAGCCACGTACGCCAAATTGCTTGCCAATGTCCTGCAACATCACTGGCATTAAGATCGTTGATCCACGGATCGAATACACAAAATACCGCCGCGCCATCCGCTAGTTGTATAGCGCGACGGAATAACACATCGCATGCAGCATCAATGACGTTAATCAGCGTTTGCCCGCTAGCGCCATATATGCCGTTGGTGAACTTGCTGGTAGACAACGGCGTAATTTGAGCAGCCGGAATGTCGCACAGCAAATAATCAAATGTACATAACGTTAGCGCGTTGAAATACAACAGATGACTGACCGCAGTGACGCCCGCATTAGTAGACCCACCGGCAGTCACATTGCCGGACGTCGCGCTGTAAAACGCATCAATGGTCGGAGAGTCCTGCGCTATAAAGCTGTGGCCTATTGCAATCAAAATAGGCCGCTTATTAGCCCCAGTCTCGCCTGCTAGCGGACGCAATAAACCATTTGCACAAACAAAATCTATATTATTAATCCTCACCAGTCCATTGCCGTACCTTACAGCCCCGCCGTCCGCATCAAAGTCGGCCCGGCTGTCGTATTCCCAAACTCCCCTCGCGACTCGCTTACCCATACCGCCCCCTACGCAATCCGCTCAGATATATTGCTCATAATGGTGATCTTGCTTTCACCATCGCCAAAACCTACCGGTTCCGTGACGAACGCTTCGCTCATCATGTACACGTGGCCGTCTTGCAGACGGATGATTACGTCTTCACCGGCCACCGCGTTCAACGCATCCATATCGATACCGCTTTGCAGGTTGATATTTAGCTCCAGCGAGGCCGGCTTGCTGGCCGTGATGTAACCGCCGTCGGTAGGCAGGCGGCCGGCTTTGTGCTGACGCGTCAAGCCAGATGGGGTAAACGTGCCGGGGTTTTCCCCCAGCGGCAACTTTCCGATAGACGGCACCGACACGGTGCGGATGTTGTTTAATTGGGCCATGTGTCAATCTCCAATAAAGTGTCGTTAAACGCGCTTCACAAACTGCGCGCGGCCAGCCAGTATCTTGAATGGCGACAATGGCACCGGCGTATCGCGGAAGTTAAAGCGGCTGGGGTTGAGCGGGTCTTGTTCGACATACAAATTGGCCTTGTAATAATCGTACTTTTGGCACCAACCGAATTCGCGTACCAGCACATTTTGGTAATGGCTCAACAACAAGGCGGTGACCGAATCTTTAGTAGTAATGCGCAACCCTGGCTTATAGCCCTCGTCATTCTCAGCCGCCGCCGTGCCAGTAAACTTGCGTTTGGCTGCGGCAATTTGTGACTCGCGGATACGCTCCATCACTTCCGGCGTATTGATGTCCAGGTATGCGTCGTCGGCGCTGCCATCGGGCCGGTATTGATGCATGGTAATCAAGCTCTTGATGTAGCATGAGCCATCCTTAGCTACCTTCATCACCGACATTCCCTTAAACAGCAGGCTGTTGGCGGTCGGGAAATCATCGAAATACGTCACGCCGACCATGCCGGTCAACTGGATATCTTCCAGAGATTCGACCGGGTTGTTGTAAAGCTGCGGGCCTGCGGCCGCTGCCAACATAGCGGCACTCTCCCAGGTGGTGGTTGGGTTAATCTCCAACGCTAAATCACAGATGTGCTCGTAGTTTTTGGTTTCGCCAAACGCCATTACTGCGGCTGCATCACCACGATACGTGGTAAAGGCTCTAAAGCCGCCTTGCACGGGCGGCTGGTACCGGCGCTGGCTTTCGGTGTGCCAGGCTGCCAGCGTGGCAGCATCGTTAATACCCAGGGCAATGTAGCGATACCGACGGTTGCTACCAATGATGGTTGCCAAATTGCCGGGTGCAGGGTCGCCCGATCCACCGGACATGGCAGTAATGGTCAGCCCTAAGCCGGCCGGTTTGATTTCGCCGTACAGGTTCAAACGGATGTCGATGTTGTTGCCGCATGTGCCTTTGTGGCGGGCGGTCAATGTTACCGTGCTGCCTATAACCGCAGCCGTCACCGGTATGTCCAAATCGGTAAACGCCGCGTTAATGGCTGTGGCAATTTGCGCCGTGGTCATACCGGTGGTGATGCCCACATCGATCAGTTTGCCAGCTACATAAATCGCCAGAGTGCCGTTGGCAGTAGCGGCGGCCGTCACTACAATCGTGCCGGTAGCGGCGACGCCGGCGGGATTGTCTGAATAGGGCAAAACATACACGTCAAACACTTCATCTATTGCCCGGTAACGCGCGGCCATCTGTGCCAGCATAGAGCCAACTCCGCATTTTTGCTGAGCATCGAATACCGAGGTAATGCGGACAATTTCGCCCGCTGCTGCCGTGCCCGCCGCCAGTTTTTGGCCGACCAGCAACACAGCCGGAATATCGTCGCCCAGCCCGGCCTGGCTGCCGTCGATCTCGACGTAAACGCCCGGATAGCGCAACGAGGCGGGAATGTAATCAAATGCCATGCTCATAATGCAGGTGCTCCTATGTAATTCAGGCTGTCGTAGGGGCCTGGATCGGGTAAATAGTTGGTAATCAGGGCGTTAAATCTGTATCGATCAGCCCAGTAAATATCGGTCGCGGTGTACTCCATGACTCGCCCGCCTTTGAATTTGATAGGCTTGACGTCGGCTGCGACCTCCCACCCCTGCAACGCTTTACGCACAGCGTGGCGATAATCCAGCAACACATCGTCAGTTTCGCCTGCGCGTTGAGTGCGAATGTTCTCTATCGCAATCACGGCATCGAATGCCAAATCCATATCCTCGGCGCGGCCTTCCGTATCCACGGAATCCGATTTGTCGGATGCACGTATTAACCATATGGCCGGCACCGGCAGCGCTTTCGGGTCAATCTGA
The DNA here is from genome assembly GCF_000515215.1 of Methylomonas sp. 11b. Taxonomy (NCBI): domain Bacteria; kingdom Pseudomonadati; phylum Pseudomonadota; class Gammaproteobacteria; order Methylococcales; family Methylococcaceae; genus Methylomonas; species Methylomonas sp. 11b. Next base: position 376,461 of record NZ_KI911557.1, read on the forward strand.
GCAAATTCGGCCGCCATGCCGAAATCGCGAAACCAGGCATGGGTAAAATCCGACGGCTTAGTTCTCAGGTGGTCAAGCACGGGCGTCAGCGAGATCATTACCAGTCCTCGATCACGGTCGATGTGCTGCCATAGCGTCGGCTTGAGCTTTCAAACTGCACCAAGTCTTCGGATATAACCGGATCAAGCGGGCCAGGCGGCGGTGCCGGTACCAAGTCCAGTTCGCCGCGTTTGAACATCTTGATCATGTCCATCACGCCGTCGTAAGCCTTTTGCACTTCGGCTGTCATGCGCTCCGCGCCTTGCAGATAAAACAATGCGATAGTCGATGCCATCCGTGCCAGCAAACTGGTTTGGGTGCCGTCCGGCACACCGGCACCGATCAACACCTGCTCGGCATCATTCAGCGCGGTGTCGATAGCATCCAATGCCAGAGTCAACGCGACCTGTTCATCAGCGGTGTAGCCGGTCAAGTCGCCACCGTCGATGGCAACCCGCAGCGCCGCTTCCGGCGGCATGGTCTTATCGGCCGGCACCGCCAGTTGCGCTAAGCGGCGGGCATTGCTGCGGGCCAGTAGATCGGCGCGGGTGGCGAAGGGCATTAGCCGGCTACCGCTTGGGTTTTAACTTGGTTCCAGGCTTGGTCGCGTTCAGCGGCCAGCACTTTGAAACCGGCCAACGCAGACACAGCATCGATAACCGGCTTACCATCGCTTAACCAGTGCTCGGCGTTGTTGGGGTCGAGTTGTGCAATGGCCACTTTGATCGTTTCGAGACGGGTATCAACATGCGCTTCAGCTACCGAGGCTTGCTTCGTTTTGGCAGCGGATAACTCGGCCCCGGCTTCATCCTGGATGGCCTGGGTTTCCTGTTGACTACCAGGAATTTTCCCTGCGTCAGTACCACTGGTGGCTTCCGGCGCATCGGAGGTTGAATCGGATGGGTCATTAATAACCCCGTTAAGGCCAGAATCTTTAACATCGTTTATCTCCGTTGCCTGCCCATCAGCAGCGGACGCCGTGCCTACTTGCTCACTATCTCCTTGTGCGGCGTCCGCCGAGTCCTGCTGCGCTGTGCTCTCGGTGGGTTGTATGGAGTTGCCGCTGGCTTCCGGCGCAGCGGTTTGGACGGCGGCGGCCACCTCAACCAACACGGTCGGGGTTTCGCTCACTTCCAGATAGGGGTCTTCTTCCAGCGCGGCGCGGGTGGCGGCGTCGATGTCTTCCAGCTCTTTCCAGGTCTGGGTAAACTCAATCGCGCAACGGTGGCGCTTGCTGATTTGGCTGCGTGGATTAACGCGGACATAAACTTTGGGCATTTCAGTCTCCTAATGCGGGCAATCAAATCGGCGCTTACGCTACCCAGGGGGTAACCAGCAGCTCGACCTTTTTGTAGTTGATGTTGTCTTCGCCGGTCGCGAGCGTGCGTTTGGTCAGCAGATTTTCAGCGGCGACACGATTGGTTGGCCCGCAAACCAGCAGATTAGGCACCGTGCCCAACTTGATACCGCCGTCACCAGTTTGGGCCAGCATCCGGTCGTAAAGGGCGGCAAAGTTGGTGGCGTCCAGCGTGGCTTTACTGCCGTAGCAGCATTGCCAGAAACCATAAGCCGCCGCTCCGCGCCACCGGCCGCCAAAACTGAACACGTCGTTTTCGAAGACATTGGTAGACTGGTTGGCATTAGTTTGCGACTCCAGCGTAGCCGGCACGCGCTCTTGTAAGATCAATGCCGGTGCATTGGGCGCGAACAAATACCAAGGCGCGCCGGCACCGGCTTGAATATTCGAGGTGGCGGTAACCGCACCGGTACCGTCAGTGTTGGCATACACCGGGTGATCGGTATCGAAAAAGAACTGGTCGTCGTAACAGTTGGTAGACCAGCCGGCCAGCAAGGCCGAGAACATGATTTCATCCATCAGCCGAGAGGCTGCTTCGCCGTGACCATAAGCCACTGTGGCGTAATGACCGAAATCATCGTCTTCCACGTCGGTACGTTGCACATCAATAGTGGCCTCGTACTTATCGTTGGTGACGGTATAGGCTTTTTCGGCAATCGCTTTGTGTAGCCGCGAACCGACCCACTTCCTAAATGAAGGCCATTGCGTCAACCAGGCATACGTTGAGCTTTTGCTGGTGGATTTCATCAACCGGGCAATCATTTTCCAGTTGCTGGGTGTAGCGACCAGGCCTTTATCGAAATTGGCCTGGAGCGTGGTTTTCAGTGCGTCGATTTGCGCTTGTGTCAGCATCGTTTGCTCCTAATGTAAATGACGGTGCCGGCAGTTAGCGGGCGTGTTTTTTCTGTGCCGCGAGGTATTCCTCTTCGGTCACGCCCATCTTGTCGGCGATAGCCTTTTGTTCGGCAGTCAGCGCGGCAGTACCGGTGGTATGGCCGTCGCCGGCCTGGCGTTGGGTGATGGGCAGCGGTCCGGTGGTTTCGAAATACTCGGTCAGGGCGGCGATGGTTTGCTTTTCCGCCCAAGGCTTTAAGGCCGGCGCCAATCGACCATCGGTCAAAGCAGCGGTGATCAGGTCGGTTTTTTTCTGCACTTCGGCAGCGGCCTTGTCATCGTTGATTTGCTTGGTCAACGCAGCCAGTTCGCCGACCACCGCGTCGTGCTCGGCGGTCAATGCGGCCAGCTGGGTTTTCAGCGTGTTGCGTTCGGCGGTTAATGACGCCAGGGCGGTTTCGGTGTTGGCGTGCGTCACGCGCAGCGCCGCTAGCTCTTCTTGCGGTGTGGCCATATCGGTATGCTCCGGATTGGGGTCGGGTAGGGAAAAACGTTTGTTTAATGCCGCCATGCCTTCTTCGCCCAGATCATCCAGGCCGTCGATGGCGGGGGTATTGGTTAAAGCCACGCTGACCACATCCAGCACCTCGCCGGTGCCGCTGTAGTACCAAAACACCGCACTGATGTAGCGGTACTCTTTATCGGTGATGCGTTGCTTGGCGGTTTTGGTCCAGTCCACGCCTACCGCGTATAGGCCTTTGCCATCGCGCCATTGCATGTCATGAAACCAGCCAGCGGCGATAACGGGTTGACCGTTCCATTCGGCGCGCAGGGATTGATGTTCGTAGTCGATGAGGGTGTCGTTCTTACGGTCGCGCAGACGTTGAATCACGCTGGCGGCAATCGTGGCGTCCAGCAGCCAGGCTTCACAATCTTCCGGCCTGCCATCGGCGGCACGGAAAGGACCGACCGGCAATAAATGCGCTTCGCCGGGCACAGCACCATCGGCGGCGATTTCGAAGGCAAGCGATGCAAGTTTGACGGCGGGCTTGGACATGACGACCTCAACAATTCAGTTGCGGCCAGTATCCGGATTTGGGCGAGTGGAAACGAGGCTGGAAATGTTTCCAGGGGGACGGTGTTAGTATTCGATGCGATACCGTCTGATAACGCAAACGGAACCGCGTTCAAAACCCGTTTAAAAACCCGTAGAAACGTTTAAAGACTTTTGGGATGGAAACGGTGGCGGGATTGGGTGTATTGGGGCTTAGAGGGGCTGTATTTCAATTAGCCGGGTTGTCGATTATCGAAATCCCAAACACCACCCAATCCGGCTTCTGCGCAAAATTCAGGACGTAGGTGATTTTGGCCATGATTTCCCGGCCTGTCACTCTATCGTTGATTTGATCATATTCGTAAAGTATCACGGCGTCCCCTTTCTGAAAGCCTCTGTCGCGATTATTGCGTATTTCAAAGAGCTTTTCATGGCGCGCGGTTGCTTCAAAAAATGCGGGAAAGGTTTTTAGGTGATGAATCATCATAGATCTCCGTTAATAAAACAAAGCCACGTAACATGGGGCCAATCGGCCGATTCGCCGGACGGAGGTAAGGAAATCCGGGTCGACTGCGGGTGTTTTTTGAGTTAGCTCACCGCCCGCTGGAGCCGTGCCCCCTAGGGGCTTTTAAATAAATCCACTTGTATATCGTCGCTCTCGGCCTGGCGGCGGATATTGGATATTTGCCGGATCGATAACAGATACGCACGGGCCTGTTTGGAGCCGCTTTGCCAATCCGCGTTAGCGACAATCGCGGCGTTGCGGTGCTTAATCCACAGCTTGTCGATCTTGGGGCAATAAAACCGGCCATTGCTATCCAGGTGCGGCGCTAACGTGACGCGCATGCGTTTAAGCTCTTCGTCAGACAAGCCCAGCGCCTGGGTGTAGTGCTGCGGTAGGTTGATGTTCACCCCACCGTGCAGACGCAACCAATCGCTAGCGCGGGCATAGCCCAGCGCCTGCACTATCGCCCGTAGCACGGGCGGCAGTGTGGCTAATAGCGATTGGTCGACGTCCGGGAAGTCCATAGCCTTGCCTTAGCGCCCCAGCCAGCCTTTCATGGCTTCGATAATGGCCTGACCTTCCTCGGTGGTCAGGCTATCCAGGTCCGGCACGTTGTGCGCGGTTTGCCGGGCACAAAAGGCCAGCAGCGCCTGGCGTCTGGCGTTGCTGACTTTGCCAGCCTGGCCCAGCTTGCCCCACAGCTTGACGATGTGGCCGATCTGCGGCGACACGGTTTTAGGCGAGGCTGTTTTGGTGCCGGCCCACTCCTTACGGCGCGGCCAACCACGGGCGGCATAATCGTCCAACGCTTTAGCCAGCTGCGGCACGTTCATGCTCTTGGCAGATATACGGCCCTCGATCATGGTCGCACCGTGGCGCTGCAACAGTGCGCGATGCATGTCGTCATCCCAACCGGGCAGCGTCTTTTCTGCCCAGCTTTTAGCGATGCCGACCTGTTTGAGGAAGTGTTTGACCAAGTCGCTCACGGCTGCGCGTCCTGCAATTGCGCCGCTAACTCGTCCGCTTCGTTGTCGGCGTTGGCAGCGGCGGCCATGTCCTCGTTATACGCGGCGCGGCTGTCGGCATGGTTGGCGGCATTGCGCAACAGTGTGGCGCACTCCCGCAGCATCTGTATACGGCTTTGCAAGCCAGCCCGTTCTAAGCTCGTCATCACACCACCTCCTGCTCAAACGGCGTGACGGCGAAATCTTCCACGCCCTTAACGATGGTGATACCAGCGATGCCGGATACTGCCTTAGGTTCGGCTAACATCGCGTCTTTGTTGGGCTCTTCCTTGGTGCGAACGAACCGGTCCAGCTTCAGCACTTTCAGCGTTTCCAACACTTTATCCACCGCCCGAATCGACACGCTGGGCGGACGCAACCGCCAGCTGACTTCGCCGGTGATCAGGTTGGCGGTTTTTGCGCCGTTCTTGCATAGGTCCGAGCGGTTTGCTTCACACCAGGTTTGAATGCCTTTCAACAGCGCTTCAGAGCGCATTTTTAGCGCCTCGATCTGTACCTTGCGGCTATCGGTGATGGCGGCGATTTCGTCGTTGATCTCGGTTTCCACGCGGGTTAACTCGCGTTGCACCAGGCCCAGTTCGCAGATTGCAGACTGGGTGTCTTCTTTGGTTTGGCAGGCGTAGGCCAGTGCCGGGGCTTTTTGTCGTTTAGTTGCCATGATGTTTCCTTGTCATTTCGTAGGTTGTCTGGTGGGTTACGCTAGCGCTAACCCACCCTACGAGCTGTCCTGTACTGGAACAGCGCCTTTCCAACCGGCCGGCGGTTTGCTCTTGGTTTTCTTCTGCGCCTGCTCGGCCAACGCCGCCACCGATATCGGCGCGCCGCCGACATTACTGCGGTTGCGTTGCTGCTCGATCTTGTCTTGCTCCAGCTTGGCCGCTGCGCGCTCACCTCGACCGGCAATCATGCTCAGCAGATAGCCGTTGCTTTTCAGCGGCAGCACTAACGATTCGGGACGGTTGACGACCAGCTTCATCATCTCCGCTTCCCACACGGGCAGCGGAGCAGCGTAAACAATGCCGTTGCGCTTGACCTGCGCGGCAGTCATCATCGGCACGATCTCTTGAGTCAATACCAGCCGACGCGACCAGCGCAGTTCTTGCTTGAGCGGTTTAAACAGCTCCAGATAGCGCAGCAAGGCACCGATCACACTGTTAGGGAGGGGTTTTAGGAGCGCGGTCCATTGTTGACCGGCTAGCACTTCCATTCCCTGGATGATGTCTATGTCCTTGGCGCAATACGGGCAAGGGATGACGCAGGCGTTAGACATTACAGGGCCTCCAGCGCGGGGGCCATTAGCCATTGGTACAGGATGACGGCTGTCGTTAGTAGTGATATGACGGCGGTGGCGCGGGCGGTGAATAACTGGTGCTCCAGTTCCAGCATCTCTTTGTTTTGCGCGTCAATGATTCTGTTCAGCGGCGCCGTTTGGTTTTTGCCGTCGGTCTGCCGGCGTTGGTGATACGCCATCAAAATGTTGTTGCTCACATCGTCGGAGATGCGGCGTTTAGGGATAAACTCGGTCATGGTCTGCTCCTAATGCTGGGTGTGCGATTGATAAGGCGATATCGCCGCTGCGCGGCGCTCCAGGTAACGCTGGGCGTTGTTGACCATGGCCGCGCCCAGCACGATGGCCGGCGTGTCCAGGTCCCCGGACGGATCGGCGACCTCAACCGACTGAATATCCACGCCGGTGTCGGTGTCGCGGATGGTGATGATGCAGATGCTCATAGTGCCACCTCGCTATCGGCCAAAATTCGCCAACCAAATGCGTGATAGCTATGTTCCATCGCGCGCCGTTGGTGAAATTCGTCGTAAAAAAACACGCGGCTTGAATGCCCCTTAATCCTCACAGCCCTCTTTAATGGCTTGGCTTTTTCCATCATCATTTCTCTACGCATCACAGCCCCCTACGCCACCGATTGCAGGCATAACGCCTGTTTAGCCACCGCATCCACCAGCTGTACGTTCAGCTCGCGGCCGTTGCGGAATTGAGTGATGGCGGCTACCAGGCCCTCGATCAGCATCCGCGCCGAGCCTTTGCAGTAAGCAAACAACCGGGCGATTACCTCGTCGCTGATGTCCTCGTCGCCAAACGCGGCCTGGACCAGGGCGGCGGCATCGTCGGCGGTGATGCCGCGTATCGTTTCCGGCCAAAAGCCGGCGCGGCTGCGGATTTGGTCGAATTGGCCGTGGGCGGGCCGAATCAGGCCGGTCAGATGCTCGGTACCGCACAGCACGATGCCGACATTAGCCAGGTCGCGCAGCCGGCGCAGGGTGTGCAATACATGCGGGGTTAAGGTGTCGGCCTCATCCACAATCAACAAGCTGTCGGTGTTGACCAGGCTATCGACGATGGCGCGAAACTTGTCGTCTATGCTGCCTTTGCCGTCAAAGCCGGCCACCGTGCGGGCCAGCAGCTTGATCAGGCTTTGCACGGTCATAGTGGGCGTGGCCTCAATCAAGTACGTGTTGGGCGTGGTGCGTTGGTAATGCTTGGCGGCAAAGGTTTTGCCGGTGCCGACAAAGGCCGATACCACCGCAAAGTTGCGGTAGCGGCGGGCCATCTGGAAGGCGGTATTAGCCACACGGAACACGCTGGTTTCCACGGCGGCGACGGTATCGCTAGCGGTGTCGTCGGCGTGTTTCATGGCGTTGGCGACGTTAACCAGCAGCTTGCCGGGCGCGGTGGCGTAGGTGCCGCCCAGGATTTGCGACAGCGAGCTGGACGACACGCGGGCCAGGCGGGCCAATGCGGCCTGCTTGTAATTGCGCTCGGCCATCCAGGCCTTGATTTGCTCGACCTGCCGGATGTCTTCCGGGGTGTAGTGTTCGGGGTAGGTGCTCATAAAGAGCCTCTCATTGCGACTAAATCAATTTTTTCTCGCTTTATTGGTCCATGCTGTTCCATGCATGCCACACCAACGGCTACCAGCTGACGTATTTCATCCAGCGAGGCACTATCGCCGTGCGCCGTTGTATAAGCGCTTTCGGCTTTTCCTAACAAATAACGCATGATCGTTAACCATGAACCCACTTCATGTGAATGCTCATCGATAGCCCCCCACTTCATATCCTGGTAATCGCGCTCTTCGTTTATCGCTACGTAAACTTCTTCTCTTGTGCTCATGTGCTTACCTCACTCAAATGTAAAAATATCAATCTCAATCTCGGGTTCCGGCAGCGCCGGGGTTTGGTCCAACAGGGTTTGTGCATCGCTGGCGACGGCATCGGCGTCTATCACCAGGCCAGCGCGGGCGTTGAGTTCGTCCACCTTGCGCTGCAAGCGTTTGCGCTGGTCTTCCACCCGTTTGTCGCGGCGTTCTTCCGAGCGGCTCTTGTCGATGGCATCTATGGCGTTGATCAAATGCGCATCGCAGATCCAGCGACCGTCTTGGGTGCGGATCACTGCCACACGGTTGTCCATCAAGTCGTACTCCAGCACCACCGGCATGTGGTTGTAGGCATGCAGGTCCGGATGGCCATACTGGCGTTTGTTGTGGGTAATGCTGGCCCGCTTGACGGTCAGCACCACCGCTTGCCGCTTCATCTCCAGCAAATCGGCATGCGGCGGCAGCGGCGATAGTTCGCCCCAAACCTGCTGCCGCGTGACATGCTTGTTCTCCGGATGCTGGCGTTGCACGTAGCGGTCTATCCAAGCGTTAAACGCGTCGGCAAACTCCAGCAAGGTGGGCGCTTGCAACTGGCCGGCCTTAACGGCCTTGATGGTTTCCGCGCGGGCCTCGTCGCACATGTCATCGCCGCAGTAAAAGGCGGGGCGCCAGGCTTTCAAAAAGTCGCGCTTCACCTCAACGAAAAATCGCTCGATCCAGCCTTTACCGTGCGGGTTGCCGGGTATGGCGTGAATCACCTCGATGTTATGGCGGGCATAAAAGCCGGTCATCTCGTCGCTCATCAGCTTGTTCTTATGGCCGGAGCCGTTATCCACGTACAGAAACAGCGGCACGTGGTTCCAGCGGGCGAAGGTTTCTGCCCACAAGTTCTGTACGGCCGTGGTGCCTTCGTGCTCATCGGCCCGCCAACCCACGATAAAGCGGCTGCGCATGTCCATGGCCACCGTCAGCTCCGGACGCCAGGGAAACTTGCCGTCGATGGGGTTGACGAGATAAATGTCAGCCATGTAACCGTCGGCCACATACACGTCACCCGGCAAGGACCGCTCAGTACAGCGGCGGATGTAGGCCTTTTCGGTAAGCCGATACAGCTTGCGGCCAATCCGTGCCGGGCTATGGCGGCCCAGCATGGCCGGTACGCTTTTCAAGTAGTTTTTGACTTGGTCGTAAGTGCAGGCAAAACCTTCCACCTCGGCCAGCTGTCGCCACACGACGGAGTATTCCGGGTTGCTGGGCTGGTTGTAATACTCCAGCGCAGGGCCCCACCACGCGGGTTGCTCTTTCACCACTTTGCCCTTGTGCGCTTCCAACAGATCGACTCTACCGCCGCCGTCTTTAACGACCTTTAGCCATTCGAAGATTGCGCTGCGGCTGGGGAACGCTCGCCCGGCTTTCGCGGCTGTTTGCATGGCCCACACCAAATGGTTATGCAGATTGCCCACCTCCGCGTAACACAGCAGGGTTTCCACCGCCTTGTTGGCGCTAAAGCCGTTGCGCTCCATATCCATCAGCTTTTCCACAATCACCATCCGCGCCCGCGCCACATCGCGCTGCTTCTCGCTGGCCTCTTTCCAGGGGTCGCGCTGACGTAGCGCGATAACCTGGGCAGTGGTGCGCACGGCGGGGCTATTGCTGTCCATCCGTTGTACGAGTGGGTTGGTTCTCATGACGCATGCCCCTTATTTGTCCTTGCGGGGGCGGCCTGGGCCTTTGGGCTTGGCAGCTTCGCGCTTGTCGTGGCGCTCTATCTTGGCCTTGATATGCTTGTACTCAACCCGCTCGTAATCGTCCAGCCAGCGCAGCGCCTCGTCATCAGTCAACCAATGCTTATGGCCGATAGAATCCGGCATGCCTTCCAGGCCAAAGCCGCGTAGAAAGGCCAAGGCATCCATCGCCCGAGCCGCCGTGACGTGCAGCGTGACCCACACTTGTTCGATGCGCAGATCGCGCTCGACTTTGTTATCGTCGTTTACACAGTCTTCAAACAGCTGTCGCAGGCTGTTTAAAGCCAGTTCGGCTTCCGCTTGATGCGCTAGGCACTCCTCACGCACCAAGTGGGTTTGCAGGTCGAAGCTGTAGACGCGGTGGTCATTGCTTTGTAGCCTAGCGACCTTGGCTTGCTCGGCTTCCAGGTCTGCTTTCAGGACTTTGACCTGTTTGGACTCGGCGTTTTCCATATCTTCAAGGCGCAAAGATTGTTCAGCCAAGGCGGTTTGCAGCGATTGCTTTTCATTGGCATGTTTGACTATCAACGACTCGGCCAAATCTAACAATTGATCTTTATCGCCGGACTTAGCTACCTCGATCAATGCGGTACGTTCGTCGTCTGGTAACTTGCGCAACGCACGGACATCGCGAAACCCCAGGTATTTATCCGAATACTCGACAAATTCTGGACCAAAGGTCTTCAGGTTTAATAGTTGTTCACTAACATGCTGCTCAGAGACCCCAATGGAGTCACAGAGCTGCTTAAAACTACTGACCGTCTGTAGTTTTCCATCGATTACAACTACCAAACCCTTGTAAGCTTTCGTTTCTTTTACTTTTTGCAATTCCACTAAATCACTGACCGTCAGTAATTTTTGAAGAGCTGCCGAAAATTTACGCTGTCCAATCCACTCCGATAGCTGGACCTGGGCGATTTCGCGCTGAGTGCCAGAATCACCGGCGTCGGGCGTTTTAGTTATTGGCGTAATGGCTTGCTGGTCAACATCAATATTTAATAGCTCGCCGTCAATAAATGTGCGAACTGACGGAAGTTCGTCGCCTATATTCAACTCAACCGGAAAGACACTCATTGACCTAACTCCCGCATCAACCCATGAAACCAATTAGTCATGGCTCTGTTGAATTGCTCAACCGCGCTTTCTTCCACTAAAACTCTGGACAATTCTTTCAATCCTGAAATTGGTTTTGGATTTGCAACGGGCATCAGCCTGATCCCAATATCAATGCCCTGCTCTCGAATCATGGCGTCGGTAATCATGCCGCTTCTCCTTGTTTCAGCCCGAGCGCTACTGCAATCCGGTGAGCCTCGCCATAGCGGCCTTTATTGGTGCCGTTTAAGACGGCAACGACTTGGGTGTACTTGAAACCGTGCTGACGTGCGTACTCGGCAGCCGTCACGCCGGATTCAATCAATTTTTGTTTAGCTTCTTGCGGTGTCATAATCGCCCCCTGTTGGCTGTTAAATGCTGAATACGGCTTAAGCATAGCACCCGTTTGAATACCTGTAAATAGTTTTTGAGGTTTTTTTATGAATACCAGTATCGGAGAGCGGCTAAAAGCCGAAAGAGAGCGATTGCGTTTAAGTCAACCGGCATTCGCAGAAATTTGTGGCGTTAAGAAGAACGCTCAAATCAAGTATGAAAAAGGCGAGCGCATGCCAGACCTGGACTATATTCAGCGCCTAATCGAAGCCGACATTGGTGTTGACGTGCTCTGGGTGATATCCAACGTGCGAGCAGGTAACGCAGCCACTACACCAACTGAACTGGCCTATTTACGCAATTGCCGCGCATTCCCTACGCAAGACGCGCGCATGGCTGGATTGAATAGTTTGGTGGCTCTTAGAAACGCTTATGGTGTCCCGCTATATCCAGATAAGGGGTCCACTTCAACCGGAACCCTTGATGAGAACGAAGAAATCGTGCTAGACCTGTTAAATTTTGTACCTGTAGAGAAACAGAAAAAACCCATCAACAAAGGAGAAACGGAATGAATCAAGAGAAACAAATCAAGGAAAAAAGCCTGCCGTTGGCAATTGGCTTAAACATTGTGTTGCCCGGATTGGGCTACATGTACATGGGGAAATGGTTAATCGGGATTGCAGGCTGCTTGCTGATTATCGGAATTTCATGGAACGCCTATATTTCCGGCGGCGATGTGTTAACAACTTGGGTTGTGGTCAACATCATCATGGGTATCGACATGCTGATCTTATCGAACAAAAACAAAGCCAAGCTAATTGCTGATGAAATGAAGAAATGCCCCGCATGCGCGGAGCTTATTAAAAAAGAAGCAGTAGTTTGCCGGTTTTGTAATCGTGAATTGAATTGATATTCAAATCCCTAATCTGCCGCCTAATCGGCTACAAATGGCGGTTTGTAATGAGAAGCCTGGAAGGCGACAAAATATTTATTTGCCGCCGGTGTGGTAAGCACTCTCAAGCTTACCGATAAAAACGGGATTATTTACTTTAAATCAGTTAGCGCAATATTCAACGGAGTGATAACGTCCCTTAATAAAACACGGCATTCAATTACATCGTCTTCATTATTTAAATCGGCATCGGTTATTTTGTTTTTTAGCAACGCTAACCTTACTTCGGCTATTTCAACTTTCTTATTTAACATTTTTATATCTGGATTTGCCATGGCTATTCACTCTGAAAATACTGTCAAAAAATTAAAGGCTCGCCTCAAAGAACGATATGACTTACTCATTACGGCAATGGATGGGCGCACTATTAATCCCGATGAGGCGTTTCGAACGGCTCTTCCTGAAACTCATCGCGTCGTCGCGCCAGATGATGTACGCATTGCTGTAGATGATTTCTCAACCATACTTAAGGAAATTAAGGCGACCCTTGGTAAAGAGCGCAAAAAGTAGAACAAATGCCTAATTGTTCACCTTGCCCTCGCGCGCTGCAAAATCCTGGTTAAATGATCGGCCGTGACGTTCTCGACCAATTGCTTGTCAGAATCAGGAAAGCCAATCAACTCCCGCTTTGGCAGGCCTGGATGATGGACGCGCTTGGTTACAATGCCGGCAAAGGCCAATACCTTCGCATGCTTTGGCACGATGTCATAAGGATTGGTACCAAACTGATGAAAGCCTGCCAGCTTGGCATCTCGCGCACCATCAAACCATAAGCGAAGCTCATCGTTATTAGTTTGATAGAGCAGGCTCATAAGCATCCGTCCAGTTTTTTTCAGCGGTCCGCCTTTGCGATTCCCCTCTGCCAATGTCAAATCGGACAGCTGTTTCCACTCCTTGCCTTCCGGATCGACGCCTTTTTCATGGCGTTTCCGATTAACCCGCAATAAAGATTCGCCGATGCTGTTCAACATCGCTTCGGGTTGATCTATTTCCTGCCTGGCAGCACGTAAGATATAGGTCAAATGACTGGTATCGAATTCAAGATCGAACTGCATAGATTCCTCCAGAAAAAAAGGGGCTCAAAGGCCCTCTGAGGTTGGGCGCTCAATGGCGCGCTATATGAGGCTCTAGGCCTTCGTTTTTAAGCCGTTTGCGCGTTCCATTCCGAGATAGGCACTCTGAATAAACCTATGAAACGAGACCAATCACTTGCTAATGAATCTGGTTCTCCATCTGGTTTTTGGCGATGCTTCATGTAATACACTACGCCGTTACTAACAAAATCAACGGTGAGTGTTATACCTTGTTTCGACACTTGTGCGCCTGGTATCAGGGTATTCAAAACTAACCTCCAGTAGATATAGAATCTTCTTTATTTTTCAGAAACTTTTACGCTAGGCACAGAGCTAGTATATCTGCGCATGTTTTTTTTAAGCCTTCTGATGACCCTCTCTTTATTTTCCTCGTAAAAAGAATGGCTTAAATTAATTGGCACATCATTCTCTACAAGACAACATTTAAATTCTCTTATTGCGGCCAATATTGCCAAAATCAGTGTGGCTACCATAACTAAAGGAATATCAAAGAAGGCCAAATATAAAACCCAAAGAAAATAATTACGTGATGCAAACCAAATCAATAATTTGTATGAAAGCACTATCAGAGCCAGCGACATTCTTTTATGTAATTGTTTAAACATTAAAATTCTCGAAATAAAGTCAAGTGCGTGGGCACGGTTTTGGGTGCCCGCTACTTAGCTTAATCCTTAACCCCCACACCCAACCCGCCCGCCACGGCGGATGCTACCGACAGCAGTTGGTTGACGTCATGAGTGCCCCAGCTGTAATAAATGCCAATGATGCCGGCGATTAGCCAGACAACGCCGCGTTTGGTGGAGTTTTGACTCCAGTCTATGCCTAGTTTCATTGTGTGCTCCTTGGTAAGTTCTAAAATGTAACGCGCTGGTTAACTGGGGGAAACTTGCCGGCCACACCACAGGCGAGCGACCAGCGCCGGGCGGTCGACTATCAAGCAGATCAACAACGCCACTATGCATGCCGATCCGGTAAATAACGGTCTATCAAAAAAGGCTTTCATCGATACTCCTTAGGTGGTGGGTTATCGCCCTTGGGCAGCCGCAGCATGTTGCGCCAGACCCGGTTAAAGACGCGCGGATCTGCGGTGACATCCTGCCAACGCGTGCCGCCCCGGCTTTCGTAATGCGCTTTGATGCGCTGGTAGTTGCTGTCGACACGGGCTTGCCAGGTCATTTAGTGACCGTGACAAAAACAGCCCAGAACACGCCGGTTACAACCCCAAAAAAGAAGGATGCCAGGGGACTTCCGGTATTAATTGTCAGCCCGCCAAAAATAAGCCATGCTGCTACAAACTCAATCATGGCTTTGGCTCCACCTTCACGCATTCGAATATTTCGCTGCCAACGTAAAATTTGCCCAGCAATTTACATTCTGTAGCAACCTCGTGATGGGCCAAACCCCACATACTCCAGCCGAACAGCCATACCAGAAAATTCTTTAGCGCCAACCTTAAAAACTGGCTTTTCATCTTGCGGCCCCCAGCGACGCCAGTCGCTCCCAAAAGCGCTGAACGGTGTAGTCCCAGCCCCAAATAGCCACTTCCAGCAACATATAGACATATCCCCACATCACGCATAGGCTCAGCAGCACAAAAACCAAGCCCACTAGCGGCGGCGGCTCTTGGCCGCTGCTCATTGCTGCACCCCCAACAACACCCCACGCTTACCCTGCACCGGTTTATGCAGCGATACATCATTGGCCGCTTGATAGCCGCCGGCTTGGGCTTGCCAGTCGTTGTTCTGCCTGGGCTTGGCCGGGGCGCGGCGGTCGTCTTCCAGTCTTTCGCCGTATTGCCGGCCTTTGTAGGCCTCGATAGCGGCCTTTTCCTGTTCGTTGCCGGCAAAGGCGTTGACCTGGCGAGCGATGCGGCTGACCCAGGCCTGGCAGAACAAATCGGCCTTGCGGATGCGGTTGGCGCGTTTGTAGCGTTTGAGCGTGGCGCTGTAAGCGGCGCGGTCTTTGCCGATCTGCCGCCGCAATACCTCGTAGGTATACGCTGCCAGCTCGGGCTTTAAACCCAAGCCAAAGAATTTGACGGCGGTGTTGATATTGACGAAGCCCAGCTCGCAGACGGTGCCGCAACCGAACGCTTCAGCAATGATCACGGACAGGCGGCCCAGGTATATGGGCATTTTGTACGGCGCGCCGGTATCGATAGCCTCTTCATGCACCTCGGCGGCTGCCACATCACCGCTGGTGAGGTTGTATTTCTTCATCAACGCGTCGGCCTGGCGGCGAGCGGCTTCGGCTTCCGCGGGGTTGTCGCTGGCGGCAAGGGCCAAGCACTTGCTGATTTTGGCGGCGATCTTTTTAAGTTCGTCGGGGCTCATGTCGATTGACCGTCGCTAAAGTGCTTGGCTAGGCTTTCTTTTATTTCCCCAACGACCGCCATCGCTTTTTGTTCGTCGATACTGGCGAATGCGGCTTCGGCTTTCTCCCAGGCATCGTCGGTGTCATCTTTGAAGATCAACGCCGAGGAGCAGATACCCAGACCGGCGGGTTTGAAATAGAACCGCACCTCCGGCCCTTCGTCGCCTTCATCCAGCTTCACTAACACTTGGTGGTCATCGGGTCCGTAGAGTTTTGCAAACATGGCTTACCCCGGCTTGTGATCTTTAAAGCGGGTGGTCACAGTAAATTTGCAGCGCCCGTCTATCTCGCCGAACAAAGACCAACCCCAGAACAGATTCAAGTAGCGCTTGCCCCAGGGGATGTAGGCTCTCACCAGCCAATAGCCGTCCGGGCGCACCCATAGCCAATGCTCGTTCTGTATCGCCAGGTTGAACAGCTCGAATACCGTGTCATTGCGGCAACCTAAGATGTGATAGTTAAACCAGTTAAAGCCGTTGCGGCGTATCCAGGCGATGCGGTTTTCGTCGCTCAATGGGTCCGATCCGGCCGCTATGTGCTTCGTCTGCCAGTCTTTATCTCCAGATAGCGGGTTATCCGGCGTCATGAACCAGCACAACCAAGGTTGCAGGTCCAATTTGTTCTCGGTGCTGAACCATTTCACGGCTACCCAGGCCAGCCAGGGCCTAACCATTACCACTAAAAACACGTGTATCGGCAGATAGATCAGCCATTGGATGATGCGCAACGGTATCCATAGATTAATCAAATACCGCGTTCGGCAAAATTGCCACAGCCTGCCGACCACGGGTAATACCTTGAATACCGCCAGCAGGAATAGCCCCGCCGCCCGAGTGATTAAATACGCTAGTGCCTTTTTCATGAGCATGTCCTATCGGGTTGTGTGTGGCGTCGCACTCTACGCCTGGCACCCCAAACCGGCAGCGCTGGAAACGTTTCCAGCCTAAGCAAGCCTCGCGCGCGCGCGTAAGCTCCAACCTGCAAACACTTTACTGCCCGTTATGGAGATGGCGCTATGCAGCAAACTACTAACCAGGAGGCCACATGACTCGAAAACAGATTTTCTTTTTAGCCGAGCGCATTAAGCGCGGCTACCGGGCGATACGAGCCGCAGCGACTATTCACTCCGCATTGACTATCGAGCATTCGGCATTGGCAAGGTCATTTATCAGCGAAACCGCGATAACGCATCGCTTTGACGAGGCCGTCAATCAAAAGTTGGAAGACATGTACCGTGAAAATCAATGTGCGGTTCGCGAGTTTTGGTTAATGCACGACTCCGTAGTGGATCTGCATGAACAGCTGTTGGATGCAATGAATAGCGGCATATCCCACCGTGAATTCCTGAGCATTGTGCGTTGGATTGAGGAGGCCGCATGAGTGATCCAAACGATACCGCCGTCGCCCAAGCACTCGGGCAGTTGACCGGCGAGCTGCGGGTGATGCATCAAAGCTTGATGGTGCAGATTGAAGTGATCCGCAAAGATTTGCACCGAATAGAAGATGCCTCCAAAGAGCAGATGAACGCCATGGAGAGCCGACTAATGAAGCACATCGATACCATGGGCGGGCGCGTTGCCGCGCTGGAAGCGGAAGACAAACGCCAAGCCGTAGACATTGCCAAAAGCGGCGCGGTGGGTGGTGCGATCAGCGGCTTAATTACCGCTGCGGCGATTGAGTTAATCAAACGCCAGATTCACTGGTAACCAGGGGAACCCATGGCACACACGCCGGAAACCCGAGCCAACGTCCGCCGCATGTACGTTGAAGGCATGGCGCTGACGGCTGCGGCTGCATGCGGCAATGTCAGCTACGACACGGCGCGCGAATGGAAACGGCTGGCAAAAGAACGCGGCGACGATTGGGACACGGCGCGGGCGGCGTACCGAATCAGCGAGCAAGGCATTGACGAGCTGAACAAAAACATGATTGAGGATTTTGCCCGGCTGGTGTTGACCACAACCCGCGAGCTGGACAATTCGCCGATTCCGGCTCATGAAAAAGCCGGTGTGCTGTCGCAGCTGGCCGATGCTCACGCCAAGTTCGCCAAGGCGTTTAGTCGCATCAATCCGCAGTTTAGCGGCTTGTCGGTAGCGCTGGACACCTTGAAAACCGTGGTCGATTTGCTGCAAAAGCGCGATCCGCAAGCCTTGCGGGCCTTGCAGCCGCATATTGATGAGATTGGGGCGGTGTTGGGGAAAAGGTATGGTTGAAAAACAACCACTGACATTGCGAGAGGCTATGTGCTATGCCGGCGAAATGGCACGTAAATCACCGAAACCGCATTGCTATAAATGGTCCGGAATATGGCTGAGGCTATCTGCGAAAGAGAGCAAAAGCCCAAATGATCTGTTGCGTCAATCACGGAACCAAATAGCGCTATATCACGACATGCTAGCCAGAGCAGATCATTACCTATCGATTAAACGTCCGATAGGTATATCGGATTGGCAATGGAGTGGACTGCGTCATGTCTGAATCCCTCGACATCCAAGAAGTCCGCAACTGGCGCGAGTTCGAGAAAGAGCTGG
This sequence comes from Methylomonas sp. 11b, assembly GCF_000515215.1. Taxonomy (NCBI): domain Bacteria; kingdom Pseudomonadati; phylum Pseudomonadota; class Gammaproteobacteria; order Methylococcales; family Methylococcaceae; genus Methylomonas; species Methylomonas sp. 11b. The sequence goes on from NZ_KI911557.1 coordinate 394,508, forward strand.
CGGTGCTCGGCGAGCAAATCCGCCAGCAGATCGAGCTGGAGGTAGAGGCCTTTGCCACCGATCCTGAGGCGACGAAGGAACGCCGTGAACGCTGTCTATTCGATTATCAATTTTTCTGCCAGACGTATTTTCCGCATTACGTGCCAACCGCGTTTTTCAGCGATTTCCATCGGTTTATTTTCAAACGCTTGCCGGCATGTATCGATAGTGATCGAGATGCCCGCGAAGTTCACGAAGCGCCGCGCGGCGAGGCAAAATCGACGTATGAAACGCAGCTGGGTCTGTTGTGGTGTATCTGCCGGGCCGTATTGATCGATGAAAAAGGTGGCGCGAAGGCGCTGGGGCTTCCGGCCAAGGCCAGAAAGCACATGGCAGGCATCCTGATGAACACTGAAGAACAGTCGGCGGAGATGCTGGAAAGTATCAAAGCAGAGCTGGACACCAATCCACGCCTTCTAATGGATTTTCCGGAAGCCACAGGCCGAGGCCGGGTGTGGCAGGCGACGACGGCGATAACGACCAACAATATCAAGATTCGCATCGGCGGTACCGGCAAGAAAATCCGGGGTATGAAGCACGGCCCGCATCGGCCTGACATCATGTTTCTTGACGACTTGGAAAACGACGAGAACGTTAAAGTCAAAGCCCAGCGCGACAAGGTTGAAGACATCGTGCTGAAAGCGGTTATCGGCCTGGCCGGACCGGGCGGCGGCATGGACGTTTTTTACGTGGGTACGTCTCTACATTACGACGCGGCAATTAACCGCGTTAGCCGCAAACCCGGCTGGCGGCGGCAAATATTCCGGTCAATCGTCAATTGGCCGGACCGCATGGACTTATGGGATCAGTGGGAAGCGCTTTACACCCGCAGCGGTGAAGATGAGGAAAAGGAGCAGTTCGAAGCTGAGGCGTTAGCATTTTACGAAGCCAACAAAGCGGAAATGGATGCCGGCGCAGTGGTCAGCTGGCCGGATGTGCGGCCTCTGTATCGCTTGATGTGTATGCGGGCGACCGATCACGACGCCTTTAGCCAGGAGCAGCAAAACGAGGCTGGCAACGATGAAAACGCACCGTTCAAAAATATTCAGTTTTGGGTTAACCGATTGGCGGACTGGATATTTTTTGGAGCGATTGACCCATCGTTGGGTAAGAAAGGCACACCAAAAGGTGACCCGTCGGCGATTCTGGTCGGCGGCTTGGATCGTAAAACGATGATTCTGGATGTGGTGGAAGCGGACATCTGCAAGCGGGTTCCGGATTTAATCATTACCCGAGCGATTGACTATCAGATTGAGTATCAATGCGTGGCGTGGGCGGTAGAAACCGTGCAGTTTCAATTTTTTCTGCATACACAGTTAATAAAAGAGGCTGCGCGCCGTTCTGTTGCTTTTCCGGGCATTCCGGTGCAACCGGATACTGACAAAGCCCTGAGGATTATCAGTTTGCAGCCACATGTTAATAATGGCCTGATTCGGTTGCATAGGAATCAGTCAACCATGACCGAGCAATTGAAATTCTGGCCGGAAGCCGACCACGACGACGGCCCGGACGCGCTGGAAATGCTGTGGCAGATCGCCAAACAGTTTGGCGGCGAATTTAAATACACATCAGCGGGCGGGGGGCGCGGAAAACGCCGATCTACCAGCCGCCGCAGTGCTGATTATGATGAGGATTGGGATGATGATTGATACAGCGTTTGATCTAAGCGAGTTCACCGACGACGAGCAGCTCCAGATATTGAATCGGGTGAATGAAGAAAAAGCCGAAATTTTGAAGCAGCGTGAATTAGCCAAATGGAGGCACACAGCGCATTTGAATAATGTCGCGTTGTTGCGGATCGCTGCGGATTATCTTGATTGGTTGTATATCAATGGGCGAGGCTCGACATTCTCGACCTTTGTTGACGAGTTTGGTTATGACTCTAAATTAGCAAGCGCTGTTTTTAATCAGGTTGTAAAGCTATACGACCAAATGAACACGATGGTGTTTCCAAGTGATGCATTGTTAGGCGATGTTGATTACGCAAAGCCGTCTTATGCAATGGAGACCGACGATGATTAAACAAGCCAAAGCCGCCCTAGCGAAACTGACCCAGGTCAGCAAAAAAGGCCTGGAAACCCTGCAAGCCGGGGCGCGATCCACGCAAAGCCATATGCTCAATTACATGAGCGTCAACACGCTGGACCCAACCCGGCTGGCTGCTGCTTTCGCCCAAGCCGACCAGGGTTACATCACCGACCAAGCCACGCTGTTCGAGCTGGTGGAAGAGCAAGACCCGCATATCTTCAGCGAATTGGGCAAACGCCGCCGCGCGGTGACCGGTTTGGGTTGGGATTTGCACCCGCGCGAGGATGCTACCCAGGCCGAGATCGACCGCACCAAGGAATTAAAAGACATGCTATGCAAAATCCCGCGTTTTGAGGACGCGCAGTACGACATTACCGATGCCATCGGCAAGGGCCTGGCTGCGTTGGAGATCGATTGGCGCACCGGCGCGGAATGGGTACCGCAGGCCTTGAACTGGGTGCCGCAACGCGAGTTGCGCATCGACATCAAAACCGGCGCGCTGATGTACCTGAAAAACGGCGCGCCGGAACCGCTCAGGGAATGGGGCTGGGTAGTGCATGAGCATCGGGCCAAGTCCGGGTATATCGAACAAGCGGCGTTGTTTCGGGTGCTGGCGTGGACGTATGCGTATAAGGCCTACAACATCCGCGACATGCAGCGGTTTTTAGAGGTGTACGGCATGCCGCTGCGCTTGGGTAAATATCCCAGCGGCATCGGCAAAAACGAGCGCGACCAGCTGCTGAAGGCAGTGCGTAATATCGGCAACGACGGTGCCGGCATCGTGCCCAGCACGATGACTATCGATTTTGTGACGCAAACCTCGACGGGTAATGTCACCGACTTTTTAAACGCGACCGAGTATTGGGAGCGCAAACAGTCCATGGCCATCCTGGGCGGCACGTTGACCAGCCAGGCGGACGGCAAGACTAGCACCAACGCGCTGGGAGTGATCCATGACAAGGTGCGCCGCGAGATTATGCTGCACGACGTACGGCAGCTGGAGCCGACGCTGAATAGTCAAATCATCAAGCCGATTGTGTTGTTGAACGGGCTGTTTCCGGAAGACCGCATGCCAGTTTGGCGCTACGACACGGCGGATGAGGTCGATCAAAAAGCGTTGGTGGATGTGCTGGAGAAAGGCGCGGCAATGGGTCTGGAGATTGATGTGGATTGGGCGCATAACGCCTTGCAGATTCCACGGGCTGGCAAGGATGCGAAGATTTTAACGGCATCCGGCAAACCGGCGGCGGCATCACCGGCCAATGCGGCCAATGCGGCCTTGACGCGGCTGGCAGCGCTGGCTAAGCAACAGGCGGACGGCGATATCGTCGGCAATTACAGTCAGCAACTGGCGGCGTTGTGTATGCCGCACGAAGAGGCGGCAATTCAGCAGATTGCGGCGGTGGTGGCAGCGGCCGGTTCGTTTGATGAGGCGATTGCCGGGATTGAGGCGCTGAATTTAAGCGGTTCCGCCTGGGCGGACTCGTTGCAGTTGGGGATGGCGGCGGCGCATTTGGCGGGGCGTAGCGATGTGGATTAAAAAATGGGTTTTTGATTTCAAACACGCGGTGTTAATCGTCAAAGTTTCGAATGAGTTATGGTTCGACACACTACAAACCGGCACACGTGTTAACCATCTTTTTCGCCTTGGGTATTACATGCCGGTCGAATATCAAAACGTAAAGGTCATAACCATTACGCTACCGTTTGTTTCTCTAAAGCTGGCATTTTGAGAGGATCTCAATGAGCAATGTGCATATCGAGATTAAACAAGCTACGGTGCGCCGATACGCAGAGGGGAACGGCTTTGATGCAGGCGACCCTTTTAATTTGGTGTGTTCTCTGGATTTTATCGGTCGGGGCGAGGTACAGATGGGTGCTGATTTAGCTTGGCCCAGTCATCCGATTACCCGTGCGGATTTGCGTGAACTACGCCGTCAGTTGACAACGGATTACCGTACAAAGCGCTTATATTGTTGGCGATTGAAAGGACTGGCACCACCGTTTCGCGGTCGGATTATTCGCGAAGAAGGTCCGCTGGCGTATTGGGAGATGCCAATTGAAGCCTGAAAAACTACCCTTTAAGGAAGCCATCGATTTCTATAAGGCAAAAATCCAGCTGCCAACATCCGGCTGGACCGATATTTGGCAGGAGCAGCATAGCCATGCGTTTGTAGTAGCCGGCGCGGCTCAGGATGCGCTAGTCGAGGATTTTTATAACGCGATTTACGACGCCAAGCAGAACGGCGGCGGTTATGAAGATTTTCGGCTGCGGTTTGACGATATCGTTGCAAAACATGTTTGGTCGTATAACGGTACGCCGGGTTGGCGTAGCAAGATTATCTACGATACCAACATTAAACAGTCTTACAACGCTGGCCGCTGGCAACAGCAAATGGCAGTCAAACACCTAAGACCTTATCTGACTTATAACCATCACACTATAGAACACCCCAGGATTGAACATAAAAAACTGGATGGCATTACGTTGCCTATTGATGATCCATTTTGGGGCTATTACTACCCGCAAAATGCTTGGGGATGTAATTGCACCGCTGATTCATTATCCGAATTTGAGGCACAGGCTTTATGGACATCTCAAGGAAAATCCGGCCCAGATGAGTCGCCTGCGATAGAGTGGGAAGAAAAGACGGTTGGCGCTAAAGGCAGCAATCCGCGCACGGTGCGGGTGCCGAAAGGGATCGATCCGGGGTTTGCATACAATCCGGGCAAAGCGTATCTGGAACCGCTGACGGTACCGCCGTTGACGGGTTACGACGCTGTATTGAAGCAGCGCGATAAGCCATGGCCGACTGGGTTTAAAGTACCGGACATGCCGAAGCCGACCAAGGTTTCATCGAATATTTTGTTGCCAGCCGATATCGCCCCGGCAGCGGCGGTGACTGAGTTTTTGGATATTTTCGGCGCGACGTTGGAGCAAGGCGCTGCGTTTACCGATGCGGCAGGGAGTACGCTGGCGATTACCAAGGCGTTGTTCGAGGATGGCAAAGGCGATTTTAAGTGGCTGGCGAATACGGATAAGGAGCATCGGCTGCAATATCTCAATTTGTTGGCAATGACGCTGATCGAGCCGGATGAAATCTGGTGGGTTTGGGTACAGGATGCCAAAGAAAAAGGTCGCTGGCGGTTAAAACGTCGGTATTTGCGGGCTTTGGAAATTGACGGCAAAAATGAATTTGCGTATGCGGTTTTCGAGTGGGGACAGACGGGTTGGACTGGCTCGACGGTGTTTATGGGGTCGCAAAAATCGGAAAAGGCGCGCGAGGGTTACTTTGATCGGCAGCGGGCCGGCAGGATGGTTTTCAAGAAATAAAAAACGCGACCTTTTAAGGGTCGCGTTTATGGATCGGATACTGTGCAGTAGCGCGCGAGGCGCAGTCTGACCGATTCACTCCTTTATTATATAGGCGGCGGTGGATTATGCAATTTGAGATAGAGTTTGAGGCCAGTCATTTAGATCGGATGATGGAGGCAATCCGCCGGGAAATTGCAACACCTGAAGAGATGCTTGGTAGCATCGGCGAATCGTTGTTACGGGTGAATAGGCGGCGGCATGAGGCAGGAGTTGATCCGGAAGGTAAGGATTGGAAGGCGTTGTCGCCTTTGACGCTTGCAGCGGGTGACAGGAAAGGTGGACCGTTAAATCGGACCGGCCGAATGCTGGCAAGTTTGAATTATCAAGTATCTGACGACACGTTGATTTTAGGTTTTGATGGCGCGCGGGATGCCAAACTGGCAGGGTTTCACCATGGCGGTACCGACCCTTATACGATTGTTCCAAAGAATCGAAAAGCCTTGGCGTTTGCGGGTATTGTCAGAAAGCGGGTTAATCATCCTGGGTTGCCGAAACGGGAGCTGGTAGGCTTTCCTGATAGCGATAAAAACTTGGTAGAGAATGTGACCGCAGATCATTTATTGCGTGTTTTACAACGCGTTCGATGACGGAATAAATGGCGTTTAAACGGTATTTATTCCGCAACTGTTGGGGCTATTTTTCTGATATTCATCGGGATATTTCCGCACTTTCATCCCTAAACTGTCCGGAATTCAAGATTTTTTGTTTTTAGCCTGAATCCCGCGAATTTCGTGGTTTTCGGGGCGAATTTTGGTGTTGTAATTCGTCCGTTTTCCATCACCTCCCTTCTGACTGTTGCGTAGCGAGTTGCAATTCGGTTGCCCGGCGGATGTCACTTTCACTGGGCCGGGGATGTGCCATGGGCAATTTCACGGTCACGAAAATGTGACTGCGCCGCAAGCGAGCCCCCGAGATCGATTCCGGCGGTTTGGTGGTGCCTTGTCGCAGAAACTCGATACTGGCTTGAGTCATGGTTTTATAGGTTGGCTTTTGCTGTTTCAAGCGCCGGGTCTGCATGATCGCCAGCGATTCTTCGATGTCAGGCGAAGTCCAAAGGCTCACCTGCAACAAGGTGTCAGTCGGCCAGTCCTGGTTTAGCAACACGTTGACGCGCGCGGAAACGCTGGCATCGGCACCGGTCAGCGGTCGGCACAGAAAGCCAAAACCAATGCTGCTATCGGCCATCAAGAACAGATGATGGTCATATTCATAAGCCAGTACCGTGAATAACTGATCGGCACGTTGGCGTTGCGCGGTGGTCATGGGGTCTGATCCTCGAAATACAGGTGTTGCATGGCTTCGGTTTGATGCTCGGCACGCAGGCGAATCGTAAAGGGATGTCGACAAACGCGAACCGCACGCTTTTTGCGTTTCAACTGCCGGGCTCTAGCCGGATGACAGGGGTTGATCGGCTGACCATTGGCGGCTTGGACCTTGACGGTCCGCTTATCCTTCGCCAATGTGCAAGGGCGGCGGTTGCCCGCCGCGTTCTCGGTATCAATAGTTGAACCGGTCATCGTTATTCCAGGCCTAAATCGTGGCCGTCACGATGTTGGTGATAATGGTCGGTGCCGCAAACAGGCCGACCCCGCTGGCAATTCCCAGCACGAAGCCCATGATGCTGCCACGCACGACACCGGCGACCAGGCCGACGATGACGAACACGATGGCGATGATGCGGCCGAGCAAGCCTTCCACCCAGCCGGTCAGCAAGGTCCAGACGTTGTTGAACTCGGTACCGCCAGCACCGGCCATGGCGTCGGATGCCATCAACATAAAAAATAGCGATGCCAGGGTCACCAGTACCCCGGTTCGATACGACGTTTTCATCAAAAATATCCTCATTCAGGTTAAAAGACGGTTGCCCGTCGAATCTCGGACGTTCAGTCCGGCGTTTGTTAAGCGGTTGCCCGCTCGCTCTCGCAGGGGGTGTGACCTGCGGTGAAATGGGATCAATGATCAGGGCAATTTATTGCCTAATCGATTCACTGGACTCTCGTCATCAGTGGTATCGACGCTGGATCGTTTCTCCGGTGGGCGTTGCTCGACTTGCAAAGGAATCAACGACGAACTGGCTGTCGAAGCCGCCTTGCCGATCATCCAACGCCGGGGTTCCAGTTCGGTGTAGACGTAGTTGGACACCATCAAATCGCCCTCGGCATCTTCCCAAGGCGCGATCCAGATACGCATGACTTGGGATGGCGTGCGAATCGGCGTGGGATCCTCTATTTTGGGCACGGGTTGTTGTAACGGTGGTGCGAGTGCCGGTTTTGACATTGGCTCTGATTCCTGGTTGGTTTCGGGAGGCGCTTCCTTTATCGCCGTATTGGTCACCTGGTAGGCCTGCGTGGTCGATAGGCAGCTGGGTTCGTCCGGCATGCCTTTACAGCCGTAGTCGGTAGCGCAACCGGTGGTGATGGCGATCAGCAGTACACTGAGGCTATAAATAGAAAACTGATGAAAGCGTTTCATGGCTTTTTCTCCGTGGCGTTTGTGTTTTGTGCGTTTGTATCGGGCGTTGTTGCCAGACTGGGCGACGGTTTCGGTTTATCGGCCAACCAATCCGCTAACACCTCGGGTGCGCCACTGTGAGTGCGGCCGTCCGGAGCGATCAGGAATGGCACGCCCTTCAAATCGAACAACTTGGCGGTGACCACGGCTTTTTGCAGCGGCTCTTTGTTACATTGAACGGGCGGTTCGCTCGGCAAGCCGGTGTAATCCTGTTTCAACAAGCGGTCGCGCACGGCGTCTTTGGTTTTGGCATCGCTCGCGCCCAGCTGACAGGCCAGTTGCACGACGAGGTTTTGCGATTCGGGGCCGAGGATGGGGACCATCACCAGTTTGAAGGTGTATTGGTCTTGCAAGGCTTGCAGGTCTTTCATGACCTTGCCGCAGTATGGGCAACGCGGATCGATGAATACCAGCACCTGGCCTTTGCCGTGGCCGACAGTCACGGCGCCAAGGTCGTCGGCCTTGAGTTTCATCCGGGACAGATCGATGCGATTGGCGATATTGCCGATATCCGCCAGTGCCTTGATTTCCTGCTGGGTCCAGATGTCCATCAATTTGCCGCCGTAAAAGGCAAAACGACCATTGCTGGAGATAAACACCGTCTGCTCGCCGGATTTGACCATCTTCAGGCCCGAGATCGGCAAGTCTTGCATGCCGTCGATTTTGATCGAGAGCAAACCGGCGGCAATATCCGAGACCGCCTGCTTTTGCGGATTGGCGGCCAGGGCGATGGATGTACCGAGTAGCGTGGCTATCAATAAAGAAATTTGGCGTGGCGTCATAACGACCTTTGGAGTTGGGTTAAAGAATCAGCTCGGCGACTTCAGCTTCAGCGCCGTGCCTTTTTGCACGATGAAGGTGACCTGGCGAGTCGCATCGACTTCGATGACCGGGTAAATCTCTTCGGCCATGTCCATGTAAAAATGCGACAGACGTTCCATGGCGTAACCGGCGCCTTTCAGGGCACCGCCTTCCATCGACTGCGAGGAAAACGCGCTTTGAAACGGTGTAGTACCGGAAAGTGCCCCCAGCCCGCCGGTCATCAGCATCGGAATCTGGTTGCGACCAAAGGCATCGGAAAAGCCGCGTAAAAAGCCCGCCATCATGGATTGGGCGAGTAGTGCACCTTGTTTGGAAACGACGCGGCCACGTACACCGTTTTTGCCGTCTTCGCCGGTGGCGTAGGCATTCATCGGGACTTCGATTACGCCACCGTCCTGGCGTACGCAGGAAAAGGTCTCGCCGCGAAAATAGGCGCGCTCGGCACTCAAGTCGCCGAAGCCCGCGGCCAACAGAAAGCACTCGCGCACATCGGCATGGAAACGGTTGGGCAAGATGGCTTCCTTCTTGATCCGGAACAGCACCGGCATTGGTTCTTTCTTGGCTTTTTTGCCGGTCGGGGCATCGAGGCCATTCAACAACACGCCGGTCAAAATGCTGCCGGCCGGGATGAAAACGTCGCTGTTGGTGTGGCCTTGCTGCGACTGTCCGTGAGCGCTGTTCGACACTGCGTCTTTGTCTTTACCGTTGGACGGCTGAGCACCTTCCTGGATGACCCGAATTTGCATCGCCGCCGGTGCTTGGTTATTGGCTCGTCCTCCTGAGACGCCGGTATTGCTAGCAGTCGGCGCGGGAATAGCGGCTTGCTCGAACACGCGGTTGAGATCGTCTTGCCCGTTGTCGAACGGCGGATTGCTCGGGCGGCGGTATGACGGTCTTCCTGGTGCCGTTGGCTCCACAGCAGGTTGATTGGCGTCGCCAGGGTTGCCAGCCACTGCCGTTGTAGACGCTTTGTTCTTCAACGTCTCAACTTCACCGGTGACCGCTTGAAGCTTGGCTTCATAGGCTTCCCGCTCAGCGGTGGTCCATTGTTTGAAACGGATTTCGTCGGATTGCTGTTCGCGCTTTTGTTGTTCCTCGATAGCCGCCAGACGACGAGCTTGTTCGTCGTTTTTCTGCAGCAGATCGCGCAATTGCGCAGAAATACCATCAATCCCCAGCGAGCGCGGATCGCTATCGGTGAGGATGTGTTGGATGGTCGCCTGTTTGCTCAGCGGCTTGCTGACTTCCGGGGTGACAGTGGCCAGTGCGATGATGACGGCCAATACCACGGTACCGATGCCGCCGACGGCCATATTACGTTTGGCGGTCGGACTCAAGCGTGTCCACCAGGACTCGACGTTGGCCATTACGGTTGGCCTCCGCTCAGTAACGAAGGTCGCAAACTGGATGACGCCTCAGGCGCTTGTCGGACCACGACATACAATTCGGTGGCTTCCTGGGGCTTCAATACCACGCTGGGCCAGACCGAAACGGCAAGTACATCCTGTTGCGTCGTTGCACAGCTGCGTTCGTCGAACTCGAGCATCTCGCTGCCGGTATTCTTGGCAAGCCCCACCAGAATCAGCCGGTCCTGGCCTTCCAGGGCTTGACCGGTTTTAATCTGCACGCGGTCTTGCAGGCAGCGAATCTGTTCCTGGAACTTCGGTTCGCGTAGTGAATATCCGGCCGGGGTCTTTTGCAAACCCAAATCCCGAAACAATGTTTTAAGTTGGCTGATGTAGGCCTGTTCCTGTTGGTCGGAGGAGCGACTCGCGCTATCGGCGCGCTGCCATTGGTTTAGCAACTGGTAGCTGTCCTTATCCAGATCGAGGTGGATTTCCCGCGCCGGAATGCGTTTGGGGATCAGGGTTAGGGATAGTGCGATGTCCTGGTTGTCGCCAGGGGTGATGTATAAGGTGACCGGCGTTTCGTCGGCGGTGGCGACATAAACGATTTTGCCTTTGGTACTGGTAGTCGCCTGACTGGTGGTCGTGACTACCGGATGTTCGAACGGCGTGACCAGGCGATTCAAGTGGCCGACGGCAATTGGCATCAGTTCGTTGATGCCGGGTTTAACGGCAATGTGTTGTGGACCGATTGAAGTGGCGGTCGTTGATGCCGACGCCTGTTGCTTGGCCGCTTTCAAGATGCTGGCATCGACTGGGGGTAATTCAATGCCAAAATCGGGTTGCGATGGGACAACTGGCTGTGATGAGGAAGAATCTTCGGCCACAGTGGTTGCCGGTGGTAACACAGTCACGGGTAATTCATCCGCAGACAAGGCAGTGCTAACGGTCAGGAATAACAAAATTGGCGGGAATGAGCGATTCATGGTCGAGCCTCGCGGGTTTGGCCTTGCATTGCTTTCAGACGGTCCAAGGTTCTGGGGGAATCCGGATACACGTCGATGTATTCCAGCCGGGGACGATAGTTTTTGATGGCGATGATGAATTCGTAAGTACGAGGCTTCACGTCCGGTTTGGAACTGGGGCCCTGGCTTTTGAGTTCGCCGCTGACGAAGACTTTGTTGGTCTCGGCTTCGTAAGCGACGTGACGCGGAGTGAAACTGATCGCGACCCGGTCCATTTTGATGGCCTTGATTTGATCGCTCATGGCATCCAGGACACTGCGGTAAATATCCGGCGCCAATAGCGGTTCGACCGCGGTTTTCAGAAAGTCGGCATTGGCCGGCGTGGTGTTGCCGAGCAATTCGGCCAGGAACAATCCCCAGGACTCTTTGAACTCGCTGGACGCTTGGCTGCGGGTGACCTCGACTTCCTGCGTCAAGCTCGGCGGCACCAGAATGATGCTGCGCTCGGTGCGCCAGGCGGCCAATGAGGTAATGACACAAATCACCAGCAGGCCGATGATAATGACCCGGCTGAGCCGGTTCTCGGTCTCATGCCCGTCCCAGGTTTGCAGAAACTCCGACCATCTCATGGCAGGAACCGGCGGATGTAGGGATTGGGGATGGTCTGCGCGCGACTGGGCAAAAGACCCAGCCAATACAACGCATGCAAGGTATAGCCATCAGGCCGGTTGTCGCGGAAACGCCGGTAAAACTTGACTGCGATAAAACCGAGGGCCAAGCCGGGCATGAACTGATCGATCAACATGCCGGTGAGCATGCTGACCATGAAGGGCACAATCTCGTCCGCACCCCACAGCAGGATATGTATCGGATCGTCGATGGTTTGGGGGATGGCAACGGGTTCCATAATGACCTCCGGTTAGGATGGCCATTATTGTGAAGAGGATTTTAGGTAGGTCGTTTGCAGCTAACGACGAATTTGCGATCAGCTGAAAAATAGTATCCGTGGATGAGAAAAGCCAGATCCAGACACTTGATCGCACTTAGCCGGGTTTGCTGATAAAACCCGGCAAGAACGGCACGATGCGCACGACTACAAACGTCACGGCACCACCACCTTGTTCGCCGCCCTCAATGTCCATGAGGGCACGGTGATCCGCGAGTGCTTACCTAAACACCGCAACGACGAGTTTCTGACATTCTTGAGACTGCTCGACCGCCAGACCGACAAGGACTTGGCCGTCCATCTGATCGTCGACAACTTCGCCACCCACAAGCATCCCAACGTGAAAGCCTGGCTGGACAAGCATCCGCGTTTCCAGATGCACTTTACGCCGACGCCGATGTCGGCGTCTTGGGTAAACTTCGTCGAGCGATTCTTTCGTGACATCACCGAAGAACGTATCCGACGCGGGGTATTTCGCAGTGTCGACGAATTGAAGCGGGCGATCATGCAGTACCTTGAGAACTGCAATGCCCAACCAAAGCCTTACCAATGGACCGCTACTCCAGACGCCATCTTGACCAAAGTCGCCAAAGCTAAAGAAACGTTGCGGACGTTACATTAGCAGGGCTAGGCAGACGGCAGGCGATCAGTTTAGGGAAATGCTGAACAAGTTGATTTCGCTCATGGTTCGACAAGCCAATTACCAAATTAATCAACAGCTACCGTTCGTCTCTTATATAAAGTTTGACCGGCTACTGTTTTTACCTAAGGTAATTCATAAAATTCCCCCGATAAGGCCAATTTGTTTTTGGTTTTGTTAAGCCGTTGCCATAGCCCGTACATTATCTGTTTGGCATCGTCCAAATAAGTATAAGCGACCGGGATGACCAATAAACTGAGCAGCGTAGACGTCACCAAGCCGCCGATGACGGTGATCGCCATCGGGCTGCGGAAGGAGGTGTCCGCCGGGCTCATGCCCATGGCAATCGGCAACATGCCTGCGCCCATGGCGATAGTGGTCATGATGATGGGCCGGGCGCGCTTGTGGCAGGCATCCAGCAGGGCATCGACCCGGCTTATGCCGTGGTCGCGTCTGGCGACGATGGCGTACTCCACCAACAAGATCGAATTTTTGGTAGCGATACCCATCAGCATGATCAGCCCGATCAAAGACGGCATGGAAAAACTTTTTTGTGCCAACAGCAGGGCGATAAAGCCGCCGCCAAACGATAGCGGCAAGGCCAACAATATCGTGATGGGCTGCAAAAAATCCTTAAACAACAGGACTAGCACGATAAAGATACAGAGTACGCCTATTAGCATGGCCAAGCCAAAACTGCCGAAAAGTTCGGCCATCATTTCGGCATCGCCGATATTGATTTGCTTTACCCCTGCGGGTAGCGCTTGGAGACTAGGCTGGGCCTGTACAACGGTGCTCAGATCGCCCAACGGCAGGCTGGCCAGTTCGATTTCAAAATTGATGTTGCGGAAGCGGTCGTAACGGTCGATCACGGCTGGGCCGCTGGACAAGTCAAGGTTGGCGACTTGGCTGACCATGACCGGGCCGATACCCGCTTTGGCTGACGGTACGGCAAGCCGTTGCAACACGCTTAAGTCGCGCCGCCCGTCCTCGGTCAGTTTGACCATGATCGGCACTTGGCGTTGGGCGAGATTAAGCTTGGGCAGGGACTCGTTGTAATCGCCGACGGTGGCGATACGCAAGGTCTCGGCGATGGCGGCGGTTGTTACGCCCAAGTCGGCGGCGCGGGCGAAATCAGGCCTGACGGCGATTTCCGGTCTGACCAACGAGGCGCTGGAAGCGATGTTGCCGATGCCTTGGATGGCCCTTAAGTCCTTTTCGACCGCCCTGGCTGCGGCATTCAATGCTTTGGGATCGTCGCCACTCAGCACCAGAACATATTTTTCGCCCGATCCGCCGAATCCGACTTTGCTGCGGACACCGGACAAAGCCGACAAAGCGGCCCTAATATCTTGTTCGATGACTTGTTTAAGCACCAGCCTTTCGTTACGGGCGGCCAACAAGATGGTCAAGGTAGCCTTGCGGACTTCCGCGCCGGCGGACATGTCAAGCGCATCGGTGCCGACGGAATCGCCGCCTATCGTGGTGTACACACTTTTCACATAAGGTAGGTCGGCGATCAATTTTCTGGCGGCTTCGGCGGATGCGCGGGTTTGTTCCAAAGTTGCACCGGGCGCAAGTTCGACAAAAACCTGGGTTTGCGGAAAGTCGTCCGGTGGAATAAACCCCTGAGGCAATAATGGGATCAAGAGCAGGGAGCCGATGAAAAACGCCATCGCGCCACCGATGGTAATTAGCCGGTGCTTAAGGCACCATGCGGCCATCGTAAGATAATCTGTCATAAACCGTCCGTCCGGAGCCGTCGGCTTATGGTCATGTTGCAACAGATAAGCCGACATCATCGGGGTCAACATTCGGGCGACGAGTAGTGAAGCCAGGACTGCCAACGAAGCTGTCCAGCCGAATTGTTTAAAGAAGCGTCCGGCGATACCGCTCATGAAGGCGGTCGGCAAAAATACCGCCACCAGGGAAAACGTGGTCGCCACCACCGCCAAGCCGATTTCGTCGGCAGCTTCCATCGCCGCCTGATAAGGCGATTTGCCCATGCGTTGGTGGCGGACAATGTTTTCCACCTCGACGATGGCATCGTCTACCAGGATGCCGATCACCAGCGACAACGCCAGCAAGGTAACGACATTAAGGGAAAAGCCGAAATAATACATTCCCAAAAACGCAGGGATGGCGGACAGCGGCATGGCAACGGCGGAAATAAAGGTTGCCCGCCAGTCGCGCAAGAACAGCCAAACCACCAATACCGCCAGCAATGCGCCTTCGTACAACAATGCCATGGAACCGTCGAATTCTTCCTGGACGGGAATCACGAAATTGAAGGCTTCGGTGGTTTCGATGTCGGGGTTTTCCGCCTTTAATTCCGCCAGCGCTTTCTGTACGCCCACACCGACATCCACTTCGCTGGAGCCACGGCTGCGGGTAACCTCAAAACCCACGACAGGCTTGCCGTCCAATAAAGCCAACGAGCGTTGTTCGGCAACGCTATCGCTGACTGTCGCCACTTGGTTCAGGCGGATGTGGCGGCCATCGGCGAGAGACAGTTCCATCCATTCCAACTCCTCAGCGGAAGCCGCGTTGGCCAGAGCGCGGACAGGTTGCTCGCCTTGGCCCAAGTCGGTACGTCCACCAGAGCTTTCGCGTTGCACTTCGCGTAATTGTCTGGAAATATCGGCGGCAGTCGTGCCGAGGGATTGGAGTTTGACCGGATCCAGGGCAATCCGGATTTCCCGGCTGACGCCGCCCACCCGCTTGATATCGGCGACGCCCGGCACGGCAAGCAGACGCTTGGCGATGGTATCTTCGACGAACCAGGATAAGGCCTCGTCGTCGCGTTGATTGGAGGCGACCGCGTAAGCCAGCACCGGAGAACTGGCGATATCGTGTTTGGTGACGACCGGGTCGCGCAAGTCGGCGGGCATGTCGGCGCGGACTTTCGACACCGCCGAGCGCACGTCGTCCAAGGCCTCCTGCCCAGGCTTTTCCAGGCGGAATTGGGCGGTGATGCCGACGCTGCCATCCTGCACTTTGGTTATGATATGTTTCAAGCCTTGCAAAGTGGCGATTGCGTTTTCTATTTTCCGTGCCACAGCCGTTTCCAGTTGCGAAGGCGATGCCCCCGGCAGGCTTGCCATAACGGTTATGGTCGGCAAATCCAGGTCGGGAAGGTTCTGGATTTGCATGGCCTTAAAGCTGTATAAGCCGCCAAAAGTCAGCATCACAAACAGCATCATAGCCGGCATGGGGTTTTTTATGCACCACGTGGATATATTCATTAACGCAGCACCCGGACATTGTCGCCGTCCGCCAAAAAGGCCGCGCCGCTAGCAACTATCTGGTCTTCGGGCTTAAGCCCCGAAAGGATTTCGTAATGGTCGCCCGCACTTTCGCCTAATTGCACTTTGACTTGGATAACCTTCGCTTGGTTTTGGGCAAATTCTCCTAAGCGAAAAACATAGCTGAAGCCTTCGCGCAGCGATAAGGCGTCTTGCGGTATGGTCAGCGCGGCCTTAGTGCCCAAATGGAATACACCCTGGGCAAACATACCGGCGCGCAGACCGGCTGCTCCGGCTTGGGGCAAATCGACATAAACCAGCCCGTTACGGCTTTGCATATCCAGGCTGGGTGCCAAATAACGCACTTTACCGCCGACTTGACCGACGTTGGGCACCGAAATCGCCACGTCGATACCGGGCTGAAGTTGCACCATTTCGGCAGCAGTGACTTCCGCTCGCCATTCCAGGCGATTTTGCCGGATTAGCCGGAACAGTTCTTGTCCCGGCGTGGCCACCGCGCCCAAGGTGGCGGTGCGCGAAGAGACGAACCCGTCGTCGACAGCAACGACGCGGGTGTGGTCCAAGCGCAAAAGCTGCCGGTCCAATTGCGCCTTTGCCGAGGCGGCTTTGGCTTGCGCCGTTTTTTCCCCGGTCAAGTATTGCAGCACCATTTGGTTGCTTAACGCACCGGAGGATGCAATTTTTCGGGCGCTGTCGGCATTTAGTCGAGCTTCTTCCAGGCTGGCCTCGGCCTCAGCCAAGGCCGCCTGGGTTTGGGCGATCTCGACCATCACGCTTTTACTGTCGAACACCGCCAATACTTGGCCTTTACGGACCTTTTCGCCGACCTGCACACGCACTTCGTCCAGACGCAAGTCGCTGACTTGTGCGCCAATGATGGCTTCCTGCCAGGCCGCGACCGAGCCGTTTGCGGTTAATTTTCGCGGGATGTCCCGATTGACCGGTTGGATAACCGATACATTCAGCGCCGGTCTAGCGCTTGGTTTGGCGTTTTCAGTGGCTTGCGGCGCTTCCTTGCTCAGCGCCAGGGTCATCCCTAAGCCCATGAGCGCGACCGCGACAAGCCAAATGCTTAGCGATTTTTCTTTAGTCATGATTGGTTTCCGGATAACTGATTCTAGGGTTGAGAAATGATGTTTATGGATGGGTTCTCGGGTTGGCCGGGCAATCTTTCCGCAACTAAAGCCGCTGGTTCGGTCGCACGATCTTCCCAGCTTCCGC
Organism: Methylomonas sp. 11b; assembly: GCF_000515215.1. NCBI lineage: Bacteria > Pseudomonadati > Pseudomonadota > Gammaproteobacteria > Methylococcales > Methylococcaceae > Methylomonas > Methylomonas sp. 11b. The sequence continues at coordinate 411,668 of NZ_KI911557.1, forward strand.
CGACGGCACGATACAGCGCAATCCAAGCGCTGACTTTTTCTTGCTCCAACTCCGTGACCGCCAATTGGGCGGTAAACGCGTTGCGGCGGGCGGTTTCGGCATCAATCAAGTTGCCCAGGCCGACTTCGTACAATTGCCGGGTCGCTGTAAAATGGGCTTGGTAATCGGCAGCCGCGGTATGCGCCAAGGGCAGACGCTGGTCTGCACTCGCCAAGCGCACCAAGGCTTCTTCGACTTCTTTAACCGCTGTCCTGACCGCCGCTCGATATTGGGCGATGGCCGACTGGTATTGGGCTTTAGCGGTTTCCACATTGGCGGCGCGTTTACCGGCATCGAACAACGGCAAGCTGAGCGTCGGCCCGTAAGACCAAGTTTCCGCCAAGGTCAGGGCCGCACCGTTAATGTTTTGGAACACGGGGGTGATATTCCCGGACAGACTCAATTTCGGAAAGCGCTTGGCCTGTTCCACGCCGATCTTGGCGCTGGCCGCGGCCATGTCGCGTTCGGCGGTGGCAATGTCCGGCCGTTGCCTGATCACATTGGCCGGCACGGCAGTGACCTGGAAGGGCGGCGGCTTGGGCAATTGCGCCATCCGCTGCGGCGTATCGCCCAATAACGTCCGGATTTGCGCTTCCGGCAAACCGGTTAAGGCCACCAGACCTTTAACCGAACGTTCGCATTGCGCCTGCTGTTTCAACAACAAATTACTGCCTTCGGTGGCGCTGGCATTGGCCAGCGCGACATCGGACGGACTGCGGAATCCGGCGCTACCGGCCATGCTGGTAAGCTGCGCCGAAGCTTGCCTGGATTCGGCATCTTCCTTACTGAGCAAAGCTTGCGCTTCGCAATAACGATAAGCCAGATAAGCATTGGCAAGCTCCGCCGCTACCGCCACACGGGCATCGTGCCAGGATGCCGTACGCGCTTGCAATTGGCTGAGGGCGGCTTGCCGTTGCCGCGCTAAGCCGCCGAACAAGTCGACCTCCCAACTGGACTGCACACTGAGTTGATGTTGGTTGCGTAGGCTAGGCGTGCCGCCCATTGAGAAATTTGAGCGGGTGCTGCTTAAGCTTGAATCCAAACTCGGCAGGAATACTGATTCGGAGCTGACTAAGTTGCCCCTGGCTTCTACAATCTGCGCATTGGCTTTGGCGATGGATGCGCTCTCCTGTTGCGCGGCGGCAAGCAATCGATCAAGCACCGGATCGCCGAAACATTCCCACCATTTGCTTAAGCTGGACAAATCGCCTTGATGCGCGACCGGTAATCCATCCGGAGCGGGCTGTTTGGCATACCAGTGCTGTGCCGTGGGCGGTTCCGGGCTTTGGTAATCGGGGCCGACCGTTGTTAATAAGCCGCCGTCCAAAGCGCAGCCGGATAACGCCGGCAGGATAAGGCCGAAGTGGAATAGGTTAAATTGCTTCATTACTGTCTTGAAAAGAAAAGTCGAGCCGAGGAAAACTGAACTGCCTTCATGGGGATAAGGCGCTTATTTTTTAGAAAAACTAACCAGCCTTTTCAAAATGGCCCATTGTTTTAATGCAACACGCGCTTCCACGGCTGGATAACCTAATACCGTTTTTCCGGCGGGAACATCGCCGATTACGCCCGAACATCCACCGACAATGGCTCCGTTACCGATGGTGACGTGGTCGTTAATGGAAGCGCTGCCGCCGATGACAACGCCGTCCCCTAGCGTTACCGATCCGGCTAAACCGCTATTTCCCGCCATCACGCAAAAGCGGCCAAGCCTACTGTTATGGCCAATTTGCACCAGATTATCGATTTTGCAGCCATCGCCTATCACAGTTGAACTGAATTTACCTCTATCCACACAAGAATTGGCGCCAATTTCAACGCCATTTCCGATTACCACATTGCCAATTTGTGGAATTTTTGCCAAGCCTGTTTCCAGGCAAGGCCTAAAGCCAAAACCATCGGCGCCAATGGTGGCGTTGGGGTGTAAAATGCAATCGTTGCCGATATGGCAACGTTCCCGAATGACCGCACCCGACCAAATAATGGTGTTGTTTCCGATAGTGCAGTCGTCAAAAATCGTCACATTGGGATAAAGCGTCGTGTTGTCACCCAGCACGACATTCGGACCGATATAACAGCCCGCCCCAATCCTTGCCCCGTTTCCCATGATGGCGGTCTTATCAACAACCGCTGTTGGATGAATTTCGCTATTGAATAGCGGCATTGGCGGCGCAAAAAGTTTTAATACCCGTGACATCGCTAGTTCGGCATTTTTAACTTTTATAAAAGCCCTATTTAATCCAGGCTCAATCGAAATGTCTTCGTTTACAATAGCAACAGCCGCTTTTGATATTCCCCAAAATTTTTCGTATTTTTTGTTTCCAATAAAAGAAATCTCGCTACTATTTGCAAGCTCAATTTGTTCCGGAGCTGTAATTTTTTGATCCGTTGTACCCAAAATCACGCCTTTAAGAACTTCGTTTATTTCGAGAATTGAATAGGATTTCATTTGCCAGGCTTCATATGGTTTCACTCTTGAAATTTAGTTAGATTTCCGCCCCTTTGACTGGATATTAGGAATACCTAATCATTCTTAAGGCGGCTGGTGCCAAAATCATCAACAACAAGAATTAGGTTAGGCATCCCCAAAAAACCGCCAATACGGGCGCAACAACCAGCAATTGTCTACCTGTCGTCAAACGGTGGGATTTATATTGATAAGTTATTGAAAAACATCATTTAGTATCAACTTCATCAGGTTTTAAAGGGTCGTTTACCTGATTACCGCCCACCCCACCCATAGATCTGTCTCGCGACAGATACATGTTTTTGAAAAACTCATATCGATCCGTTGCGGCTTCGTTGACGACTTTATCCATCGCTAACATGTCCGCACGTTTATCTACGGCACCGAGGATGCCGATCATCCCCACGCCACTGACGTATTGCAGCGGATTAGTCACCATTTTGCCCCCCACACCCGCAATGCCTCTGACGGAACTCGGGCCAAAAAGCGGCAGCACTAAATAAGGCCCTGTGCCCACGCCCCATTCGCCCAGAGTTGTGTCGAAATTTTCTTTGTGTTTTGGTAGATCTATTAAGGTGGCAACATCAAACAAACCGCCTAACCCGGCTGTTGTGTTGACAACCAACCTGGCACTGTCCGAACCTGCCTGGGCAAATTTCCCTTGTAAGGCTGAATTAACGGTGACACCGACATCATCGATGTTACTAAAAAAATTCGACACCCCCTGATCGGCAAAATCGGGCATTACCCATTGGTAACTCTGTGCCACTGGTCTCATCAGGTAATCGTCTAGGCCGTCATTAAACCACTGCACTTTTCTGTTCCAGTTTTCATAAGGATCCCTCACATCGGCGGTTGGGGTTGGCGCTGAGGCGCAAGCATTAAGTAAAGTCAGCGTGGTTGCCGCAAAGAGTGTATTGGTATTGTTAAGTTTCATGGCGTTAACCTTTAAGTGATCGTTGTAGAAGAAAGACCTACGCAGTTTGCGCATAGAGCGAATATGCCCTTGGTCACATTATTACGGGATCACTTGGACTCAACAACGGTACTGGGGCGGGTGTAAAAATCCTCCTTAAGGCGGAGTAAGGCCAGGCCTTAAGGATGAAGTAACAGGAGGGGCTTTGCTTTATATTGACCGTATGAAAAAATTTATCTCATCCTGCCGCCCGGCGTTTACCAGGCGCTTCTGGTTCAAGCTGACCCTTGTTTACACGGTGGTCTCTATAGTCGGCATTAAGTCGCTGATATCTGTTTTTGACACCATTATCCACTACCAACATTTTAATGAAGCGATGCAGCCATCCGCTGTTTTACAGACAGTGACCGAACGCCTGAAACCCATACGGCGCCTGATAGCAAGCGCGGCACTGGATACGCAAGACATCGCCGATGCGCCGGAGATTATTGATGATCTGATGATGCGGGAAAATTTGGACGATAATGCCGTGGCGGATCACTTACGTTCTTCCAGTGATCCAACCGCAAGCTATGTGGTATTTGACGAAAATGACCGCCCTATTGCACAACATCTGATGCGCGCCGATGAACGCGTCATCGCCTTGTTAATGACCCATCGTGCCGCTGTTTCCGGCGGCGAAGCATTGGTCCCCGAGCATTTGCCCCATTCTGTTTTTATTAATATCCCGCTTAGCGTCCGTGAGCCGACAAAAAAAGGGCGCATCGCCCTGCTGATCACGGCAAAATTCAGCATCGCCAAGCAATTCTACCGCGACGAAGACTGGGTTTCGGAGCTCATGCCATTCGTCATTACCCTCTGTATCGTGATGAGCGGGTATTTAGCCTCGAAAAACTTTATCCGGCGGTTACGGCATATCACATCGGTTAGCAGTGCATGGCGTGAGGGGGATTTAGATCAGCGCATTATCGATAACGACGCCGATGAATTATCCGAGCATAGCCACAACTTAAATATCATGGTGGGGCAGTTGAAGGAATTGCTGGGCTTGAAACAACAAGCCGCGATTCAAGATGAGCGGACACGCATGGCGCGAGAACTGCACGATACGGTAAAACAGAATCTGTTCGCCCTTGCGCTGCAACTGGCGGCAATCAGTTCAAAAGCGCCGGATTTAGGCGAGGCAAAGCAAAATCTGCTCGAATCCAGGCTTATCTTGAAACAGGCGCAAGAGCAGCTGGTGGGGGTTATTGCGGAACTGCGGATTATTAGCCCGGAACAGGAGGGCTCTACGGTGAACCTTCTTACCTTGTGCGAAAATCTGGAGAGCAAATTTAATGTGCATATCCATTGCGTCGTTCCGCCGGATTTAATGCTGCCGGACAGCCTGTTTTTTGTGGTAAGTCGCGTTATTCAGGAAAGCGTTACCAACGCCGTACGGCACGGAAACGCAAAGCTAATTGTCATCAGCGTGGTCAAATCAGCAATGCGTTTCGAGTTGCTGATAACAGACGATGGCATGGGTTTCAATCCAACGCTCCCCACCGAGGGGATGGGCATTCTTTCCATGCGCGAGCGTGCCGCTTCACTCCCCGTTGGCACATTCTCAATCGAAACCGCACCAGGCCAGGGAACAACCATTGCAATTACTTGGGAGGAACACCTTAGTGAAGTCTGAATCAGCATCTTTTATCACCCTGATCGCCGCTGACGACCACGGCGTTGTTTGCCGGGGCCTGAATGCCTTATTATCATCCGAGCAAGATCTTAAAATGCTGGCTACCGCACTCGGCGGCAGGCAAGCCGTTGCCCTATGCGAGGAACTTTCACCTGATGTTGTCTTGATGGATATCGTCATGCCGGACATGGATGGCATTGAAGCCACCAAACGCATCAAAAGATCAAGTCCCCATACCCATATCGTTATTCTCACTTCGGTTGAAACCGAGCAAACCGTGGTCGAGGCTACGCAGGCCGGCGCACTGTCCTATCTGCTGAAAGATACCGACCCGGATGAATTGGTGGCGGCCATTCGCGCTGCCGCACGGGGCGAAAGTACCCTAAGTCCGCGCATTGCGACGTTGTTAATGACCGCTATGTCGCGTCGTCACAGTGAACGTCCTTTTCATGAAGAACTCAGTGACCGGGAGATGCAGGTTCTGTTATTGCTTGCTCAAGGGCTTTCCAATGTGTTGATTGCCGAGAAGCTGGGCATTGGCGAAAAAACGGTGAAGTCCCATGTCAGCAATATTCTTTCCAAGCTTTATTTAACGGATCGTACTCAAGCCACAGCGTATGCTTGGCGGCATCGTTTGCTGACTCAGTAGATTTTAAGGGTCTCCGGCGCGATTATCCCTTGGCCGTCGCCCGGTAAAAACGCGATGAAATCCATGGCGACGCTCACTAAACCCGCTTTTGCGTATTGGCCAACAGCACGTTGACGGCGTAGGCGACGCCAAAAACGCCTATCGGGATGGCTTGCGGCGGAATCGGAAACGGTAAGGTCAAACTGACCAGCAATAGATACAGCGCGCCCAGAATCAGATAAAGGCTGTAGCGATGCGCCATGGGGCTGGGGTAATCAAAGTTGGTCTGGCTGATTTTGCGCCGCACCAGTCCGTCTACGACAAACGGCAATAAGGCAGCTGCCAAGTATGGCAACCAAATGCAGGCGGTGGTCAGGCGCTTGATCATTTGAAAGATCGTGTCCCACAGCACATTCAGTCGGCTTTCGATAAAGGGAAACAAATCATTGCGCCCGACATCCTCGAAGCCTTTAGACATCTGGCGTTCGCGCTCGGTCGGAATGAAATAGCGGAACACGCTGTCTCGAATCCCGGTGCTGACAAACAAGCGATCAAACCAGCGCTGCGCGGTACGGCTGATTTGAGATTCTTTTTCGGCGCCAAAATAGCCGATCATCATCCGGTCTTCGGCGCGCTGAAGTTCGCGCGTCCAGCGGTCCGACACAAAACTGGCCACCAGGATTACTTCCAGTAGCCAGAGCATCAGGCTGAACAACAGATTGCGGGTCATGAGCTCGCACCTTGGCGGTCCCGTTGGCGATCCAGTTCCGACCGCAGAATCGGCAAGCGACCTTTGACGATCCGGCCGCCGGATAACTTGGCGATGTAATGCAGGTCCGGCAGTTGCCCCAACAACTGCGGTGCAAACAAATCGCCTTCTTCTTCCATCAGGCGTTCACCGACATTGCCGGAAAACACCGTGGGATTGGTCGCACTGGTGGCCACGCCCTGGGTGCGCATGATGTATTTCAAGCGGGTTTTGGGCAGATTGTCGGTGATGTACTGTTGGGTCTCGCTGTCCATGATCCTAAGGGCAATCAGGTTGTTGACGTTGCCCAGTACCTGCCGCGCTTTGTCCTGGGAACCGGTACGGGCGGCAAAATCGGCAAAGGTTTGCGTGGCAATGAACAAGCGAATCTTGGCGCCGCGGCCTTTGTTCAACACCTGAATAAAGGGATCGTTGATGACTTCGGCGGCTTCGTCGACAAACACATTCACCGGTCGGTCCGAGACACCGTAGTTGTAACGATCGCCGGCGACGGCTGCCAAGTCAGCCAACAGAATCGAACCGATCGCGCTGCCCACCATGCCGTCCGATAACGAGTCCAAACCGATGTAAGCAACCTGGGCTTTTTCGATGATATGACCGGTATTGGTGATGGGACGCAGATCATCCACGTCGTGCGGGTTGGGCGAAAGCAAAGGCCCCAATGAACCGGAGGTCAGCATGTTCATGATCGGAATCAAGGAGGCGACCATCTTGCTGAAATGTGCTCGGTCATGCTCGAACAAAGACAACAGGCCTTCCAGATCCAGATTCGGCAGTTGATACTGCACGACCTCCCGGTAAAACTTAACCAGGCCCAGTGCTTTGGAATCGATGTCCTTGGCATTCTTCAGGTAAGGCCGCGCCTCTTGTCGCCAATGGCCCAGGTTGTTGTCGAAATAGCGTTCCAGGGCTTGAATTACCAATGTCGAAGGACCGCCTTCCAGGTAACGGCGTAACTTGACCAGGGTTGGTCGCTCCTCGATCACCATCAAGCCCTGAATCACGTTATCCAACGATTTTTGGCCAAAGGCCTTGAACGGATCGTTACTGCTTTCGCTGGGCGAAATGGCGCTGATACGGCTGGCGATTTCCGAAGGCCGGTTGAAGTTATGCAAGGGATCGAGTCGTACGCTGTCTTCGGGAAACGCCGGATGGAAATACACGAAACGATCTGGGCGCTTGGCCAAGGTGCAGGCGCGCTTGGCGCAGGCCATCAAGTCCTTATCGCCTTTGGGATCGATGATGATCACGGCCTCGCCGCGCAAGACGGCCTGAGTGACCAACACATCAAAGGCGCGGGTTTTGCCGGCGCCGGTGGTACCGACCAGCAGCGTATGGCCGGCGGTATGCTGCAAGGGCTGACGAATGTCGTTTTCGGAGACTTCCAGGCCGTGTATCCAGGCCGAGCCCATGCGTTGATGATCGCTGGGTATCAAGGTCGATACATCGCGTTTCAAAATCTCATACGCCAATTGCGCATGCTTTTGTACCCAATCAAATCCCCAGCCGAACCACAAGGCCTCGGGATGATGTTTCACCATCGCTACAAGCTTTTCGGCATCCAGGTATTGGAATCGAAACTGACGCAACCGGCGTTTGCGGTACCAAAGACTCAGCGCCGGCGACAACCGCCAACACGCCATCACTCCGCACGCCGTCATCAACCAATCGAAAGGTTCGCGCGGCAAACCCGACCAGCGACTGGTCAGATACGCCAGACCAGCCCCGCCCAGCCAGCCGCTGATGGCATACACCTCGAAGATGGGGCGCCAGGGAAACTGGTAGTCGTAATCGGATTTCAAGGGCGTAACCGAACCTGGATGCCTTCTGTGGCACTGATCGATCGACAATCCGGATGGTTGGCGATATCGAGCATCAGGCGAGTGCGCTTGATCGTCGAATGTTGCGACAGAAATTGTTCCAGCGCGGTATTGGACACTGTGTGCCAGTTGCCTTCTGGCGATGATTCATCGGGCGGAATGTTTTGTTGCCGCACATGTGTAATCAGCAAGTCGATTGTTCCGGGTTTTACCGGTGGGGTTGTTAGGGAAGAACTTGCTTTATCTGGCTCGGAATTGATCGAACAGTCTGGTGCGTTGCCATATATTGATTTTTGCTTGCCTGTCGCGTTTGATTTGGGCCGGACAGGCTTAGGCTCTCGAAAGGCCTCGTATTTAGGCTGAGAAGACTTAACTGGATCTCTGTTCTTGTCAGCATTGCTGCTTGGGGTTTGCGCAGATGGCGCTGTCCGCGTGACTCTGGCTTGGGATTTCACTAATGCCTTCAGAGCCAAACTCGGTTCCAATGCCAGCAGGACGCCGCGGACCGATTGGATGGTTTGTACCTTGCGCATCGGCGACAGGACATCGGTCACCAGCCAACCGTTGTCCTCCAGGATTTTGATGAACTGGGGCGGATCGACGGCGAGTTTTTCGGCGGTAGCTGGAAATGGCAGCAAATATTTGTCTTGAACTTCCAGAATATCGCTGCCTAACTGCCATTGGCCTTGATTAAGCATAGAAGAGATGTCCATTAGCCATTGGCCGGCATTGCCGTGGTTTTCCAGCCAGCACTTGGCGCTATCGACCGGATTAGAGATGCTTTTTGTATCCGTCGTTGAGAGATCGGGTTTTGCGGCCGAATTAGTTGTTTCTGTATTGGTCGCCGCAACTGGCGCTGTACTTTCAGGTTGTACTGACTGATACAACGAAGGGGAACTATCGGCTGATTTGGCTTGCGACAGTCCTTGATCGGGATCTGATGGCAAGGTATTCAGGTCCTTCGCGCCTTGAGAATTCAAAGTGCGTGGTGCCGATTCGATTAGCCGCGAATCGGGTAGGGTGCTTGGGTCATTTGCGGGTTCTGGTGGTGTTGCTTTTGGCAAAATTGACGCAAGATTATCTGGGCGTTGGGGTGGCTTCAGAACCGCAACGTTCTTGGCTTTTGCCGGTTTGCTGATTTTCGGTGCCGGATTGGTAACGGGTTCGGGGTTTACCGCAGTTGCATCCTGTTCGCTAATTTCGCGCGCTTCAACCACGGTTGGCGGCTCGCCGCTGAAAATCAGTTCCGCGAATTTTAGGCGCAACAGATACAGCGGATTTTCCAAGCCTTCAGGCTGCATTTGCCAATAGCGGTATTGCCGACCATCCGGCCAGGACTTAGGGATTGCCAAGCCGCGTTCGATTAGGATGTCCGCCAAGGTGTCTTCGTCGCGCGGAATGCCGGGAACTTTGTCCTTGGCCAGCAGGGTGACGATGTCCTGCGCACCGGCACGCCAGACGATATGCAGGCCATCCTCAAAACGCCATAGTCGAGCGCCTTTTTCGTTGACGGTCCATTGTCCGGACTTGACCAAGCGGCGCATGGCGTCGAACAAGTACTTTTCCACCGGCATGCCCAAGGCCGAGTCGATGTTTTGATAATGCGCTTTTAAATCCCGTTCCACACTTTTGCAGTCGGCGGTTATCACCAGTGCGTAAACTTTGGAGCCGCGGTCCAAACCGTTAATGGTTTCCAGCATGGCCTGCATGATGTCGGGGCCAGACTCCAGAATGAATGTGCGCGCTTCGCGAGTTAGGACGCGCTCGATCACCAAGGCAGAAAACTGTTCATGGCGTTTATGGCGGTTATCCCGCCAGCGAAGAAAGTATCGGTCGATCTCATTTCGCAAAGCCCAGTCGGTGATGTTTTCATCGCAAGGGTTCCAGGTATGTTGCCCTTGTGCGTCGACCACGGCGATATCGGCGACCGGTTTGCCGATGTCATGCAACAGCCCGGCAAAACAGACCGCCAGACGCCAGCGTAATTCTTGTGCTTTTCGTTCCTTGGGTGATGCTGATGTGGCAAACAAACTACCTTGAGAAGCCAAAGTGGCCCAATGGGCGACTTCCAATCCGTGCCGAAATAAGCCACCGGCGCCGCGATGATGATGCGACTCCGACGCCGGCAACAAGTGGCTGTAGGCGGCATAACGGCGTATGACCGGCGCAGCTATGGTTTGATAAAGACTATCCGGCATGGCCAGCGCCTGTTCAATGGCCGCAATCAATTCCGTTTGACTGGACAGGATGCGTTCCACAGGCGCAGCCGGCAGACCCTTCATGAAGGGCGGATAACGCGGCACGTCCTCATCAATCGTTGTCGCAACCGGACCTATAGGCGCGGACTCGACGCCAAACAGACGTTGGCGGATGCGGGTAATGAGCGTCGAAGGCGTATTTTCCATAACGCCGCATCTTGCCGGGAATTTTTCAATCGTCGTTTGCAGCTGACGACGAATTCGACGTCAGCTGCAAGCAGGCCTGGCAAAAGAGTGTTTAGTGTAACGAGCTCCCTTTAATTACCCCTGGAGCTCTCATGAAATCCAAATCGCTCGCAATCCATTGTCTTGTGTCCGTACTGTGCGGCACGGCCTGTACTTCGCTGAATCGGCCCGATGCCGCCGTGAGCGAGACTATCATCGAATCGATTGTGCCGATTCAACCCGAACAACCCTGGCGCCTGGATAACGCTTGGCAGACAGGAGGATTGGGTGGTTCGGTATTACGGTCTGCATCGATTGAACACGTTGTCAGGCAAGTCGATCAGCCGCTTGGCGTTTACGTGGCAAGCGACGACTCATCGGATCGCGTTCTCGATGTCAGCGCGTCGCACATTCCCGATCGCCAGGATGACGATACACTGGTCACTGAACGTGCTTGGCGAAAATATTGTCATCATCAGCTCGATATGACATCGGAGGAGCGGGCGTTAGTCAAAACCATGCCGATTCCGCACGACGTTTTGAGTCATGGTTGTCATCCAGGCAGCTTGAAGAAGTGAGGTGGTCGTCATGGACAGAAATACCACCAACCATTCGCTCGATAATCTCACCGAACGTTTTCAATCTCTGACGGAGCGGAAAAAGGCCAAATTGCGGGTCGTCGAACCCATGACTTCACTGCCCAATTGGCCGTCGGTGATACGCGGTACGCCCAATGCTTGCTTACGGAGCGCATTGTTCGCCGGCATCCAAGGCAAGGAGCGCATTGCCTACAAAAAACGAACATTGTTGGCTGCGGTCGATGGCATTGAGGTTCGCTACCTCGGCATACAACTCAACCAATCCGATCTCGATGTCTGGATGCAGATCGTGCACTTGTCTCGGCAGCAATTACCGGGTTTTAGCGTGACCTTCAGTGCCCATGCCCTGTTGACGGCATTGGGGCGTGGTAGCGGCAAAAGCCAACATGAATGGTTGAAAGAATCGATGGCCCGGTTGGGCGGCGCTTTTGTCGAAATCACCTTTCACGGCCGGGATGCCTTCGGTGAAAAAGGCTTCTTGCGCTATTACCGTGATGAACGGACGCAGCGCTACGTAGTGGAATTGACCGAATCCATGCTGCGCCTGTTCGAAGAGGGCTACACCTACATTGAATTCGAACAGCGGCAGAAATTGCGCAAACAACCCTTGGCATTATGGTTACACGGTTTTTTGTCATCCCATGCCGCTCCGTTCCCGATGAAAATTACCACCATTCACCGACTGAGCGGCAGTGGTTCGAAAACCCTGCGCGATTTCAAATATCGGTTGGGTAAAGCGCTGGAGGCCTTGGTGAGTATTGGCACTTTGGCTAGCTTTGAATTTTCTGATGATATGGTGAAAATCAAACGCCAACCGACGCCCAGTCAACAACGTTTTCTGGGCGACCAGCAACTCTAAAAAAGCACGGCATTAGACCGACGCTATTTTGGGTCGGTCGAAGCCGCTCAATACGGCATTAGGCCGACGCGGATACGGCATTAGACCGACGGAGGCACGGCATTCGACCGACAAGGTAACGGCATTAGACCGACGGGCACGGCATTAGACCGACAAAAAGCACGGCATTAGGCCGACGTTTGACACGGCATTAGACCGACGCTTCGAGCAAGTTGTGAAATCGCCGCAGGCCATGCTATTCGTGGGCTTCAGCAATTCTCTTGCGCTGAAATTTGAGGGTGCTAATCTATATATAATCTTTTTTTAATCTATATATAGGGACTGGTGATAGCAAGGATTTCTTTTTTGAAACGAATGCTAGTGAGGAGTTTGTCACTGGGCTTATTTGGAACGCCCTTGGTCGTCTTGTGACGACCCCTTGCGGTCAGTCGCGTTTCTCCAAACCGGCCAGTCACTCAAATCCAGATTCTGCGAACTGGATGGCTACAAAGCGGTCCTTGGCGACCGTATCAGAACGACCCAAACTTGACGGTCGCGTTTCTCCAAACCGGCCAGTCAGGCAAATCCAGATTTTACGAACTGACGGACCGCAAAGCAGTCGTTGGCGACCTCAACCAAGCGGCCAGATTGCCGCCACAGAACACTCATTGACCACTGACTGCAAACTGGCTCATTGCTGCCAATGATTTTGATTGGCTTAAAAATCCAACGGGCTTTTCGCTTCTTTAAGCGTCCGGTTCAGCATGTTATGGGTGTAAATCATCGTCGTTTTCAAATCGCTGTGACCGAGCAACTCCTGGATGGTGCGAATATCGACATTAAGCGATTTTTTAGCGCAGGTTGGATGATATTCGGAAGCGAAAATTTCTTATAGTTCACAGATTTATTGTGGCTACACAAGTTTCGTGGTAGATATGCTGTTAACAGCTTAATAACTTGGGCGTCGAGACTCCCGCATGAGCACACCTACTAAATTCATTTCTGCAACGCCTGTTCTCGCATCGCTTGATATCGAGCGAAGTGTCGAGTTCTTCGCGTCCAAGCTTGGCTTCACCAAAGTACACGTAGCCCAAGGTGAATACGGCATTGTTTCCAATGGCCCAGTCGAAATTCACTTTTGGGCTTGCACAGATCGGCACATTGCGGAAGCAACAGGTTGCAGGGTGGAAGTCCAAGCAATCGAAGGGTTGCACGCTCAATGCGCGAGCCAAGCCGTAGTGCACCCGAATGCCCCGTTGCAAATCAAGCCATGGGGAACGAGGGAGTTCGCCATCCTTGACCCCGACGGAAACTTGGTCACGTTCTATGCGAACACCAACGCCTAACGCTGCATTCCACCCGACCGGCTACAGCCTGCTTCGCAGGCTTCCGCTGCCAAGTGAATTTGAACGTTGAATGTCAGCTCATTGAATCCCTGCCGACATTGAGCGCAAGGCTTCAAATGTCGCTTTTGGGTCGCTCGGCGACTGTCCGCTCTTCAGATTCATCGCCGGAAAGCTGTCATTGAGTTCCGACTCCTGAAAGCGGTCGTTCGTCACTGAGTCCAACCGACCCCTAGCTGCCACTCGCTGCTTTCAACCTCTTTGGCTGGTCCCTGACCTATAGCGGTCATTCTGACTGCGAAGAAATATTTAGTTAGTGATCTTTTTTGAGTTGGTTTAAATGGCCCGGCAACGTAGAATCTAGCGTTAAAAACTCAAGTTTATCGTTGAGTTACAACCTTGACACTCTAAATATGACCGAATTAATTCAAACACCCTTTTTTATTGGCGTCCTACTTTTATCAGCAATCTTAATCCTGCTGATTTTGTTACTAATCAAAGTCAATCGCTTACTTAAAAGTCACTCGGATACTGCTATCCCGGAATTTACCCGTTTGTTACAAAACGCGGAAAGCAGCATCGGCCAAGGTTTTTCTGAGTCCCGCCGGGAACTTCGCGAAGTCAGCGCAGATAACCGCCGTGAGACTCAGGACAATTTCAAAACTTTGCAAGATACTTTGCTTAGGCGGATTTCCGAAAACAATTCAATTCAAACCCAACAGCTACAATCATTCAAAACAGCGTTTAACGATTTGTCGGAAAAACTGATTAGTCATTCCAACGAATTCCAGAAAAGTGTTTCCGAGTCCTTTCATATTACCAGCGAGGCCTTGAACAAGAAACAGGACGAATTTCGCGACAAGACCCTAGGACGATTCACCGCTTTTGAAACAACCATCAAAACCGATGCCAAGGTCAATCGTGACGAACTCAACAGTGGGCTTAAATCGTTTGAGGGTAAGTTTTCTGATGGTATCAAGGCGTTCAACGATCAATTACGAACCACCAGCAATGCACTGAATCAAAAACAGGACGAATTTCGCGATAAGACCCTTGAACGTTTCACCGCTTTTGAAACAACGATCAAAGCCGATGCCAAAGTCAACCGTGACGAACTCAACAGCGGGTTGAAATCGTTTGAAGGCAAGTTTTCTGAAGGCATCAAGGATTTTGGAGAACAACTTCGCAGCAAATTTTCGGACTTGGGCAAACAGCAGGCCGATGCAAACTTACAAGCCAAAAATAGCATTCTCGAAGTCAAACAGACCATCGAAAATCAGTTAAAAGCTATCCGTGAAGATAACACTCTGCAATTGAATGAAATGCGCAAAACCGTCGATGAAAAATTGCACGACACTCTGGAAAAACGCCTTGGTGAATCGTTCAAACAGGTCAGCGACCGCCTAGAACAAGTCCATAAAGGTTTGGGCGAAATGCAAACATTGGCGGTTGGGGTTGGCGACTTGAAAAAGGTGCTGTCCAATGTCAAAACCCGAGGTATTCTCGGTGAATATCAACTGGGCAATATCCTCGAGCAAATCCTCTCGCCTGACCAATACGCCGTTAATGTGGCAACCAAACAAGGTAGCCGGGAGAATGTGGAATTCGCCATTAAACTACCCGGCAAATCCGACGAAAAAACCGTTTGGTTGCCGATTGATTCCAAATTCCCGTTGGAAACCTATCAAGCCCTATTAGCCGCTTGGGAAGAAGGCAACATCACAGCAATTGACATTGCCCAAAAACAACTTTTAAAAGTGGTGGAAAGTTTCGCCAAAGACATCAGTAGTAAATACATAGACCCACCTCATACCACTGATTTTGCCATCATGTTTTTGCCGGTGGAAAGCCTTTATGCGGAAGTGTTGCGCCACCCGGAGATGTTCGACCGCTTACAACGCGCCTACCGAATTACCATCACTGGCCCTACTACGTTATCAGCCCTGTTAAACAGCTTGAACATGGGTTTTAGAACTTTGGCGGTGCAAAAACGCAGCAGCGAAGTTTGGAAGGTCTTAGCCGAGGTCAAAACCGAATTTGTCAAATATTCCGAGCAATTAGCAGCGGTACATAAACATATCAACTCAGCTTCTAATACCCTGGAAACACTACAAACAACCCGTACTAAAGCCATGGAGCGTAAGCTAAGAGGTGTAGAAACCTTGGAAATTGGTGTCGATCAGGTGGTTAACCCTTCAATGGTGCTAGATGATGATTAATAAAACCCGTTCTAAAACCATATAAGTAACTCAGCTAATCGTTAAATAAAAGGAATTGCAATGGACTATATCACCGAAGAGAACCTCAGAACCTACTGGCATTTATGGGTTTTGGGGTCCATCATCTTTGGATTGATCGTATTTTTTATCATCAAATTTTTGTTGCCGTCATTTCGCTTAAGTCGAGAACTACAACGGGCAATATCGAAACTGAAAGACATTAAAGGGGACGGACAAGCAATCAACGTAGAGTTGATTGGTAAAGACATCATGACTTCTTCCAAGCTCGCATATTGCTGGTCGGAGTTCGAGGAATCATTGCATCCACAGACCGCCCCTGACGAATTTGGTCAGGAACGTGTTGTTCGCTGGCGATCTACCGTTCCGGCAGAGTCTATTTTCAATGTTGAGACACTGATCGGTGTTGAGCTCAAAACAGAATATTTCAAGCACCAGCCAGGCATTTTGACTGGCATTGGTATTCTCGGCACCTTTATCGGACTACTAAGGGGACTATCAAATTTCTCGGTAAGTAGCGATCCAGAAAAAGTACGACTGAGCCTTGATCACCTGATTCTTGGGGTCCGGGAAGCTTTTTATATGTCTGCGATAGCCATAGGCTTAGCAATGTTAACAACGCTCCTCGAAAAATTATGCATCAGTGGCCGAATCAAGCAGGTTGAAGAATTATGCCAGGAACTCGATAAACTTTTCGAGGGCGGTGCTGGCGAAGAATATCTAGCAAGACTTGTTAACGCCGGTGAAAGCAGTGCCACGCAAACTGCACAGTTAAAAGATGCCTTGGTAACTGATCTTAAAGAAATGCTTGCTGAAATGATTAAACAGCAAACAGACTCTATAGCGGCCAGTTTCGCGGCCAGCTCTCATGCTCAAGTTCAAACAACCGAACAAAGCGGTGACAGAATCGCCAACGCCATCACAGATAGCTTGAGCGATCCACTGCAAAAAATCGCCGCAGCTGTTAACACGACTACCGACACCAACGGCCAAGTCGTGACTAAAGCATTGAATGAAGCCCTGGTGACGTTTTCTGCAAAACTTGAAGATTCGTTTGGTGGGCAAATGGGTGCGATTAACCAGCTATTACAGCAGACGACTTCCGCCATGCAGTCTACCGTTGCTCGATTCGATCAACTGGCGAACAATCTGGATGATGCAGGAAAAAATGCCGCTGATGCCATGAGCGAGCGATTAAGCGTTGCCCTGGAAAGCATGGAATCCCGGCAGTTGGCGCTGAATACAACCATGACCGAGTTTGTCACCCAATTGCGTGACATGATGCAGTCATCACAATCGGAAACCAGCACCCAAATACAAAACACGCTGTCATTGCTGGGTGAACAGGTTTCAGCTATTACAGAGCAACTGCAAAACCAAGCGCACTCAGCAGCCGCAAATCATCAAGAACAACAAAATAAGCTGCTTCAAAGCGCTTCAGCCATACAACAAAACATGTCCGAACAAAGCGCACACCTGATCGAGCAATTGACCGAACAAGTTCAGACCATGCTCGGTCAAACCGATAATGTTGTTTCATCAATGCAAGCGGCTGTTGCAACCATGCGCGATGTCACCAAAGACAATACCCAGCGTATGGAAGCAAGTGCAGGAACCTTGGCACTGTCTGCCGAAAACTTTGCCAAAGCGGGTGACAGTGTTGCAGGGGTTATGCAACAGACGAGTAGTGTCAGTGACAAAATTGCCACAACTTCTGTAGCATTGAATAGCACTGCAATTACCGTACAGAATGCACTAACTGACTATGACAAAGCGGGTAAAACGCTGTCTGAAATGGTGGCCGCACTTAAGTCCACGGTAGAAATTGCCAAACTGGATGCCAGTGTATCGCAAGGTTTAGTTAATCAAATCAAGCTATCAGCCGACCATCTGCAACAGGCGCAATCGTCGGTGGATGGTATTTTTAAAGAAATCTGCGAAGAATTGGCAAATGCCCATGAAGTTTTCACGGGTAATCTGACGAAAGCGATAAAATCCAGCAATACCGATTATCAAAAACAGCTGAAGGACGCTGTTGATATTCTAAAATCGGCAATTGCTGAATTGGGTGATGTGGTTGAGACTATCCCGGCAAGGAGATAGATCATGTTTAGTGCGCGAATTAGCTCTGGCAAGAAGCTCAAAGACGAAGCAGAAAAGCCGTTCTGGATTTCATTCGCCGATTTAATGACGGCATTAATGGTGATGTTTCTGTTGGTGATGAGTGTGGCATTGCTGGCGGTGACTAAAACCGTTTCCGAAGAACAACGGGCGACCGATGCTCGCCGAGACGCTATCGACAAGCTGCTGGATCAAATCGAATTCGCCGCGCAAAACGACCCACAATTTACCGGTATCCACGTCAACCGTGACCGACAAGTCGTCGATTTTGGCGACCGCGCTCGCTTTGATACCGGGAGCCACCAACTCAAACCCGATCAGGCTCGATTATTACGTGCTTTTATTCCACATGTGCTGGGCGTTGCCAACAGCGAACTGGGTAAAGCTTGGTTAAAACGTATCGTCGTGGAAGGCTTTGCTGACAAACGTGGTAGTTACTTACTTAATCTTAACCTCAGTATGCAGCGTAGTCAGCGTGTACTATGTGTATTATTGGCAAAGCAGGATGCCGGTGAAGCTGAACTGTCGCGTCAACAACATGAAGATATCCGCCAATTATTTTTGGTCGGCGGCTATTCATCCAACTCGCAAAAAGAGACTCTGGAAGAAAGCCGTCGAATTGAATTGCGACTGGAATTTCGGGGTATCAAGGAATCTGCTCGTGTTACATCGAACAGTGATGAAAATTTTGGTGTTTGCGCTTTATAGCTGAAAACGCGAGAATCCATTTAGTTCAATTTTTTCGAGAATAGCCGATATGCCAACCTTATCCAGTCACGGCGACGTCCATATTCCAGACAATCTTATTCATGCCCTGGGTTTAAAGCCCGGTGTCGAGTTGATCTTTGAGCGCCAAGGCGACGCCATCGTCATGCGACCGGTGAAAACCAACCCGCCTTCACGGGTTGAAGACGGCCCCAAAATCCTGGGCTATTCCGGGCCGACGGTCAGTCTGGAGGAAATGGAGGATGCGATAGCTAAAGGTGCGGTGCAATCACTGTGAAGTCGGTCGATACCAATATTTTGGTTAGATACTACGCGCAGGATGATGTTTTGCAATCCGCGCTAGCATTAGCATTATTCAGAGATGAACCCCAATTATTCGTGACCAAAACAGTATTACTCGAGTTTTTCTGGGTGTTATCACAGGCTGAAAAGTTTCGCTTTCCAGCCGAGCAAGTGATGGCTGTTTTTGAACATTTGCAAGGCTTGCCAAATGTCATCATTGAAGACGACGCCTCGTTACAATCTGCGATTACTTGGTGCCGGGCCGGGCTTGAGTTTGCAGATGCTTTGCATTTGGCGGCATCAAAACAGTGCAATACGTTTGTGACATTTGATGATCGTAAATTTGCACGTCGGGCCCAACGGCTTAATTTGATGCCCACTTGTGAAACGCCTAAGTAATCAGAAAACCGTCAGTTATGATTCTATGAACGAATACACCGAACAGTTTCCATGTTAACCGGGTCATGAATCCGATCCATTCATTTCGCGAACGACTCCGGCAAATTAATCATGAGGCATTCCAGTCGCCATTCCCTGATTTAAGTCATGAAATGGCCCTGAGTACTCAGGCATTGCGGCGTGAATTTGGTGATATTGCCACAGTCCCTGCTGACCCACACGGCATTGAGTCTGCCGTGCTTGCCTATCTAAATACCGGGCAATTAAACACTTTTCGTGACATCAAATACATTTGTTTCGGAGTATCTTCGCCCTATGGTGCTGAATCGACAAGATTGATTGAACATGATGTGCTTTTTACAGACTTGCTTAAAACAGTCGAGCATCTTCAACAGGAACCCCGCAAATTTCGCCGTTGTTATCAAGGCTTGCTAAAAAGCTATTTCAATTATCGTTGCTATGCTACTGAGCTAGTCACTGGTGGCAAAAACTGGTTGATACTTCGTGATTTATTGGCCCAACATTGTCAAGCCCTCGCAAAACAGAAACCCGTTATGGATTGGGCGCAAGCACTGTACCAACATAAAAATCTTTTAGCGGATGCGCCTTGTAAGCCTTATGCCAAGGCGTTGCTAGCCGGCGATTTGAAGATCGTTGATGAATTGAAAAATCGCCTGGGTGTTGATGACGACACCTGGGTAATGGATGAACTGGTTATAGCTCACGTTCAAGCATCAACCGATTTGAAAGACCCTGAATTTGTGCAGCAGATTGCACCGTTAATTCAGCTTTTGGATAAGCATACCTTGTTGATCACCAAAGGCTTAGCCTTGCTGCTAAGACGTTATGAAGCGTGTGTTAATCGCCCCGAACACCACGGTTTGCGGGATACGGCTTTACGGGAATGGAAAAGCCCTTGGCTGGAAGCCAATAAACCAATGTGGCACGCCCAGATTGGTGAGACGGCTACTAACATGGTCAAGCTGTGGTTGACCAAGCAGCATATTAAGGACTTTTTTGAGCTGTTACAGGCTGATCGTCAGGCCGATACTCAGCGCATGGAGTTTTGGTTGCAGTATGCTGAAGCAATTGAAGATTTTTGGTTGGCATTGGGGAACTTCAGCTTTTATAACCAGCAGACCGATTACAAACGAATTCGGAAACAAATGGAAGGGCATTGCATGCGATTGGAAGGCAGTAATCAAAATTACGATAATGCTTTCCTGATGAAAATTGGCAACTTCGTTTTCATCGAGTTTGGTAAACAAAATAATGCCTGTCATGTATTTAGCTTCAATAACCTGCCTTTTGCTACAGGACAAACTTCGGTAGCGGGAACGCAATCAGGTCTAAAAAACACACGACATCCAGGCTGGCAAGGCAAGCTATCGCATTTCGATGGTTGGCAACAAGAATTTGCAAAATCGCTACTTAAATATGCAAATGCCGCCCCTATGGAAAATCATGCTCATCAAGACCCATTCTCTGCTTCCAAGCGAATATCACCCTCTTTTAGTCCTTCACAAAATAGAAAATTAACGGAGGAATCATCGCGCAGTAACCACCAATTGAAACCGATTGACCTCGATAAGCTCCGAGAGTTTTGTGCTATGCACAATCTCCATTTTGATGATCATAGGAACCTTGGCGGTGCAGTTTGGGTTCGCACTTCTGATAAACAGGCAACGATAGCCGACGCACTGAGAAAAACAGGTTTTCAGTATCAACAAAATAAAGGTTGGTGGCTTGCGTGAGTGGATTGTCTAAATTTTGGCCGTTTGGAACTCAACGCACATTAGAAAGTGTATCGACGTTATCCCATCAGGTTATTTCTCGGTACACGCATGAAGGGGTTTTTTACACCGTCGAGCCTAGTCTTGACGACTGGCAGAATCAATGGGTGATTTTAGGACACGATTCTGCAACCCTCAGCTTGTTAAACCAATTGGAGGAGTTAGGTTTCATAATACCTAAAGACAACAATTTGTTTCTGGCTTGGGAAGACTTATACCGCTACTTAGCCAGTGAAGAAGGCCATGCTGGTGATTTATTAAAGTTGCTAAAACTACCTGCATTAACGGCTTACAAACCTAGTTTGTCTAGTCAAGGCTCGTTAGAGGATAACGACTTTCGCATTACCTTCGGCGATTGGTGGGATGGCCGGGGCCATAAGTTAATCACTGCGCCAACAATAAAAGGTGCCATCATCACCCTTCAAAATCAAAGTTGGCTACTAAGCGAACCAGTTTGGCATCTAGTGAAAGAGGTACGAGCGTTTTACGGATTATCCGCCCAAGATCGATCTCCACAGAGAAATCGTCAGTCCTGGAGCCTTATCCGGCGATATGCCTGCACGGCGAAAGTATCAATGGCAGATTTTTTACAGCGGACCGTAGTTTTGTCGCCTGAAAAACTCATGCTGCACTTGCATCAATCGAAGAGTAATGGCGCAAAAACTGTACAAGTTGACCCCGACTTCGACGGTGCGCCCGGCAAATGGCTAGAAACTTTTGATAGATACAGTTCGGTTCCCGAACGTTACGATATTCCAGACGGGCAAGGCATTGTGCAAGTTTTGGTGTCGCCGCAGGTTCGCTCGGTTTTACAGGAACTGCGGCGCTGGCCCGGACGCTATGTGTCCGGTCAGCGGGCTGAAGCATTCATCCGAAATCCGTATGCGACTTTAGGCGACGATGCCATTGCTGTCATTGATGAAAATCAATTTGAGGAAGCGCGGACAGCAGCGGGTATCAATTTTGAGCGATTTTTCATTGATCCAAACTATGATGAAACGGGAAAAATAACCGGAGTATCGTTAAATATCGAATCCACCGGTTCCGAATCTAATTACAGCAGCTGTTTTCAATTTGAACATGTTCAGCAATTGGGCGAATTTATAGCCCAATTTGAGAAGCAGTTTAAAGCAGGTCGGCAGTGCCTGCTTTGGAAAGGTTACGAATTGGAAATCCTTGGCGATGCAGAATTCCAATTAGAAAACCTAAAGTTGATTTTTAATGAATGGCAGCCTAAACATTCAGTTGGGCTTGCCTACGCCGATATTTTTGATTTGGGTCGTTACTCTGACCGGATTGAGGGAATTGGTGTTGAAAAGAAATATGTTTCACCCTATATCGCTCGCAAATCCGATGAGGCGGGCTGGGTGCCCGACAACGTTGAGTTTGGATTTAGCGTTGCTGAGCAAGGCACCACGCCGACTCAGAGCATTCCAATTGACCAGCAAGGTCGACATGCTATTCAGGACGCTATTAATAAAGCTGAAATAGAAGGCTCAGAACAAGTAAATATTCCTGGGGTTCAACGTCCAGTCAGCATTGTTGAAGCGAAAGACCTGCTGAATGCAATAGATCATGCGGAAAACGAAGTTTTACAAGGGTCTTTTCAAGCCACCCACGCTTCGCCAAACGGACAATCGTTAATACTGAAAAGCAATATTGACCGGATTGATTATCGTGAAGACAGACAGAAAACGCTTGAATTACCCAATGACGCCCAACCGTTATTACCTAAATCTTTACGCGAATCAATTCAGCTAAAACAACATCAACTGCAAGGTGTGGCTTGGTTGCAAAATCTTTGGCGATATACGCCAGACTATTGCCGCGGTGCGCTGTTAGCCGACGACATGGGATTGGGCAAAACGCTACAAATTCTCACCTTTATGGCTCGCTGCTTAGAAGACCAGCCAGACATTGATCCCATGCTGATCGTTGCCCCGGTTTCGTTACTGGAAAATTGGCAAGAAGAAATCGAAAAGTTTTTCCTGCCCCGCAGATTGCCCGTGATGATGCTCTATGGGCCAAGCTTACGCGATAAGAAACTGGACAAATCCGAGATTGATCCGCAGTTAATTCAGGAAGGCTTGGTGAAGTTTCTAGTGCCTAATTGGATAAGCAACGCAAAGATTGTGCTGACGACCTACGAAACCCTCCGTGACTTGGAGTTCTCGCTGGCTGCTCAGGCTTGGTCAATTATGGTTTGCGACGAAGCACAAAAAATTAAGAATCCAGGTGCATTGGTTACTCGCGCAGCCAAAAAGCAAAATGTTCGCTTTAAGATTGCTTGTACGGGAACCCCCGTAGAAAATTCGCTAGCGGACATATGGTGCTTATTCGATTTTATTCAGCCGGGCTTGCTGGGTGCTTTAAACGATTTTGGCTCACGTTATCGCCGACCTATCGAAGCTAAAACCGACGAGGAAAAAGCCAGGGTTAACCAGTTGCAATCGTTAATCGATCCGCAAACTTTGCGTCGAACCAAGGCACAGGTAGCAAAAGACTTACCGAGCAAAATCGAAGTCGATAGTTGTCGGGATTTGCCTTTATCGAACTACCAACGGCAATTATATGCACAAGCAGTTCAAAGCTATCGAGTAAACCAATCCAACCAAATCGGCAATAATCATTTAGGATTGATACAGTATTTACGCCAGTTGTGCTCAAGCCCTTACCCGCAGGGCAGGAAGGCTGATTTGTATGAGTCATTATCCGACCATGAAATCAAGTCACCGAAATTAAAATGGCTTTTATCGGCTTTGGGAGAAATCCAGCAACGCAACGAAAAAGTCATTGTCTTCGTTGAGTTTCATGACCTGCAACGTCAACTTCAAGCTTACATTGCTCAACGATTCGGCATTTTGCCCGATATTATCAATGGCACAACGTCAGCCGCTGCATCAGCCGTAAATAGTCGACAAAAAAGGATCCGAACCTTTCAAGAACGACCGGGATTCGGCGTCATCATACTCTCGCCTTTAGCAGTTGGTTTTGGCGTCAATATCCAGGCCGCCAACCATGTTATTCACTATACCCGTACCTGGAATCCAGCTAAAGAAGATCAAGCAACCGATAGAGCCTATCGAATTGGTCAAACACGGGATGTCTTTGTCTACTATCCAGTAATCACCGCTGAGTTTGTCACCTTTGATATGAAGCTTGATAGCTTACTAAATTGGAAGAGGGGGTTGTCAGACAATATGTTGAATGGTTGTGGAGATCTTTCAGGTAATGATTTTGATGACTTGGTTTCGCCAGAAGGAGTATTTGATTAGGATTTATAAGTCAGGTTTTGAAAGACCGCTATAGCTGTTGTAACTGTCGTTCAAAATTAGATTTGTTCATTTCTCCACTGACGGCTTTTGGCCGTTATGACACAGTGATAATTTCAATTTGCTCGCCGAATTCCAGACATTCGAATGGATTTCAGGATGTATTAATCGTTGAAATTGAATGGCCATCCCGACCGACAGGTAATCGCCGTATCGGGGTCTATCTTTCTAGCAAGCCGATTGGAACAATGCTCGTAATCTTGCAATCATCAACCGATGAATTTGTTATTGGCTTCGGCTTCAATTACCCTGCAATAACGCTGCAGAGCATCCCGAATTTTTCCCAATCGATCGAGCTGTTGCCGGATATGGGCAAACTCGGTTTCCAGTTCTTCGACTAATTCCGTCTCCCAGGCGGGTTCCCCCTTCAGCAGGTTGCCGAGCGGATAACGATAGCCGCGGCCTTTCTTAACGTACTGCGCAATTGGCTTGGTTTGACCGTTTTGTCGTAACGTGGCCATGCGATACCACTCAATGCTGAAACCGCGTTGGTTTTCCCGGCAGCGGATGCGGACGCCGATTCGGCCCGATTCGCTTTTGCTGTGTTTTTGGCGCTGGCTTTTCATTTGGCGCCAATAATCATCGACCAATACTTTGGCTTGTGCCTGGAGATGATCGCACCGGGTTTCGATCCAATGCAGCAGGTCTTGTTCAGTAAGATTGAGCTGACTGTTGACAGGTTGTTCGCTTGACATGAATTTTCCTATTACTTAACTGTAGGGATAGACATGGACAATGCCTAACGGGATTTTCTTTTAATTCCGAGCCTTGGAAAGCGCCTTACTGCATAGCCATATGCACATTGAATCCCTACCGCAGTAGGCATTTCACTGTCATTTACTCGATGGCTCATTTAGGCATTGCCTTGGCAAAACGGCGTGACTCATGCCTACCTAGGAAATAACTTCGGCTTTCAGGCCGATTGCCGTTGCCTCGTTTCCCTACTAGCGTAGGCAAATCGAAAGTCGATTTCCTGTTGGGATTTACGGGTCATCGCCCGTTCGCAATAACGCCAGTATTTTAGGCAACCGATATGGGGTACCGATTGCAGTTGACGCCGAATTTGCGATCGTCTGCCGTTACGGTCGGATTCTGCGATAGCTTTTGAACCATCTTGCAGCTGATGGCGTTTTCGTCGTCAGCTGCAAAAGTCGCTGGGAAGATCTGACGGACAATGGCGCGATGAACCGAATCGCCATTTCTTTACCAATCATCATGAGTTTGTGTCTCAGAGCCTCGCTGGCGATGGGTAAAGACGACGCGCCCGAGGTTTCCTATTTTGCCGACAAACAGCGCGGCTGGTTTTGGTATGAGGTGTTGCCGGAGCCGGCAAAACAAAACCAACCCGAAATTCAATCCGTTCAGGAAAAACCCAAGCCTGATATCAAACCGCCCAGCGTCGTTGAAACTGAAGTTGAAACCACAAATCAAGCACAGACTTCTGCAGAACCCCAACCGATGTCTTCAGCCTGGTTAAAGCAAAACCTTGAGCATTACCTGAACCAGGCGATCGACGATCCGAGTCCCGAGAATGTGGCGGCGTTCTATTACCTACAGCGGGTGATGATGGATAAAGCCGAGCGGTTTACCAACGCCGCGCGCTACGTGGTGATGTCTGATCCGCAACTCGATGAAACCGTGCGCCGACCCGTGGCAACCTATGCGGCTAACGAAGCCAATCATCAAGCCAGTGTGGTCGCCGAACAGGCTTTGAAAGCGATTGCCGCCCAAGCCGGTATTTTGTTTTTCTTTCGGTCCGATTGCCCTTATTGCCATGTGCAGGCGCCGATTCTGGCCATGCTGGAAAACGCTTATGGTTTCAAAATCTATCCCGTGTCGCTGGATGGCCTACCGATGCCGAATAGCTTTTTTAGTCAGTTCAAGCGGGATAACGGTCAGGCCGCGATGTTGGGGGTTGAGCAAACCCCTGCGCTTTTTCTGATGAAACCGCCCAAGCAAATCGTGCCGTTGGCGCAAGGCGCCTTGTCGCTGGAAGAAATCACCGGTCGGATTCTGCTGGCGGCCAAGGAAGCCGGCTGGATCGATGCCACGCAATACCAAACCACCCAGGGCATTCGTAACACGCCGATGTTGTTACCGACGGCCGGTAGCATCAGCCCTGCGGTCACTCGAGATCCACTGTCACTGATCCAGGCATTGCAACGCAGTGCGCATTTGGGGAGCACGCCATGACGTCGTTTACGATTCGATTACGCTATCGCCAGGTCGTTGTATTGATCCTGTTGATCGAGAGTTCTCTTCCAGCCTATGCCGACCTGCAACAGGAAATGGACAGTATGTTCGGCACCATGACCAATTTCACGGCCCCAACCGCCCATTTGGGACAGCGCCGTGGCGTGATTACCGGCGGCAGCCTGGTGGCGCGCAATGGCATCACCAATACCAACCTGGTCTCGTTCGTGCCGCCGTCATTTAGCGCGGGTTGTGGCGGTATCGATTTGTTTGCCGGCAGCTTCAGTTTCATCAACTTCAACCAGTTCGTGCAATTGCTGCGCAATGTCGCCGCCAATGCCTCAGGCTATGCATTCCAACTCGCCGTCGGAGCGATGTGTCCCTGGTGTGCTTCGGTGATGACCGATCTGCAAAAGAAAATCCAGGAGATGAACCAGATGTTCAGCAACTCCTGCCGGTTGGCGCAGGGCTTGGTGAACGATACCGTCAAAGCCTTCGACCTGCAAAGCAAAACCAACTTGTCCAATGCCTCGTTTACCCAAGGCATTTCGGATGTCTTTTCCAGTTGGACCAATACCAGCACCCTGGGCGATCCGGTACAGCAGGTCAAACAGAACGACCAGACGGATATGACCAAGATCATCCAGGGTAATCTGGTGTGGCGGGCCTTGGTCAATCAGAACGCCGGCGGCTGGTTTCGGTTTGGTGGCAACAGTTTGCTGGAAGCGGCGATGAGTATTTCCGGAACGGTGATCGTCGATGCGCCGCAAGCCGCGCCCGACGGCAAAGGCGAGAACAATGCCATCAGCGCGCCGCCACCGGTGTTGCGGATCAAGGATTTGATGTACGGCAATGACGCCGGCAACAGCTATCAGACCGTCAGGCTGTATACCTGTTCGGATGGCCACGATGCCGATCAGTGTCTCAAACCCATTGTCCAGAATGTCAATCTGGTCGGCTTGAAGCAACGGGTGATGGAGATCTTGTTAGGATCGGCCAATTCCGGCAACGGTTTGATTTACAAATTCTCGACCAACAGCGGTCAAATCACCGACAGCGAAAAAGCCTTCATGCAAACTGTGCCGGATGCCATCGGCGGCATGATTCATAACCTGGCAAGGGAGGATGCCGGTATTGCCAAACTGTGGGCCGAAGAAGCGGCGCCGGTGATTGCCTTGGAACTGGCGCAATTGATTGTTAACGATTTGCTCGCCGCAGTACAAACCGCCGCGCACATGAACGACCATGCCTACGCCAAATTGCTGATGGATGCCTTGAAGGAGGATGCCCGTGAGCAGATTCAAGACGAGTACGTCACCATCGCCGGCCGCTACGGTAATCCGCAAACCTTGATGGCGTTTTACCAGCAATTGATGAATACCGTGAAGCCTAAACACTACGGCACCGTGGCGCAGTTGCCGGCTTCCGGGATGGCTTGGCCAAGTCCTTAAACGTTCATTCCACGTCCCCCATGATGGTTTTCTTCCTCGTTGTTTAAAAGGCAGGTCGCCCATGTTTGAAATCTTCTCCGTGGGCGATTCCGCCTATTTGCAAGCTGTCCTGAATGCCATCGCGATGATCTCCGGGACTGGCGATTACCGGACCGCCGCAGCCGTCGGTGGTTTGATCGGGGTCATCATCGTCATGCTGCGGGCGCTGTTGCAATGGGATGGCAGGGGCATTCGCTATCAGGATTTATTGCTGGCCTATGTGTTGTGGTTGATGTTGTATGCACCATCGGTGCGGGTGTCGATCGAAGATGCGTATACCGGCAGCGTGGTGGTTGTCGACAATGTGCCGTTGGGGCCGGCGGTAGTGGGTAGCGTGATGTCGAACATGGGCTATCGCACCACACGCTTGTTTGAGCAGGGCTTTGGCACACCGTCGATGACCGGCAATGGTTTTGCGGACAGTTTGCAGACTTTGACGGCGGTGCGGAAGAATCTGCTGTCGCGGGTGAATTTAGGCGCGGCCAACGTGCCGAATGCCGGCAGCGACATGGAAACCTCGTTTGCCAACTACGTGCGTGAATGCACCTTGACCGGTGTCGATCTGAACCAGAAATCGGTGGATGCCATCTTGCGCGATGCCGATCCGTTGAATGCGATAAGGTTTGATTCCGACATCTACATGACGGAAATCTATGTCGGCGGACAACCGCAAACCAAAACCTGCACGGATGCCTGGGCCGATTTGAGCGTGGTAGCCACCGGTAATTTCGCGACGGCGCTGGAAGGTTTACTACAGCCCTCCCTTGGTGTGCCGGCGGCAGCCGACACGGTACCGAAAATTCAGGACGCCTTCGATGCTTTGGCCGGGCCAGGAGTAGTCGATGCCGCCGATTACATGCTGATGTCGGCCATTATGCCGATGTTCGAGAAAGGCGTCATCGGCCGGCATGAAGACGGCTTACACTGGAACAAGGCGGCGATGGTCGAACAAGCCATTCAGCAACGCAATACCCAATGGGCGGCCGAGCAAACCCTGTTTGCCAAGATCGTTCGGCCCATGATGGCCTTCATCGAAGGTTTGAGTTATGCAATCGCCCCGATCATGGCCTTCGTGGTGATGCTGGGCAATGTCGGTATCCGGATGAATATCAGCTACTTCTCGATGCTGCTGTGGATCCAGTTGTGGATGCCGATTCTGGCGGTGATCAATCTGTTCATCCAGATGTCGGCCGCCGGCAAAATGGCAGCGCTGACCACGGCTACCTATAACCTGCCGTCGATGATGGGCATTTACCAGCTGGACATGGAGTTGCAGCAATGGCTGTCGATTGGCGGCATGCTGGCGGCGTCGACACCGGCGATCACTTTGATGCTGATCTATCGTGGAGCGGTAACCGCCACCCATTTCTTAGGACGCATGGATGGAGGTGATTACGTGAATGAGAAAATCGCCACGCCCGATGTGATCAGCCCGGCGCCGGTTTTGAATGCCCAGGCGCAACATCAATACAGTCCGTTGTCGGCGGTCACCCAAACTGGCGTCGACAAAGTGCTACCCACATTTACCGCCGGCAAAGACATGAGTACGGCGGTATCGTCGGCTTATAGCGCTTCTGAACAAGCCACCAGTAACTTCATGCACAGCGTGTCGTCGACGGCTTCGAAGTCAGCCAGCATCAGCAGCGATGCATTTGACAGCCGTTCGCTGGGTAATCAAATTGCCAGCAGTTCCAGTTATACCGATGCTTATAACCGTCAGTTCGGTGAAGCCTTTGCCAAGAAACATGCCGATACCGGGATTTCCGCCGATCAGTTCTCGGCGTTGGTGGCCGGCAGTGCCAATGCCGGGGCCAAGCTGGGTAGCGACCAATTGAGTGGTGCGATCTCGGGTCGCTTGCAAAACGACTTCAAAGTCAGTCAGGACAAGTCCGACGCCATCGCCGCCGACATCAGTCAAACCGTCAACGACAGTCAGGGCTATCAAGCCGGCTTAGCCAAAAGCCTGGCGCTGGATGCACAAACCGGCACCCGAAACGTTGCCTCAATGGGGCTACAAAATCAATCGTTGTCCTCGTTGCAAAACAGCGCAACCGACGCGGTATCCGCCAGCGAATCCTATCAACAAACCCTATCGGCCCAACAACGCTTCGGGACTCAAGCGAGTTTCGGCGCGGCGGAAACCGGGTACAAAATCGCGCACGATCCCGGCTTGATGGAACGTCTGGACCAAAACCTCGATCAATATGGGCTGCGTGGTGATACCCAACGACTGGCCTCGCAGTGGAAAGCCGCAGGTTGGATCAGCGATGCCGATCAAGCCTATGCCGCCGCTGGTATGTCGTTATTGACTGGGTTTTCGTCACCCAGTTACCGCACGCTGGATGATCAACAAACGCACCAGGCGCAACTCTTGGGTTACCAACTGCTGGGCGATGCCTTTAATGCACCGCAAGCCGATCAAACCTTGGATGCCAACCGTAATGAATCCCTGAAAGCCAATGCACCGGAAACAGGTAAGGTTCAGGCTACCGTCGAACAGGCTCAGCTTAAAGACCCACGCACTGAAACCGAATCGCTAAATCAGCGTGCACAGGCACAGATTCGTTCGGCAACGGGGAAAATTGCCGGTGGCGAAGCCCGTGTCGAAGCACAATATGATCGTAACCTGGCAGAGCGTGAACAAACTTCAAAAGAAGGCTTTGGGCAATTGGCGAATGTCAAAGCAGAGCACTTTAGACAATCGATTGCGGCAGCGGCCAATGAAATGCCTTCGGTAGCTGAGGCGTCGTTTGATTATTTGGGTGGTGGCATTTACAACTCAGCGAAGAATCTGGAAGCTGTGGGCTCCGTTAGCAATCAACATATCCGAGAGTTTGCTGAGTTTGTACAACAGGGTCAGGCAAAAGGGATGAGTATTTGGGATTCGATAAAGTATGCGTCAAACCAGTCGTATTCCGGTTTTAAAGACGCCTCGGAAGTATGGGCAGATCAGAGAGTAAACGAAGTTGCAGATAGGTTGACTCCAGGTCAGCAGGCTTATTATCGAGCTGCCATGTTTGAAGCGGTTGCAGGAATTGCCGTTGCTGGCGAATATGGCGGCACCCTTGGTATTGCAAGAAGCCAGTTAATAGAAGAGGAAGGCAGTATCGAAGGTAATGATATCGCCAAGCTACTTAAAAGTGTAGCTGGTCAAGGCCGCATGGATCTGATTGACCAGATTGGGAATTACAATCGGGCGCGAGGCCGCATAAACTATTAACTTTTACTGAGAATAATTTCTAGCGGCTGCAAAACCGGCTAGTATCCATCGAACTATCATCAGGAAGGAAGCCATCACGACGTAACGAGTTAGATCATCTCTAACATACTGAATCAGAATTGCGATCAAAGCTATAGCCGACCAATAATAGCTACTGTTGTGCGATAACTGTTCCGCAATGAATTCGATAGTTTGATAAAAAAGTTCAGTTAGGCCGAAAGCGCTGAAAATGATGCTACCGAAAATCCCAAGGGCTTCCATCTCGCTAGGCAGTATTTCCATCGTTGCAAGAAGCCAAATCAAACCAAAGCCAGCGGCTACCAAAGCTATTCGTTTAAACGCAGCGAATGAAACAATTTTTTGGGAAAACCGTTGTAAAAATTGCTGTAATCCACTCGGAAACCGCGCAAACGTCGCGCCACAGAAAGGGCAAACCGACTTGGTTGGTCTGCCATAGTAAACGACTACTCTAGGCACCATGGATCGGCTACATTCGTTGCAAATCACGGTAGCATGATGTCCGGCAAAGACTGAGGGTTTGGAAGTGTCTTTTCGGCTTAATTGGGATGAGAATGTCGCCATTGGTGGACTCCACTTCGAATATTCGGCTGATCCTGAATTCTAGTGGCTACTATCCCAAGATTCTTGGAAAGAATCAATTAGCCAATGAGGTATTTGGATTTACGCATCTGGTTTAGCACGCACATTTGGCAGACCTGTTGGTATTTACAGCCATGAATAACCAAATAGGGCGTATGGCAGGTCGTACAGTAAGGTAGTACTGCAAGTCCGTCTTTCAGGGCTTCGGTGATAATCCAGGCTTCATCGAAATTTGCAGGCCTTATGCGGCCAAACGGTCGACGTTCTTGAATATGGTTTGTATAGAATGCACAAAAAGTATCCCAGGCAAAAATCATAGCGTTCAGGTCTATTTCCGATCTGATATCACCCGGACAAGCGCTTCGATAGATTGAAGCAAATAGGGCCATGTACAGAAACGATTCGCGTGCCTGCGGCATCGCCGTAATACTTGGGACTAGCCCCGATACCGGGCTTTCTCGGTGCAAGGAAAAATAAAGGTTGCACAATTCTTTGGGGCGCAGGGTTTTGATGGCCCGGCATGCCAATACCGTACGAAGCTTTCGCTTCAGTAATTGATAGGCCCAATACTGATCTTTAAGCCGAGTAGCATAGGCGCAATGGTTGCTCATGACTCGGGAGGGTGGGTGGACAAAAGCATCAGGAGATCGATGGCCCGTGCATCGAGTACATCCGGGACTTCGGCTTTTGTGGTGTTTAGGAATTCGCTCCATTTGTGAGAGTTGAAACGGGGAACAAAGGTCAGGCAATCGTTTCGTGCCAGGCTCTTCAGTCGTTCGAGCGGCATCTTTCTGAGCAATGAAACCGCGTCTGCCGTTAAGCCCAGGCAGAACATTGCTTTCTGTTCGCTTTCGGAAAAAATTAAGGCTTGAGCGACGATGAGGTAGTCGAGATTGAGTTTGTAAAGGTTTTCATCCATTCTGCAATCCTCGATTGACTAAAGAATTGCTCGGATTTGATTCGCCAGGGCAATCACTTTTTGCCCGTACTGGATGGCTGCTGGCTCGTTTTGCCAACTGTAATATCGGCCGATTCCATGAGCGAGATTGTCTGGCGCCGATTGGATGGCCTCTGAGAGTACGCTAGCGCCGATTTCGATATTGATGCTCGGGATCAAGAGTTGTTCGGGTTTCGCAACGCGGTGGCCATGCCATCGCAGATTCACTTGCATGATGCCGACGTCGATATTGCGCTTACCTTGGTCCAGCATTTGATTGAGTAAAACTTCTGCCTCCTGCTGACTGTTAGGAATAAAGGAGTTGCCAGCGTTATTGATGGCCCAGGGCCAGGGCATGACACGATTCTGTTCACCGTTTTTCCGCGACTCCATGAGCGCAACGGCATACAGAATATAGGGATCAATGCGATGTCTACGGGCAACTTGTCCCCACTGCGTGTTTTGAAATTTAGTGTTTGATGCCAGGGACTGTTGGCTGTTGCCATTCGCTTGAATGGAATCAGCAGCCATTGATTCCATGGGTTGGCTGATGAGGCAAAGGCCACTGAACAATCCAATCCAAAAATGCTTAATAGGGTTTTGGATTGAAACGCCAGGGTGCTTAACCCCCTGTTTTTTTATGTGAATAATTAACATCGCTAGCTCACCGTTATGGTTTTGAAGCGAGTTTAAGACGTTGCCAGAAATTCTATATGTTCGAAAAACCTCTCTTTTAGCTGTTTTTCGCCGATCCTCCTGCTTTTTTACTTGATCTTATGATCGGAAGGAATGTGATGACTTGGGAGGGCGGATGGAGCTGAGGATTATGTGTGCCACCAAGAGCATTTTTATGGCGCGACTTTTAGTGTAGTGACAAATTAAATGGCGCTATATAGTCAATAGCGACACAAAGCCCTGAATGGCTTCTGGGGCTTGACCAAAATCGACAATGAGGTGTTACTTCAATTTGATAAAACCGCTCGTTGGCTAGCTGAGCTGTATTGACTCGAAGGCTTGATTTTGGATGACTCAGGGCATTTGGGAATTACAATCCGGACTATTCATCGTCGACCATTTGTCCCAATTTGACCAACGCCTGATTGACTCGCTCGTCCCAATCCACCGCGCAATTCAGGCGGATGAAATTGCGGTATTTTTGTGTTGCCGAGAACATCGGGCCGGGCGCGATGCTGATACCTTGCGTTAACGCCCGCCGGCTCAACGCCGTCGCATCGACAGTTTCCGGCAGCTCCACCCAGATTACGAAGCCGCCCTCCGGTTGGGTAACACGAGTGCCAGACGGGAAATAAACGCCGATGGCCGCCGTCATTGTTTCCACCGCTTGCCGATATTGGTTGCGTGCCTGGCGCAGATGGCGTTCGTAGCCGCCCTTGGCCAGCATTTCCGCGACCGTCAATTGCGCATGGGTCGGCGTCGCCAGATTGCCGACGTATTTCAGGTATTCGGTTTGTTCCAGGTACGGCCCGGCCACCAGCCAACCCACCCGCAAACCGGGACACAGCGATTTGGAAAAAGACGAGCAATACAACACTCGTCCCTCGCTATCCCAGCTTTTCGCCATCGACGGCCGTTGCGGGCCGAAACCTAGGTCGCCGTAGATGTCGTCTTCGATCAGCGCGATCCGGTAGCGGTTGACCAGATCCACCA
The DNA here is from genome assembly GCF_000515215.1 of Methylomonas sp. 11b. Lineage (NCBI taxonomy): Bacteria > Pseudomonadati > Pseudomonadota > Gammaproteobacteria > Methylococcales > Methylococcaceae > Methylomonas > Methylomonas sp. 11b. The sequence goes on from NZ_KI911557.1 coordinate 446,186, forward strand.
AGGCGCGCTTGCGGGCATCGCTCATGCAATAGCCCAGAGGATTGCTGTAGTTGGGAACCGCGATACAAGCCTTGATCGGCCATTGCTCGCAGGCCAGTTGCAGCGCGTCCAGCGCGATGCCGTCGCGCGGATGGGTCGGAATTTCGATCGCGCGTAGCGATAACGATTCGATGATCTGTAGTAGTCCGTAAAAAGTCGGCGATTCGATGGCGACGATGTCGCCCGGTCGGGTGACCGCTTTCAAAGCCAGCGTCATCGCTTCCTGGCAGCCGTTGGTGATCAGAATGTCGTTGGGATCGACCGGGCAGCCTTGTTCCGACATACGGCGGGCGATTTGCCGGCGTAATTCCGGCGCGCCCGGCGGAAACTCGTAATTGGCAATGCGTTTGCTGTAGTGGCGGGCCACGTTGGCCGACAGCTGGGCCATTTTTTGCGTCGGCAAAAACGACGCCGCCGGCACCGCTGCGCCCAACTGCACGATTCTCGGATCGTTGGCGGCCTTGACCAAACGCAACACCAATTCCTGACCCGTCACCAATGACGGTTCGCGCGGCGGCGCCGAAATTGCCGGCTCCTGCAGCGAACTGCGCGGACGCGACCTGACGTAATAACCCGAGCGCTGGCGAGCATCGAGATGACCCTGGTCCTCCAAAAGCCGCAATGCGCTGACTGCCGTTGCGGTGCTGACCTGATGTTGCTGACTGAGCTGACGAACGCTGGGCAGGCGTGCCCCTGGTCGGTACAGATTCTGCGCGATGGCGTTGAGTAAATGTTCGGCGAGGTTTTCGTAACGAAGATTCATGGCAGTTGCAATACAGTTCCGGCGTTTAGGTATCGATACAATTTATCATCAGTCAAAATTGTATCGATGTAATTTACAGAATTTGCATCTGTATCGATAGTCTGATCATAGTCTAAAGTAGCCCCTCCAATCAAACAGGGCAAGACTATGAAATTCCGCTTGTTGAACCGCGCCAAGTTTGCCGTTGGCGGCCGAAACCCTACGACGCTTCCCCAGCCTTCCGAGCTGACGCGCGGTTATTGGTTCGGCTGCGCGGGCATCCTCGGTTTCAGCTTGACATTGCCGGCGACCCGGCTGGCGGTGGCGGAACTCGATCCGGTATTCGTCGGCCTGGGCCGAGCGGTCGCCGCTTCGTTGTTGGCGGCATTGGCGTTGTGGTGGCGAGGCGGTCGCTTGCCCAAAGGCAGCCAATGGCTCAGGTTGGCCGCAACCGCCAGCGGGGTGGTGATCTGCTTTCCTCTGTTGTCGGCGTTGGCGTTGCAACACGTTTCTGCAGTGCATGGTGCCGTGGTGGTAGGGCTGACGCCGTTGTTGACCGCCGGTTTCGGCGTGCTGTTGTCGGGTGATCGGCCGGCATGGCGATTCTGGCTGGCAACGGCATTGGGTAGCTCCGCGATCCTGATCTTCGTTTACCGGTCCGGTGTGGCAGGTTTGCAGCAAGCCGATCTGTATTTACTGGCGGCGATTGCCTGCGTGGCCTACGGTTATGCCGAAGGTGCGCGGTTGGCCAAACAGCTCGGCGCTTGGCAAACCATCAGCTGGGCCTTATTGATAAGTGCACCGCTGTTGCTGCCGTGGGTGGTGCAAACCGCGCCGCCGCGCTTCGAGCTGGTCGGCTGGCCTAGTCTGTTGGGCTTCGCCTACGTCAGTGTGGTCAGCATGTATCTGGCATTTTTTGCCTGGTATCGCGGTTTGGCGCTGGGCGGTACCGCGCGGATCGGCCAACTGCAATTGCTGCAGCCGTTTCTAAGCATGGCGGCGGGTTCGGCGTTGATCGGCGAAAGCGTCGAGATTGAACAATTGGCAACCGCGTTGGCGGTTCTGGCTTGTGTTGTGATCAGCCGAAAATCGTAAAAACAAAATTTATTTTTCAGGAGAAATCGATGAAACCCCTCTCAATGTGTTGGTTGAACGGTGAACTGATGCCCGCCGAACAAGCTTTCATTCCGGTCAACGACCACGGACTGCTGTACGGCGACGGCGTGTTCGAAGGCATACGCTTTTACAAGCGCCGTGCCTTCCGTCTGCAACGGCATTTGCAGCGACTGCAGCTGTCGGCGCGGGCGATTGCGCTGGAAATACCCCTCTCTACCGACGAATTAACAACCGTCATCGGACGGCTGATCGAAGCGTTTGCCGACGACGACGGCTATATCCGTTTAATGGTCACACGCGGCGCCGGAGCGCTGGGCTTGAATCCCAAAAGCTGTTCGCAGCCCAATGTCATCGCCATTGCCGACCAGTTGACGATGATAGCCCTTGACGAACAACAGGCCGGTGCGAGGCTAATCGTGTCCTCGATACGCCGCTTGCCGGCCGACGGCCTGGATCCGCGCATCAAAAGCCTGAATTATTTGAACCACATCCTGGCCAAGATCGAAGCCAACCATGCCGGCGCCGACGAAGCAATCCTGCTCAACGCCCAAGGCCGGGTCGCCGAAGGCACCGCCGACAATGTCTTCATCGTCCGCGACGGCTGCTTACTGACGCCGCCTTGCAGCGAGGGCGCGTTGGAAGGTATCACCCGCGTATTGGTGCTACAGTTGGCGCGGGACAACGGCATCGAAACCAGGGAGCAGCCCTTGGGCGTGTACGACCTGTATGCTGCCGACGAATGTTTCTTGACAGGCACCGGCGCGGAACTGATTCCGGTCGCCAGTATCGACTGCCGATCAATGCCTGGTTGCCCCGGCCCGGTATTTCAAAGCTTGCAACAGGCCTTTCGGCGAACCATAGACCAAGAGTGCGGAGGCATCTCATGAATTTGTTGGAAAATTTGCTGTTGCTGGCGCGTTACAGCCAGTGGGTCAACCAGCGTCTGTACGACGCTTGCGCTACCTTGGCGGATGCCGAACGCAAACAGGATAGGAGCGTATTTTTTCATTCCATACACGGCACCTGGAACCATCTGCTGCTGGGTGATCGCGTCTGGCTGGCGCGGTTGCAAGGTCGGCCGGTGCCGTATCAGCGCTTGGATTTGGAGCTCTACACCGACTTCGCTGAACTGCGGGCAGCGTAAGCCGATTGCGACCAGACTTTGCTGGATTGGATTCAAGGCTTGCAAGCCGACGATTTGCAACGGCGCTTCGCCTTTCGCAGTCTGTCCACCGGGCAAGATAAAGTGTTGGCCGTGGCTACCATGCTGACTACCTTGTTGAACCACAAAACTCACCATCGCGGCCAAATCACCGCGCTGTTGAGCCAGTGCGGTTGCGATTACGGCGGCATCGATTTTATCTGCGCGCCGTTTGTCGACTAATCTTGCATTTTTTAACTCTTAGGATCATTCCCAATGACTGAATCAGCGCCCCCAATTGCCGTCGTAGCGGAGCAAGTGCCGCCACGCGCAAGAAAATCCTTGTATCCGCAAGCCATTTTGGACCTGCATGGCGCCCGGCTGGCAGGCCGGGAAAAGCGGGCGTTAGGCGAATTATTCGGCCTGCAAAACTTCGGCGTCAATCTAACCAAATTGGAACCCGGCGCGATTTCCGCGTTGCGCCATGCACATAGCCAGCAGGACGAGTTCATCTACATCTTGCAAGGCTGCCCAACCCTTTACACCGATGTCGGCCCCACGCCTTTGTCGCCCGGCATGTGTGCCGGTTTTAAAGCCGGCAGCGGCGATGCCCACCGGTTAGTCAACGAATCAACGAGTGATGTCCTGTATCTGGAAATCGGCGACCGCAGCGCGGGTGACCAAGTCGTCTACCCGGACGACGACTTGCAGGCTGCCTTTGTCGACAATAGCTTCCGCTTCGCCCGCAAGGACGGCACGCCGTATTGAGCGCTTTGAAATTTTTCGCCGCCAAGATAGGCGATTCCTGTTACAGCGTCGCGCAAACCTGACATGCAAATCATCCTGTTAAGACACGGCAAACCGGCTGTCCAACTGTCGGGCATGGCTCGCGGCAAGGATTTGGCCGCTATCGCCAAGGCCTACGACGCATCCGGCATCGTCGACCGGCCACCGCCGGAAATCTTGGCGGAACTGCGCCATCTCAGCTACGTGGTATGCAGCGATTTGCCGCGCTCGGTCGAATCGGCCCATGCGTTGGGGTTTGGCCAATTGCATGTGGCGGATAGCTTGTTTCGCGAATCGGCGCTGCCGCATTTCGACAGCGGTTTGATTGCACTACCCATTACGGCGTGGGTGATGGTTTGTCGATTGCTCTGGTTGGCCGGTTTTGGGCAAAACGGCGAAGCTTATGCAGTTGCCAAGTGCCGGGCGCTACAGGCCGCAAACCGGCTGATCGGCTTGGCGGAAGCGCATGGCAACGTCTTGCTGGTCGGTCACGGCCTGATGAATTACCTGATTGCCCAACAACTGCGCGCCAACGGCTGGCGCGGCCCGGCCAAGCCGGGAAAACGTTTTTGGGAGTATGGAGTATATGAATGCGGCGCAGTCAGTGCTGGACTGGTGAAAACATAAAACTCTAGTCGCGTACAAAGGCTTAATTGCGGGATAGTGGTGGCTGGTCACTGAGTAAAGTCCAACCCTTGCGGTCGAACGCTCCATCTGATTCAATGGTTCAGATTTGGCCTTAACCAACCACTGTTACTTGGTTCCGATGATAGACGAAAGGAAAAAACAAATGCAGATCAATGCTTTATTGCGTCGATGTAAATTTAGCGGTAGATATGTTGTTAACCATCTAATTCCTTGTTATGCCTCACAGGAGACGAGTCGTGGAACGACTGGAAATTAATATCCCAGAATCTGAGTTTCAGCGTCTTAACACCCTGTTTCCGCCAACAGTAAAGAGCTCAACCGTAGGCAATAGAGCCGTAGAGCTAACAAAATTCCATTTCAGATCTATAGACCCACTGTGCTCATTCCGAGAAAAAGTGGAAGACTGTGATCTCGAAATCACATCAAATGGTCAAGTCCAGCGAATAGAGATCAAGGGTACCGCCGCAGCCAACGTTGCTTGGTCAAAGTTGAAAATCAACGGCACTCAATCACATACAGCTCTTCTTGCTGGCATGCTTCTGTATCGCGTCATCCGGGTATACGAGCGAAACCCAGCAATATTGGTATTGCGTTATCCTGAAGACTTCTCAATGAATCCAGAGCCGCGATGGAGCGTAAAACAAAATGAGGCATAACGAATAAGGTTAGATTGTGTGAGCAACGCGAACCACAATCTGAACCGTTTGTTGGACAAGCCCGGATTACAAAATAGCGGTCATTTAATATGGGAAATGTTTCTTGACAAGATGTTGAGACTACGATATTTAGAAAATATCTTTTTCCAGATGTATTCTTATGAAAATCAATGAGTTGAATAATGTGCGTTTTTGGGTGATTTTCATGCGGGTCAGTGTAAATTGAAGGGCTAACGTAAGCAATATGCAAATACATGCTTCAATTGATTTCAGCGGACTGATGGCTGGGTATTTAAGCCCCGGTTTTTGTGATTGCCCTCACTTTGGGTCGTTTATACATTCACAGTTTTTCACTGCGACAAGGCTTGCTTTTTTCTCCGCGTTAGCGGCTTCGTCCAACAAGTGCATCAAGTTCGCTCCCTTCGGTCGCCCGATTCGCAAAAGCGAGGTGCTTTTGCTCTCGGCTTATGCACAGCGTTAGCCATCTCGCCCCAGACTTATCTCACTGCACTCTTTAAGAAGAATTCATCATGGCAACGGTTCACATAGTCTTTGGCCAGCAAGGTGCTGGTAAGACAACCTATTCAAGTACGCTTGCCGATCAAGAGCAAGGCGTGCGTTTTTCAATTGACGATTGGATAGGCGAGTTGTACGCCCCGGATTTACCAAATCCGATAAACATCGCCTGGATAATGGAGCGCGTCCAACGTTGCGAGCAAAGAATCTGGGCGGTGGCGTCAGATGTGGCGCAACGTGGCGGAAACGTGGTCCTAGACCTCGGATTCATGAAGGTCGCCGACAGGTCCAGGTTTGTTGCTCTGGCCCAAGCTAAGAGTCTTTCCGTGCGCACCCACTTTGTAACTACGCCCCTTGAGATTCGGAGAAATCGTGTTCTCTCTCGAAATGTCAGCAAAGGTGATTCGTTTTCTTTTGAAGTAACGCCCGCCATGTTTGACTTCATGGAAACGCAGTTCCAGATGCCCACCGAAAGTGAACTGTCAACCTCTGTCGTGTTCAACCCCCAATGACGGCACAGATAGTTCAGAGCCGCCCGAGGGCTAACCCGGCAGTCACATGGACCTCGCACGAAAGGCCGCACAAGGCCTGTTACCTTTCTTTACGCTGGGCCCCTGCACCAAAGGCGGTACCCAATCGCACCCCAAAGTAAATTGAGCAACCGTGGCTCGAGACAAAGGACTTGAAGAGATAGTCTTCGACGATCTCAGAACGACACCTGGCATCACGGACAAAGCAATGTTTGGCGGCTGGGCTTGGCTACTTTGGGGAAATCTGCTCTGTGGAGCACGTGATGACGGAATGCTTTTGCGGTTGGGAAAGGGTAACGACGATTGGGCTCTCGCCGTCCCAGGCATTGAGCCCATGGTCTCTCGCGGGAAACACATGGCTGGCTGGGTTCGCGCCGATTCGCGCGCTTTCGGAAACGACGAGATGCGCAGCAAACTCATAGCTGCCGCTCTTCAATTCGTTTCCTCGCTGCCCAAGAAGTAGGGCCTATGTGTACGGCATCTTCGGCGTTGCCGCCTAGCGCTCTTGAGCTCTCTCATTGTTTCAGCCATCAGTGGCCCAACATGGCGCTCAACCTCGCTCCCTTCGGTCGCTGGACGCTGCGCGATAAAGGTAAGCGAGTGACCCTACCACTTTGCCCTTTCAGGCAAAGTCTGTTTAATGGCGTCGATTTGCTCCGGTGTCAAAGGTAGCAATTCATCAATGCGGCTATTGGGCCAGATCGGCAGTTTTTCCAACGTCTCCTTTAACCATGCTACCGGGTTTAGACCATTAAGCTTGGCAGTACCGAGTAAGGTTTGAATAGCGGCGGCACGTTGCCCAGCACGTTCGGAACCGGTAAATAGCCAGTTCTTTTTGCCCAGCGCAATGGGTCGGATGCAGTTTTCCACCGGGTTATTGTCGATGGGCAGATGCCCTGTTTCCGCATAGCGGATCAACGCTGGCCAACGTTTTAAAGTGTAGTCCAAGGCTTTGGCAGACGCACCGCCGTGGGCGGTGCCGATACGGGTTTTCATGAGCCAGTCATGGAAGGCTCGCAGTTGTGGCAGACTCTTTTCCACACGCAATTGCCGACGGGCTTCGATGCTCATTTCTTTGCCTTCGGCTTCGATGGCATAGAGCGCACCGATGCGCTGCAAGACTTCAAAGGCCATGGGACTTTGATTGGCTTGATGTAAATCGAAGAACTTTCGGCGCGCATGGGCCAGACAAGCCAGCTCGATGCAAGCTTCGCCGTTGCCCGTGTTCGCGAACAGGGCTTTGTAGCCGACATAGTCATCGACCATCAGGTGACCTTTCCAGGTGCCCAGAAACTGACGAGCATGTTCGCCGCCTCGGCCCTTTTGGTAGTCGAAGACGATGAGTCGCGGTCCGGCATCCGCCAGATCGTTGCTGCGATAGGCCCAGAGATAAGCTTTCTTGGTTTTGCCGCTGCCGGGGTCGAGTTGCGCCACCGGCGTTTCGTCGGCATGCAAGGTATTGCCTTGCAGTAGGTGCCCAGTCAGACGATCTACCAAGGGTTGTAGCGCCACACCGACGCGTCCGACCCAGTCGGCCAAGGTTGACCGGGACAAGATGAGGTTGTCACGGGCGGCGATTTGCTCCAGGCGATAGAGCGGCAGATGGTCCTGATATTTGCCGATCATGGGGTTTGAGGCGCAGTGGAACGGAAAACCGGGTTAGCGCTTATCATGATGCGCCTTTGGGGTGGCCGCATTCGAAATTGTAAGCATCGATTTTGCTGCAAGCAGCGCTAACCACCTTCAGTTATCTTTGCCCTCTTGATCGCGTAATGGTCTTAGCTCTCCGTTCGCGACCGATTCCGGTACCGAAAACGAATACCGTCCAAACATGTTGATATGTTCATGCTGTAAAGGCGACAATCGGCTGACATCTTCGTCACTAACCGGATAACCTTCCATTCGAAGTTGGTTCAATGCGGCCTCCATATAAATGGTGTTCCATAACACAATCATATTCAGCACAAGGCCGAGAGCCCCCAATTGATCTTCTTGGCCTTCCCGATAATGTTGACGTAACTCGCCGCGTTTGCCGTGGAAAACTGCACGGGCTACGCTGTGACGACCTTCTCCTCGATTTAGCTGGGTCAGAGTACTCCGGCGCATGGCCTCGTCATCAATATACATTAAGGTGTGAAGCGTCTTCTCAATACGCCCGAATTCGGCAATAGCCTGGGCCAATCGAGTTGGCCTATCGCCTACTTGAAGTGTACGCATGATGCCGGAGGCGGGAACTCTGCCCAGCTTAAGCGAGCCCGCCAACCGTAACATATCGTCCCAATGTGGCGTTATTTTCTTCAAACTGAGTTGATGCTTTGAGATCGAATTGAGTAAACCGTAGTCAGCTTTGGGATCAATCCGCCAAAAGCGGGTGCCGCCGACATCGGCTAAACGCGGACAGAATCGGTAACCGAGCAGGCGAAACAGGCCAAACACCACGTCGCTGTATGCACCGGTGTCAGTCATGATCTGCGTCGGTTGTAGATCGGTTTGCTGCTCAAGCACCACCGCTAATAAGATTAAGCTGTCCCGTAGCGTACCCGGCACCAGGATGGCATTCAGTCCGGAAAACTGGTTCGATAGTAGATTGTACCAAGTCACACCGCGACCGGTACCATAGTATTTTGGGTTGGGGCCGGCATGAACAGTACGCACAGGGACAACGAAACGCATGCCATCCGCTGAGGCTACCTCGCCGCCACCCCAGACATTCGCCAACGTAAGGCGGCTTTGTGCCGCGACCAGTGTGGCGTTGGCTGCGGTTAAGGTGTCGTCACGAATGTAGTTCTGGTCGACCCAGGATAACCGGTCACGTTTAAGCGCCGTTACATCCCCTCGAATCAATGGCTCCAATCCGGTATTACAGGCTTCGGCCATCAACACCGCGCACAAACTGACATGGAGATCGGTGGCACGTGCCGAGCGTTCCGAGACATGGGTAAAAGCATCGGTGAAATTCGTGCGTGCGGCAATCTCCAGCATGAGCTCCGGCAGCTCAACTCGCGGCAACATATTGGCAACTTTATCGCGTAGCGCGGTCAGCGAGGCCGGTTCGTCCAATTTGTCCAGTGGACTGAGTACCAGTTCTTGTTTGTCGCCAATCGTATCGAATCGCACTGCTTGATTGTCAGGCAGTCTGGCGGCAACGGCTCGGTAAGTAATATCCAGCTCGTTGGTTATGGCCGTGAGCGTAGGCTCTGGGGCAGCGGATAATCCGAGCGTTCGGCAGATCAGTGGCCGCGTAGTTTCCCATTCTTCGCCTTTAAGCAGACCGGCACGCGGATCGGCATAACGCCAACTGGGCGCAACGAACACGTCCCGCCGGCGTAATGCGGTTTGTAATTTCTCCAGCACACAAAAGGTGTAGGCGTGTAAATCGAATGAATCATCATCGCCCTGCACATGTTTTTGCCACGACTTGTCAGCCAATTCGAGCGGCGCATCGTTTCCGGGTTTCTTCAGGGTGATATTGGTGCGTAGCCAATCAAAAGCGGCTACGACTGGCTCGCCATCAGAGTTTGCCCCGAAGCGGATATGCTCAAGCAGTGCGGGCAAAAACCGACGCACCGTTTTGTACTTGGCATCAAACTCATGATAATACACGTCGTCAGCGGGCCGAATTAGGGCAATCACACCATCAACGGCTTGCGTCAGTGCGTCACGCGGAATTCTCTCAAACAATTGGGAACGCAGCTCAACATCGGGGAGCCCCGTATCCAACAGAATTTGGCAGGCGCCGGCTAAGGTTGCAGCCGCTTTATCGAGGTCTTTCAGCGTGCGAAGCCGCGCTTTTTTATCGGCTTTGATGGCGGCATTAAACAGGTCGCGTAGTAGCGCTTCCAATACTTCCAGCGCATCGTCTTGCGCAGTGGCCTCCAAGCAATGCACAAAGGCAACCAGTGTAGCCAGTCGGCGCTGATGCGGCAAACGCAATATTGCACTTACTTTGGCGGTACTCGCGTATCTGGCCAAGGCCGCCAAGCGCGTCGTCGGAATGTGAGCCACTGACAATTTAATGCCAAGTTGGCGTACCGAATGTAGTCGAAGCAAAGCTTGTATCAGCGATGGGCCGCTAATCATCACCGGCCCAGTCCGCAAGCGATCCAATTGTGAATTACGATTGCCGTCTGCTATCAGCAAAAGCTTTTCAAGCCCTGCTTGCTGTCCACTACTGATGCCACGGCACAGCGATTGCCATAGTCGCTTCTCCACCCGACTGCGCAGACGGGCGATGTAACGTTCGAGGGTACTATAGCCTGGCAGCAAAACCTTATGCGTTACCAGCCAGGTAGTTGTTCGCTCGAACAGCACACTAGGCCGGTCAGTACCCGTCCAGCACAAAGAATATAACCAGCGAGTGAGACGAAAACCGACTTGAGGCTCGGTAATTTCGACATAGCCATAACAAGTACGGATTTCTGTCGCATGTTGCAATCGCTGTTCACCGAGGCTGTACGCCCGCAGACTATCCGTGATCGTAAGGCCCAGTTGCTTGGCTAGCGTTTGCATGACCGGAACGGGTATATCCAGCGGGTCGTCCAGGAAAGTACCCAAGTAGCGAACGGTGCAAAGTTGAGCGGCGAAACCAAACCGGTTGTGATCACCGCGCTTTTTGGCGATCAGCGCATGAGCAGCGTCATCAAGATGAAAGTAACGGGCCAAGTCATCACCTGATAAAGTCGCGGTAAAGCGGCCATAATTTTCACGCTGTTCGTTGGGCAGAAAGCCGACAGGCATATGATTTAACTTTACCTATAATGGTTGGCGCTGGCCTTGCGATATCACCAGATTAAACGTCTTCTAACCACTGGCCAGCAACTTTACCCCATCCGGCCGCAGTTCTCCCTTGGGTGAAACATGTCGATACAATGTTTGCCGGGTAATGCTCAGTTCCTTACAGAGATTTCCTACCGTTGTTTCCGGCTGCCCCATCGCCGCCATAGCCAGCCGTAGTTTGGCAGGCGTCATCTTAAAGGGTCTACCGCCTTTCCTACCGCGTGCTCGGGCTGACGCCAAACCGGCTACAGTTCTTTCTGAAATCAATTCACGCTCAAACTCAGACAGCGCGGCAAAAATGCCAAAGACCAGCTTGCCGGCAGCGGTTGTCGTGTCAATAGCAGCGCCGTGGCCGGTTAAAACCTTGAGACCAACACCTCTAATGGTTAGATCATGTACCGTGTTAATCAAATGTCGGAGATCACGTCCCAGTCGATCAAGTTTCCACACCAGTAAAGTGTCTCCTTCACGCAATGCCTTGAGACAGGCAGCTAAACCGGGGCGGTCTTCTCGTTTTCCCGATGCATGATCTTCATAAAGGTGCTTTGAATCGACACCGGCCAGCATTAACGCATCACGCTGCAAATCGCATGCCTGAGAACCGTCTGCTTTTGAAACCCGCATGTAACCAATTAACATCATTCCGCCTTGTCACTTATACGTTCGATTAAGTGACAGGGCTAAAGAATATTCTTTACTGCGCCAAAATTGTCACTTAAACCGTCATTTATAGTATGACATGCAAAAGGTATGAAATTAATATTTAGTGACAAAAATCGCACCGGAAATTCGATGTTGGCAAAAATTAGCGCGGCTCACGCTTGATTTCAAATCATCAGAAAATTGTCACAAGGTCAATTTAGACCAAGGGAATAGCGCAGTCGTCAGTACATGGCACATCAGACTCGCAACAATCCACGCTGTATTTGAATAGACAACCAAGCGGCCGCGATCCCGAGCAGCCAACGACCGCCCAATTCGCAAAACACCATCCAGTCCACATACCACGGAATAGCACGAGGACTACTGCCTGACTCGGCGATGTCTTGAAACGATATTTCTAATTTGCCTAATAGCTGTGCCGGCAAAGTGGCCATAACCACCAGAACTGCAGCCAACAAACCCAAACCGACCAACAATAATCGCTGCCGCCAGCCTTGCACCGGCCAAACCAGCAGAATCGAACCTTCAATCACTAGCGGCACAAAGCTATGCAGCAAATGGGCGGATGATTTCAACTCGGTGCCAGGCGGAATGAAATGATTGGCGTTCAAGTAAACAGGCCTAAGCACCCAGGCCGACAACTCAATCGAATAATCCAATTGAGATTGCACTGATTTCAGTAAGTTTAAGCTTGATGATAGGTCGGGAGCCATTGAGATCATGACCGCCTTAAGCAGCGGGAACAGCCCTTTTGCCAGCCATTCCCCAAAATACAAAACCAAGCCGGACAACACTAGCCAGGCCAGCAGACCTTTCATGGTCAGAACAAACAGCTCACGCCGGTTCATGACTTTGATTCGTTGAACCGAACGCCCACCAGGCAAAATAAAAACACCCCAACACCACCATTAAGGTCGGTGCCACATAGGTATGAATCAGCTGAAACCAGCCGGGTTGGTAAGCGATGACGAAATACAACGCAAAGATACGCAGTAGATTGAGGCTATAAATCAAACCGATGCCCAGCAATAAACCGAGCAGTTTCCGCTTTAATCCGCACGGAAACACCAGAACGGCGGACACCACCAAAAACAACACACCGGCACCGTCACAGCCACGCACGATCTCCAGATCGGCCTTGGCCGAAAGCAAATGATTCTGCTTGGCCGATACATGCTCCAACGGAGCCAGCCAGTTGACCAGATCGGCGCAAATTGCCACCACGCCGTGGTAGTAGATGACATTGGCAAACAGGCCGACTGGAATCTTAAAATAGGCGTAGTCGAGTAGCGCGTAGCAGGCTACGAATAGTATGAATTGCAACCTCTCATGTCGGCCATATAGGCGACTAGCCTCAGAAGGGAGGTTGCATGAAAACAATAGCGTTACCTTCCATGTCGTGTTCAAGACGTCCAGGCTTTTGGTGGACTCGATGCTGGCATCCTATAAGCCTTATCGAGTTATTTCAAAAGCTCAAACGACTTCTGATATTCCTTTGATAATGCTGAATATCTCTGTGCCAATTCAGGTGCCTGTCCTAATTCAACGCCTTGTGTCAGCAAGTACCTTACTATTTTGTCACTTCCATGCAATACAGCCATTTCGATCAAAGACCATCCATAACCATCACGAGTATTAAGATCAATTGATGAGGGTAAGGCGGCAGCAAACTTTTCTGGATCGTTTTTTCGCAAAGATTTCCCCAGTTCAGATTCGTCGGGTCGTCTAAGATTTTGCTCTCGCGGCGATCTGAGGTCTTGTACCAAGCGTCCGCCAGAATCTAGGTATTTCGCTGCCTCCGGCCCGACATAATTAATACCGATATGCTCGAAACGCTTACGGATTGATTTTTTGAAGGCGTTGAAGATCGCAAGAGAATCCGGATGCATGGAATTCGTGGACAGGCATCCCTTAATAAAGCCTTCTCCCCACTCTTCGCTTTTGTGAAAGCCGCAAGGGTCCAAAAATACAAAGTCGTAGTTTGGAGGGTCACCAATCTGAGAGGGCATAAACCCGTACTTTTCGGGAGTTTGCCGTTTATCCCAAAATTTGAATGGCAGCTCAGCGTTAACTGGCAATACGAAAAACCTAGTCTCACAAGAACTTGGCCATTTACAAAAATCAAAATCAGGTACTTCTAAAGGCGATTTATAAACTGGAAAATCCGGTTCAAGCCGCCATTCATCCACAACATATTTCAGGTCAAATTGCGATGAAATATCCGATATGACAAGAGCATAATCATTTTTTGTTGCAAAATGATAGATGGAATGACCCCTAGACATTACTTGATTACCTTTACTTTGAATACACAGATCGCATCATATTGGTATTGGCTTTGTTTGGGTAGAGCACGAAGCCACCATTGGCTGATGAGCTCCAAAAATTGGAAGAATTCCAATTGATGGAACTTGTATTGGGAACAATGTCGCTGCCAGCTCCAACCGAGCCCACACCACCTGGCGTTAGAAAATCAATCACAAAATTGCCGACATCATTCCACGTAATTCCTGTCCCGAAAATACCGCTACTGGCGTTGGCACTGCCCGCTGCTGTGGCACCGATAACGCCGCCGGTGACTTTTGAAACCATTTGAAATTCGCTATCCGGACGAAGATTTTGAATTTTAACACCTGCCGCAATTTCTCTGGCTACTGGCGTAATACCATCGGCGCGCGTAGTCACGGTGTTAATGATCAGCTCTTTTCCTGTTTGAATATTTTTTAGCACAATATCGCCATAGGCTCCACCTTTAGCGCCTCCAGTAGCAGGATTGGGAATTAAAACTTCTGCTTTGCCGCCCCCACTTTTCAGCACCCAGTCACCAGTAGCGAGATATTCATCCGCAATCGCTTTGTTCAGCGCCCTGGTTTCAGCAGATCCTAATCGGCCACCTAATTTTGCAAGTCCTGAAACGATATTGGAAATTAGGTCCAATCCCGTTGGATCATTGGCGTTAACCGGGTTGTTATCGACATAGGCATAGAAATTAATTCCAGCCGCAAACCCCTTCGGGTCTTCCGAGATAAACCGCCCAGTATTGGGATCATAATACCTGGCCCGATAATAATAAAACCCGCTCTCCCCATCGGCTTCCCGGCCGGTATATTTCTGCGCGGCGTTGCTGGTACCGGTTGAGCTTAGGTTGCCGCCGAAGGCGGTGTAGCTTTGGGTGGCCTGGATTTGGCCGTCGTGGGCACTTTGCCCCAACACAGATTGCAAGGCGTCGTGGTGGTAGGTACTGTTGACCATCCTGTTGTTGGCGTCGCGGTGGTAGCCGTTGACCACTTCGTCGATCACCGTGCCGCGCAGGTATTGGTCGCGTAACGCGCCGTTACTCTCGTAAATGGCTTCCAGGTGTTCGCCTTCCAGGTAGTAACGGCTGGTCAGGCTGGCGGCTTTTTGGATGCGGTAGCCGGATGGATCGTAGCGGTATTGGCTGGTGTTGATTTGTTTGACGCGGTTGTTGGCGTCCCAAGTTAAAGTTAGGCTGCGGTTGCCGCTGACGTTGGTGAGGCTGCCGTTGGCATCGTATTGGTAGCTTTCGAAGACGGTACCTGTTGGGCTGCCGGTGCGGATGTCTTTGAGCTGGTTGGCGGCATCGACGTTGTAATATTTGACGCTGCCGGCCTTTGTATAGGTCTTGCGGTTGCCGACCTTGTCGTAGCTGAAGCTTTCATCGTTGGCGGTACCGGGGTAGTCGGCGCTGAGCAAACGATATGCCGGGTCGTAGCCGAAGGTAGTGGTACCCGTGACTTGGCCGCTGGCGTTATGGTCGATCTGAGTCAAAATGTTGCCGAGCCGGTCACGCGTGTAGCTCGTATCGTTAACCAGCTGGCCGGTAAGCGTGGTATTTTTCAGTTGCGTCAAGCGGCCCGCTGCGTCCCAGCCGTAGCGGGTTTGGGCGCCGTTACTGAGGATGCGGTCCAGTAACCGGCCCGCGCCGTCGTAATGGTAACTGACTTGCAGGTATGCAGGGTTGGTCTCGGCCACCAGACGATTGGCATTGTCGTACTGGTAGTCGGTGATGTCACCCTGGTAGTCGGTTTTGGTGTCTATATTACCGACCGGGTCGTAAGCCCAACTTAGGGTTTTGCTGGAGCGGCTGTCGGTTTTGCTTTTGAGCTGGTGTTTGGCGGTGTAGGTATACGTATAGGTGACATCGGCGTTTTGGCTTTGGATCAGATCGCCAAATAGGTCGTAGGTATAGACTTCCTGACTGCTGTCGATTAAATGATCGGTTTGGGTCAGACGGTTCAGACGGTCGTAGGTGTGCCGGCTAACCTGGCCCTTGCGGTCGGTGGTCTCGATCAGGTTGCCGGCTTCGTCGTAGACGGACAGCTGGGTCTTGTCGGTCGGGGTTTCGATGAGCGGATCGACGGTTTCGGTCAAGCGTCCCAGGTCGTCGTAATGGAAGGCAGTGGTATGGTTTTCGGCATCGGTAACTGTAAGGCGGTTGCCGAGCAGATCGTAACTGTAGGCGGTGATGTTGCCTTGGGCATCCTTGCTTTGCTTGAGGCGATTTAACTCGTCATATTGCCGGCTTTCGCTGCAGCCGTCGGCGTTGAGGGGTTGATGGCCGGGGTCGCCGACATTGCTGATCGCATTGGCGTCGATGAGGCAGGTTTGGTTGCCGTTGGCGTCGTAAGAAAAACTGGTCTCGAAGCCCAAAGGATCGACGACCTTGGTCAAGCGACCGACGGCGTCGTACTCGCTTTTGACGGTTTCGCCGTTGTCGTTGGTGACGGCAATCGCTTCGCCCCGTAGATTGTATTTCGTTTCAGTGCGATGGCCGTTGCCGTCGATGGCCGCCGTTTTACGATTCATCGCGTCGTATTCGTATTTTGTGGAATGGCCGTTAGCATCGATCTGGCTGCTTAGATTGCCGGCTTCATCGTAACCGAATTGGCTGGTTTTGCCGAACACATCGGTGGTAGCGATGCGGCGGTCGGCGGCATCGTACTGATGGGTGGCGTCAGTACAGATGACGTAGCCGCCGCTGGGAGCCGCACAGCCCACTTTGGCTACGCTGGTGGGATACCAAGTCTTTTCCTGAGCCACTTGGCCGTTGGCGTCGAACACGGTTTCCTGGATGCGGCCTTCGGGATCGGTGACCTTGACGGGCCGGTCCAGCGAGTCATAGGTATAGGTGGTGGTTAATGCCAACAATGTGGCGTTGGTCGGCGAAGTCCGACGATAGAATGTTTCGGTTTGTTTCCGGCCCAGACTGTCATAGGTGAAGTGGGTATGCAGGGTCTGCCCGGACCCGGTGACATTGGTATCAGCCAGCTTCAAGCCGTTACTGCCCGCCTCGTAAGTGTAGGCGGTAACCCGTTTGCGGACGGTGTTGCCGGGTATCAGATACTCGGTCAGCGTCGCCAGAGTGCCGTCGGCATTCCAGCAATAATCGTGCAGTTTGACGTTGGCTTGGCCGTTCAGCGTAGACAGGGTCAGCGCTTGCGGCTTACCGTTCAAGGCGCAGCCGGCCGTGCTGGTATAAAAACTGGTGGTGATGACGGTGCCGCGCTTGTCCTTGACCGTGGCTACTTGATCGTAAGGACCGTAAGTCGTGTCGACGGTTTGATTTAAGGCGTCTTGCTCGCGGGAAACGTTGCCGCCGGTGTCGGAGGCACCGCTCAAGGCTTTGTCGAGCCGGTAGCTGTATTGCGTGGCATAACCCAGCGCGTCATACTTTTTATTGCGAATACCGTCGCTTTGGTTTTCGAACAGCAATAAACCGCCGTCGGCTTCTTCCAGTTTGGTCATCCGGCCGTCAGCATCATAACTGTAGCGGCGGATGCCGCCGCGTGGGTCGGTGACGCGGGTGGTTTTGCGGTAGAGGTCGTAGTCCAGGGTTTCCGTGTGGTTCAACGCATTGTGGTAATTGAAGGCCCGACCGTTTTGGTAGTAATTGAAGGTGGTTTTGACGGTCTGGCTGTTGCGTTGCAGCGGCTGAACAATCTCGTGCAGCAAATGCCCGGCTTGATAGGTATAGCTGACGACTTGGTTCAGGGGGTTGGTTTTGCCGGTCAGATCGCTGCCGCTAAAGTTATAACGCCATTGACGTCCCGTCCAATCGGTAATGTCTTTGAGATGATTGTCGGCATAATAGGTGAACACCAGACCGCTACGACCGCTAATACCCAAATTATCGGTCACCGTGGACAGTCGCCCGTTGGCATCATAAGTCAGGGTCAAACGGTCGCCCCAAGAATTATCGATGAATTTCAAACGAGCAGTGAGGTTGGGCGTGGTTTTTAAATTACCGCTAACCGTCTCAAAGGTGTATTTAGTGCCGTTTCTGAAGGTCAGCGTGTGCTGACCCGCGGCGCTGTCCAAGGTCAATGTGTCGTAGACGCCTTTGGGGGTGGTCACTGCATAACTGGTTTCATTAACCAAAAAGTTCTGCTCGCCGCCGCGTTCGTCGGTATAGGTGATCGACGAGGTTTTATTGTTGGCGTTTTCCGATTTCTGTATGCTGTTGCAATTGGGACAAATCCCGAAATCGTTGGATTCCAGACGCATGCCGTAGGAATGCACCCAACCGAAACCCAGTCCACGATCAACCGTCGTAGCACTGGGCGCGCTGTTATAGGTGCGGGTGAACAAGTAGTTAAGCGCATTGCGCCCGCGAATCTGAATATCGGTTTCGTCGTGGTAATTGTTGCCGGAGACCGTTGACACCGGGTCCGCCGTCGATGGCGTCTTGACTTGATCGTTATTGACTGTGCCGACCAGTATCTTGTCATTGAACTGATCGTTATTGAAAGTTGGGGAGACCGATATGGCACCGGTATTAATGGCGGTAGCCGGTTCAAGCGCTACACGGCCATCGACGTAACCGCCCGCGAATATGGATTCCGCCAACATCAAGTTTAAAACGGCGAACGTTGCCACCATCCAGTGGCGACGAATAGGTCGGTTAATCGGGTTGCGGTTCCGGTCCATGTTGTTAATTACCACGGTTGAGGATTTCGAAAGACAGCGAGTTTAGCCGTCCGGTCGAAGTCGTATACACTTTGCGGATGTCGACCTCGAAATGGTTACTGGGGCCAGCGACTAAAGTGGCGGGCAAGGTATATTCGACCCAGGATTGACTGGTATCGCGCAACAATAAATCGTTGCGGATGCCAGCGACGGTCGTAGTCGAGTAAACATTGGCCGCGAGGGTTTTGGAACGGTAGGCAAAATCGGTGCTGATAAAGCCTTGCGCAGCATCCAGATAATTAAAAAAAGCTGTATTCGTACCGCCTCGGATGCTGTTAAAACTGTTTTGCATGAGTACCAGAGCGGAATCAATGGTCGTACCATCTCCCCAACTGGCTCCGCAGGCGCCACCGGCGGTCAAAGTGGTCGAACCGCCATAGGTGGTCTTCCAACCATTGAGGGTGTTTTCGTTTTGATCGCAGTTAGTGAGGTAGCCATTCCAATTGTCGTTGTAATAAGAAAGCGTTCCTAGTCGTGAATCGGTTGCGCCGGCAGGCGCTTTTTTCAGCATATCGAACCCCTCTAGCGCGGTTGTCGTCGTATGCGACCAACTGTTTGGCGTAGTGTTGAATAAGGTGCGCGATGCCAGCGAAAAAGGCGAAGGTGCCGAAGCCCCGAAACCGACCGAATTGAGAAAAGCCGGTACGGTATTGGTGGTCGTATCGCGTTTGACGTTGACAAGGCTAGAGCCGCCCGCCAAGGCCATCTGGATGCCGCGCACCGTCGATACGGCATCGTAGCCGGTTAATTCCTGCCAGGTTTCGTGTTCCAACGACGAGGAAATATGGCCCAGGAATTCGAACTGGCGGTTCGAGTAATTAAGGGCTGCCTCATGGCTGCGGTACGAGCCACCGATGGTAATACCCTTCATGTCGATTAACAAACCACCCGGCAGGACGGAAAATGCGGTGCCGTCGATGTATTCAACATCGTACACAGAGCTGACCACACCGAGAAAACCGATGATTGGCGTCTTGGTTTTCATCAGATGATCAGCTCGCTCGAACTGTTCGCGCTGGTTGGCATAATACTGGGTAGCCGCAACATATAGCAGACCGCCGGTTAGGGCATCCAGAGCCGGTTTGTTTTGTAAAAGCGGTAAGTCTGAAGCGTCCCAGCCATTGTTTGTGGTATCCACATAGGGTGTGCAGTTCATACCGCTGGTATAATCGCAAGCCTGCCCATTACTGCCGGGGTCGGCGGGATTAAAAACGATCTTGTAGTTGACGTTATCGGCCAACAGTTGATCCGCCGCCCGATGCACTTGCGACCAGTTAGACGATTCGCCGCCGGTGGCGATCAAATAATAACCGCCGATGATGCCGGAATAGGTCGCTGTAATGGTTCGATCATTGGTACCTCCACTGGGATCGGGGGAACCGTCCATCGTCACCGTAATGGTATAGGGGTTACCGATGGCGGGGGTATAGCCGGAGATAGTGCCGTTACCCGACAGCGGACGGGCTATTTCAGTACCGCCTAATCGGGTGACCATATTGGGGATATTACCTGGCGGCGGAAACTCGGTAGTGAGCGTCAAGCGCCTGGTATTCAGTTCCGCTAATAAGGCATTGCCCGCGCCCAGATTAACGGTCAGCGTGCCGCCGCCGGATAGTGGGGCGACCATATAGATGCTGATCGACAATCGCTTACCCCATTTTTTCGGCTCGCTAGCGGGTACGGCCGCATCGTGCAGGGCCACCGAATCGTAGCGCCGAATGCTGCCTATTACCGGGTAAGGCAGAGAGGCAGGTAATAACCCATCTCGAATTTCGACAATTTGCCCGGCATCGGCGACATCCTCCAGGGTTTTACCGGGATTGCTGCTACGCAACCAGGTTGCAATCTGTTCTTCCAGAATGGTCAGCGGGTTTTTATCTTTACGCAGCTGTGTATCGGTCGCGGAATCCTTAATGGCATTGTAATAGCCGGTATAGTCGAAACTCAGAGCATTGTAGGGATCGATATTCAAACCATTGTAGGTCTTTTGTTTAAAACTGCCATCCAATGGAATCCAATTACAACGTGACACATTTGCCGGCAGCGCGCAGTCTACCGACGAGTTGGTCGTCAACCCCCGGTATTGATCGAAAGGCACTAACACTTCGGCCCACACGTGTTCCAAATCCACCGTACTGCGATCAGCAGCCAGCGTGACACCTTGAATGCCCTGGTCTTTCAACACTTGCACAGCGACATCGAGATTGCTAATTCTCAGCCAGTTGGTCAACTGAGTTGCGGGTAGCCGGACGATGCCAACAGCATAGCGGGCCGGGATGTTCTGCGAACGCAGCATGGCAATCAACGCGGTAGCGATGTCGACATCGCTACCGCGTTGCCCCATAAAGGTATTGATCGACCCCGAACGCGAACCGTGGTAAGCGGAAAACTCAAATTGGTTACGCACATACTCATAAATGGCAACCGCGTTTTTTAATTGAGCTGATTTATCAACTAAAGGTTGGGCCTCGCTACCTGTGAAAATGATTTCAGGCGTTTCGGATTGCAGCGCAAATGCCTCGGTTACGGGTAAAACGGTGGCTAAACCCAAGGAAATGGCGAATGAGCGAAGTATTTGCGGCAAATACCGGCGTGGCAACATGACGATTCCTTGTTAGTGATTGGATTTGTTTTTACGGCTTTGTTTGGAGGTTGGTTTGGATGCTTCGGCTTCTTCCCAGGGCATGGCTTGAATGGTTGGGGTTTTGCTAGCCAGCGGCAAGTCAATGACGCCGTGTTTTTCGAATTTGAGCCGCTCGCGAAAATCTCGTAATAGAGTGACTCGGTCTGTGTTGGTGTCGCTGATGGTTGCTTCGAGCTTGTCCGCCCATTGTTCGAAAAGTCGCCCTCGCTGCTCACCCACTGGAAAGCCTGCGGAATACAGTTCGTGTTTTGCGGCGGCCTTGGTCCGGCTTTGCCATTGGCTTGCGTCCTGACGAAGCTTTGTCACCACATCCCAGGCTTGCGTTCTTGCAGTTGCGCGTAAGGCGTCGCTTGTTGCTTGCTGGTTTGGTGCTACCACGGGGGCTTTATTTCCCAGGCTGATGCGGACTGTTTGCGATGGCAATGCTTCTGCTGCGATTAATTTATCCAAGGTTGTACGTAACTGTACCAGTTGCTCTTTTTCCGGCGACTCTTCCTGTACCTTATTTTTAGCTTGTAGCACCTGGCGCCCAATCAAGCGGATGGCATCCAGTTTTTCCGGAGGCAGTGCGTGGCTGGCTGTGTTTGCCTCCGTTTGACTGGCAGACTTTGAGTCTGCATGCGCCGTAAAGGCTGCCAGAAGCAAACATAACATAATGCGCATTACCATACTCCTTTGCTGATAGACGAACGACGGCAATAACCCATGATGGCAAACAACCCCAGAGCCATCAGGAGTTGGCCCAACACCGGCACCGCCGGCACCTGTACTGGTGCGCCAGGGTTGCCTGGATTTCCGGTCCAGTCCAGCGACGCCAGTTGCGTCAAACCGGATAATGGGGTTATGTTGGCAAGATTGTTATTGTTAAGATTGGCGCTGGCCAGATTGACGGCCCATTCCAGCCCGGTTAGATCGGCAATGCCCTGATTGACGGCGGTCAGGTTAGTCAACTGCGCTAGTTCGCCTCGGTTCAGATAATCCATGGAGTTACGCCCCAATGCCAGATTGATCGCCTTGCGCAAGGCTTGGTCGGGGATGGTGACGGGCGTGGATTGAACCGATGAATTGGCGGCAGTGGCCACTGCCCGCGTCGCTAATGCGGTGGTATAAGGATCGGCATCCCAGTTGCCGTCCAGTCCCTGGCTGGCAGTTAGTCGCGACAGAAAGGTGGTGGCAAGGGTGTTGTTGCCGGCCTCTTGCGCGGCCTGTGCTGCCAGCGCCTGAATAACCGTCGGCGCAGTTGAGTTGACTATTGTATTGAGCGTACTTAGGCCGTTACTTATAACGCTGGCAAGTGTGCCATCCTGCACGGTGTAACGGCTTAGTGCTTGAATCACGAGCGCAGTAACGGCCGGGTCACTACTGCCGGCATTACCAACCGCCCAGCCTTGATCGTTAGTGCCGGTACGCTGGCTACTTTTCAGAAAATCGAGAGCTGGCTGTACTTGTATACTGCTGCCCAGATCGGCATAAGCGATCAGTGCCAGAGCGGTATCGATGGCCGAGCTGGTATAGATCGGAGACAACCCCCAGCCAGAAAAGACGGTGCCGTTACGCGTTTGGGCGTTTTGCAAATAGGTCAACGCATAACCGAGATCATCGCCATGACTATTGAGTGTGCCTGCACGACGAGAAATTAGATCGACGTTGCCACTATCGTGGCTTTCCAGCCAGGTAAGGCCGGCGAAGAAGGCTTTTTGTCGTTTGTATGCGGTACCAAGTGCGCGAACAACGGCACTGGTATAAACCGGCTGAATGTCTGCGCTTGCTCCCCAGCTGCCATCGATGTTCTGTTGCCCCGCTAACCATTGAGCACCTTTCGCCGTCGGTTGATCGTAAATTCCCGCATGGACCGAAAGGCTAAGCGACAGTAGGCATAATGCGAATGCTCTGCAAAATATCATGGAATAACATCCCTTTTATTCTGGTTGCGAAACTCGGTTGTGGCTTGATGGCAATTACTTAATGGCCGCCGCTAACATGCCAAATATCGAGCATTACACTGAAAAATACAGGGGAAATGTGACGAATGTATTAAAGGCTAAAAATACATCATCAACTGAGCTGTTGGTGGGGAGTTTTGTTCACTGAAACACTGTCGACATTAGGCCGGAACGTAGCCCCGTCAGGCATTGAAGGAGCAATATGTCCTATTTTTAATGTATGAGGTAGCACCTGAAGTGGAGATGAATTTATCCTGACAGCCCATTAACATGGGCGCTAACTCGGTTTTCCGTTCCATTGCGCCTCAAACCCCAAAAATCCCGGCGATTCGCTGTCCGGTTGTGCATAGACTTTATACACCGTCGGCCCGAAACCCAGCGCGTCGACTACCGTCAACACCACTACCGCCCAGAGTGGATCGGCGGTTAGATACCATGTCGGCAAAGCCGATAGGGCCGCCACAAAAAAGCCCCAGTCGCTATGGGTAATGGTCAAATCGCCCGGCCGCCGATAGGCCAGAAATGCCACCAAGATGGTCAAACTGCCCGACACACCGATCGGCCAAGCACCGACGCCGCCGCGATCCGCGATTTGCGCCAGAAATACCACGAAGGTGGTGCAGCCCCAAATCACCCAGGAGAACACATGCGGCTGAACGGCGCCTTTAACGATAGCACGTATGTAGGGCAGCAATGTGCCGATGGTCAACGCAATCGCCATGGCACTGAGCACGGGTTTTAACGGCATTTCGATTCCAGATAAAGAGGGCGGATGCACATTTTAATGGGCATTGCCGCGTGTGCCTACCGGTTGCGTATTCCGATGCAAAAATGCAATCAACTTGTATGCTTAAGACATTATGGTTGCACTGATACAAGCGTAAGCACTGCTCGCAAGTGCGTTAGTCTGCTTCATTAACCTGGCTAGCGACAATAGGAAAAAATTGGTTCTTAGGATAGCAATTATGATCAGGATACCCATTCTGGAGCATGACAGAATAATCCCGCCTAGAAGATATTAGAGATTACTGGAACAATGACTGACCTAGCTATGCAGAGATGTTCATATAAAGACAGAATGGACCGAGTATGTGACTACATCCGGGACAACCTTGATGAAGATTTATCTGTAGAAAGATTAAGCCGGATTGCCTTATTTTCGAAATATCACTTCCATCGGCAATTTTCTGAGTATATGGGGATTAATGTCTTCAGATTTATCCAGTTGATACGTTTAAAACGAGCATCATACCAGTTGGCATTTAGCCAAAATCTGCGGATTATCGATATCGCATTTGATGCCAAATTCGAAAATCCGGAATCGTTTGCCCGCGCATTTAAAAAATCCTTTGGTCAGACACCCTCACAATTCAGAAAAAAACCGCAATGGAAGTCCTGGCATGAAAAATATCGGCTACCCATACCCAGAGGAAAAACCAACATGCAAGTAAACATCGTGAAATTTAAAGAAACCAAAGTTGCCGTATTAGAGCACCGTGGGGCGGTTGAGACATTGAACGATTCGGTCGGGGTCTTTATCGAATGGCGCAAGGCCAGCCAATTGTCCCCTGTGAAAACCAGCAATACTTACGGACTCGCCTACGACGACCCCAAAATCACGCCCCCTGAAAAATTCAGATTTGACCTCTGCGGCTCAGTCGAAACTGACGTGCCGGAGAATCCGCAAGGTGTCATGACTAAAATCATCCCAGGAGGGCGTTGCGCTGTAATTCGCCATCTAGGCCCGCATGAAGCAATGGACGACAAGATACGTTTTTTATACGGGACATGGTTGCCAGAAAGCAATGAAGAATTACGGGAATTTCCTTGTTTTTTTCACTATCTGAACCTCTTCCCTGATGTGTCCGAACAGGAGTTGATCACTAATATATATTTGCCTTTGAAAGAAATTTGAATTATTACATCATGGCCAAGGGAGGACATAAGGATTCGGCCCCGGTACGATTCAAATACGACCAAAAACATGTCGCTTGTATGTCTGCATGGCCGAGGGCGCACAAGTGACATACTTAGGTGTTCCGCGGCTATGCCGCTGGGTGTGCAAACGGGTAGGGGGTATCGGTTTTCATCGAACATTCCCGATACCGGATTGTTGACCTTTTTGTATATAGAGACCAATAGTTTCAACAACACGACCTTTTTGAGTCGACTAGACTGATCCATCCTATCCATGGTTGATTTGGCGACAGTCCCCGCTCGGACGGTTTGGAGGCTAATCACGCCCGCTTTGGCAGGATCTTGGGATTGGTCGAACTGGTGGCGACGCCCTGAGTGCGCATGATGTGTTTGAGCGGGGTTTTGGGCAGATTGTCAGAGATGTCACTGTCTATGATGCGCAGGGCGATCGGTTATTGACGTTACCCAGCACTGGCGGGCCTTATCCTGGGAACCCGTACGGGCCGCAAAATCCGTAAAGGTTTGTGTGGCGATGAACAATCGGAATTTTGTGCCGCGGCCTTTGTTCAAAACTTGAATGAAAGGATCGTTGATGACTTCAGTCGCCTCGTCGACGACACATTCACTGGTCGATCCGAAGCGCCTTATTATCGGCGACAGCAGCCAAATCGGCCAACAGAATCGAGCCAATCGTACTGCCCACTATGCCATCCGATAACGAGTCCAGGCCGATATAAGCGACTTGGTTTTTTTCGATGATGTGTCCGGTATTGGCGGTCGGCCGCACATGATCCGCGTCGTGTGGGTTTGGGGCAGCATGCAAACTTGTGAAGGTGTTCGATAAAAAAGAGTGTGTTGTGAAGATCTGGCACCTAAAAGCCAAGGAATTGAGACGATGAGGCGTTTCATTAGTGACAGTATAGGTTTTAGTATAGTAAATTAAGTATAATATAAAAAAATCCTTATATTTCATGGGTAATACACTGCTGCATCATCGGCGTGTGTTGCATTTTCTCGTCTTGCTTGGTGCCTTGTGTTTTCTGGTTCTTCATTTGTAAGCAGATTACGCCTAAGTAATATTTGTTTGTTTTATGTTGAGCATAATATTATCGACACTTATGAAAACTTACCTGTAGTTCACCTTTTAGACTGGGTTTTTTCCGGTTAGCCGCGCGCCATCATTCGCTTCAAAAAGCCTATGCCAAAATGCAATTCGACCCCCGTACCGCTAAAGCTTTGCTACCTGGACAGCATATGGCTTTTGATGATTACTTAGGACTGCGTTTGTTTGCCATGGCAAAGGTCAGAACCTGGTTTATAGAAGCACTGTTGATGGAAACCTTCGACAAGTATCGATTGGTCGTTGGTGGTCTATGTCATTCCCATTGGCTATTGTCGCTTGGGAAGCTTTGAAAAACCAGCGCGATTCTGGCAGGGATCCTGCTTTAGAAACAAAGCAAGTGAAATTAGAGGAAAAGCCTACGTTAAAACAATAGGCGGCAAATGCTGAGGACGCTTATGATGCCGGTCGCCTAAACTTGATTGGGTTTTACGACGTTAAGTTACCGATCTGGATGATTGGGAAAAATGGCCTCATTGTGATTGCTATCCGTTGTCGATTGATAGCGTTTGGGATAGCGCACTTTCAGCTTGAGTTGCAGCATCACCTGACGCGTTTTATATCGCCCAACAGCAAATCCTTGCTTTTTCAACTCATTCGACAAGCGGCGTGAACCATAACACTAATTACAAATTATATTCGGGACGTTTGTGTTGGTTGCTCTCGCTCATATTCACCTCAAAAGACGGTATAAAGAGTGTCCTGTGAAATGTCCGGCATGATTAAACTATTTCATTAGCCGTTGGCCGCAGATAACTGGACGCTTTGTTCGAAATAGTCCCCCTGTACCAACTCGAAGCCGGTATTGCGAGCCAATGCCGCTGTGCGTTTGTCGTCGATCTGCAGCATGAAGCTTTGGCTGTTGATCGATCTTGCCAAACTGCTTAACTGTTGGAGTTTTTCCAGAAGTTTATTGTCGCGGATACGGTCCAATTCCAGCGCCGAGATACCGACAAAGTTGGGCGCCGCACGGGTGATGAGCTCGAAGGCCGATTTTTCCAGCGAGTGATAATCAAACTTCAACGCCAATTGGTAGCCGCGGCGTTGATAGTTGTTCAGGCCTTTTAGCAGCAATTGGTAAAAACCGGCATAAGCGTTGTTTGCAGTCAATGTGATGGCGACATTGGCAGTTTGCAGGCCGCAAGCTACTATCACTTCTTCAAAATAAGCGCCATGATCCTCTTTGACCCCGAGTATATGCCGCGGGTCGACTTCCAGAAACAATAATTCGTCCAGATGTGCTTGCGGCAAATAGTTCAGCATGTGTACGGCTCGTGACATCCGGTCGAAATTGATGATGGATTCGACATTGGCTTGTTCGGCCTGGGGCAGGGCCAGGTATTGTTCCAGTTCGCTGCTTTCAATGGTCTGTTTGTTGATAGTGGATACGTTCAGTTGCGCAATGTGACCGATAACATTTGCTGTGCGCAAAGTCTGGCGCAGGGGCGACAATCTGCTACCGATGCAGATCGGGCCGAATATCCCGTGCACCGCGCCGTTGTCCAGCACAAATGGCCGTAAGCCGTTATTGTGTTCTTGCTCCAGTCTATCGTTAAAATATTCGACTAATTGTTGTAAAGGCATGAGTATCTGTCCAGTAAGTCCCTAGTAACTGATGGTTTGCTGATAAACGCAAAGGTTAGCGAAACTAACTCATTAAATAAAACGATAATATTTGAAGTTAATATGCCAAGATTAGAAATGCAGGCACTAAGCCAGGCATGCCGTTTTTAGGGAAGTGGTCAAACCCAATCCGACCCTCTGGTCAACATGATCGAATTGGTGTTTCTGTCCATACTTTTAGATGCGGAACTCGTCCAAATAGGGTTCGGACAAGTCCCGGTAAGCCGAGTTGCTGTCTAGAAATGCCTTAAAGCCTCATGGATTTTTGGCGTTCGGGGCAGATGTATTTATTCGCGAACCCGAATCAAATCGTGGCAGCTTTTGCAAGATGCGCCAACTTTGCCGAATTGGGCTTTGATTTCCGCTACGTCGCCGTTAGCCGCCACTTTTTGCAATTCGTTGGCTTCCTTGATGAACGTCGCTTCGATTTCCTTCACTTCGTCCTGTTTTTCGAAGAATTCCGGCTTCAGACGCGTCGCTTTCCAGCCGGTACCTTTATCGGTGCCCGGGCCGTAAAGGCTGAGTAGACCGGAATTGGCGACCGCGGCAACAGCATTCGCGGCAGCGATCACCTGATCTTTATTAAAGGTTTCCGGATGGTCAGCTGCTTGCGCTTTGATTTTCGCAGTATTCCAGCCCAAGAACGAGTAGGCGGATTGGCGGAAGCGGATCTGGTCTTCTATGTCGCCGGCCACAGCCGCTGTCGTGACAGCGCCCAGCGCCAGTGTGATTATCAGTTTCAATTTCATGGGGTTAACTCCTTGTGGTGTTGTAGAAAAAGTAACGTTTAGGTTTTTGGATGGGCCGTAGCCGTTTGGAAGCTGGCCAAGGGCGCCAGATAATTCACAAAACCGCCGCTCCAAACGCCCCAGACTACCGTCACCGCGATTAACAAAGTGATCACGAAGCGGATCGGGCCGACTGGTTTGATCGGGGAGGGTGCCAAGGATTTAGGCAATTGCTTTTTGCCGGTCAGCATCGCGACAACCAGATTGGTTTTTTTCAGGCGTTGGTACAAGACAATCGCGCTGACATGCACCGCGACCAAGCCCAGCAGGATATTCACTGCAAAAATATGCCATCCGCTCAATTTATCGCTGACCTCTTTGTCGATGGCATGAAACAGCGGACCTTCAAAAGCAATATCGTCGTTAGCGAACAAGCCGGTGATAGCCAGAAAACTCAACACCGCCAGCAAGGCGATAATCGCTATGGCGCCGGCAGGATTATGGCCAACGCCTTGCCATTCGCCTTTTACGTATTCGACTAGTCTGGAAACCGTCGGAAAGAAACTGGCGAAGCGGGCATGAGTGGTACCAATAAAGCCCCAGATCAATCTAAAGACCAGCAAGCCCAGAATCAAACTGCCGAAGCGGGCATGCCAGTCGGTCAGATTGCCGCCCAGTTTGCCGGTGGCGTAAGCGCCGACCACGGCTACTACCAACAACCAGTGAAACAGTCGTAATGGCCAATCCCAAATATGCACTTCCACTTTCATTGAAATCCTCCCGATGGTTTAACTGTCGCGCAGATAAGCGTTGAAGAAACTGACGGTTCTGTCCCAGGCTAGTTTGGCGGTGGCAGCGTCGTAGCGTGGGGTGGTGTCGTTGTTAAAACCGTGTTGCACGCTCGGATAGGTGTGGGCTTCGTAATTGACGCCAGCTTTTTGCAGGGCCGCTTCATAAGCCGGCCAGCCAGCATTGATGCGGTCGTCGACGCCAGCGTAATGGATCAGTAAAGGGGCTTTGATTTTTGCGGCCTGATCGGCGGCAGGTTGGGCGCCGTAGAACGGTACGCCAGCGCCCAGATCCGGCAGACGGGTGGCCAGGAAGTTGACGATGCCTCCGCCGTAGCAAAAACCTACCGCGCCGAGCTTGCCGTTACTTTGCGGCAGCTTTTTAATGGCTTGCGCTGCCGCCAAAAAGTCGGCCTGGGTTTTTTCCTTATCCAGTTTTTGGAACAATTCGCGGGCCTTGTCTTCATCGCCCGGATAACCGCCCAAGGTAAACAGCGCGTCCGGTGCGAAGGCAATGAAATTATCCAGCGCCAGGCGGCGAGCGATGTCTTGGATATGCGGATTCAAACCACGATTTTCGTGGATAACCAGCACCACTGGTAGTTTGTTGGCGGCTTTGGCCGGTTGTACCAAGTAACCGCGAATCTTGCCGTTACCATGCGGGGAGGGGTATTCCACATAGGTGGCTTTAATGCGCGGATCATCGTCTGCTACTTGCTTGGCTTCGGCGAAGCGCGGGTTAAGTGCTTCCAGCAGGGCTTCGGCGGTCAGGCCGAGTAGGGCGTATTTAGGCACCGATGATAAAAAGTCCCGCCGGGAAATATAGCCATGCACGTATTTATCAAAAGCTTGTAACGCTTCTGGATGAAAGTCTTGAGCGGTCTTGCGCGCCATCCTAAAGTTCTCCTAAAAGTTTGTGCCTAAACGCAAATAAACCCTGGACGCAGCAGCGGCATCCTTGGTCTTGGCGTGGTTCGGGTTGTGCTGGTGCCGCAGCCTTCGCCGCCGCGATTAACCAGCCGGGCAAACTTGTTACCCGGCCAGTTCATGATTTATTGCGGAACGGTCAGAACCGACAGCTTAGTGACGCCGGCTCGTTCGATGGATGACATCACTTTGGCAACGATGCCGTATTGCACCGCGTCGTCCGCGTTCAGGTTTAAAGCAAACTCAGGGTTGGCCGCCAGGCGGTTTCGCAATTCGCCTTCGATGATTTCCAACGGAAACTCTTGTTTATCGATGTAGATTTTGCCCTGGGCATCCACACTCAGATACGAGGCCGCTTTGTCGTCCGGCGGCGCGGTTTCCGCAGTTTTCGGCAGGTTGACGTGTACCGCCTGGGTCAACAAGGGGGCGGTGACGATAAACACCACCAGCAGCACCAACATCACATCCACCAAAGGGGTGACGTTGATTTCACCCATTACGTCATCGCCGCCGTCGTCTTTAGTATTGAAAGCCATTATGCGTGCGCCTCTTTCGCGATTAATTCTTCATGAGTGTCTTTGATATTGGACTTTTTGCCGCCGCTGACATCGGTCAAACGTGCGGAAGCTGCCGCCGCTGCCGGTTTACTGCCAGCGCGTTCGATGATGAACGAGCTTTTCAGAGCCAAGTGCACGAAGTCGATGGCAAAGTCGTCCAGGAAGGCCCAAACCACTTTGTTACGGCGGATGAAAAAGTTGTAACCCACAACCGCAGGTACCGCGACCGCGATACCCACAGCGGTGGCGATCAAGGCTTCACCGATAGGGCCGGCGACCACTTCCAAGCTGGCCGAACCGGTTTTGCTGATATTGGTCAACGCACCCATGATGCCCCACACGGTACCGAACAAGCCCACGAACGGCGAGATACTGCCAATGGTCGCCAGCACCGCCAGGCCGCTTTCCAGCGAACCGCGTTCTTTTTGCATTTGCTGGCGCAAACGTCTGTCCAGCAATTCCTGTCTGTCCCAGGTGTGTTCCAGATCGTGAGTGGATGCACCGCCGTCAGTTTCGATCAACGTGGAGAAACCGATGCCGGCGACTCGTGCTGCAGGGCCGTCCTGGTTTTCCAAGTGCGCAGCCGCTTGAATGTTGGGCGCGCTCCAAAACTCCTTGTTGTAACGGCGGTTGTGATAGGAAATGCGAATGTGTTGAACGCTTTTGATCAGGATTAAGCCCCAGGTCACGACCGAAGCGGCGATTAAGGTGTTCAGGGTGCCATCGACGATGACATTGGTTGCGATATCAGACATTTTTGATCCTCAAAAAATAATTACAATTTAAAAGTAAATGGAACCGTGGTGTAGCGGGCAATCGCCGTATCGCCGCGTTTGGCCGGCACGAAAGACCACTTGAGAACGGCTTTGACGGCAGCATCGTCCAGGATTTTCTGGCCGCTGGATTTGCTGACGGTAACGCTATCGGTGGTGCCGTCGGGTAGCACGTGTACTTTCATCACCACTTTTCCTTCCCAGCCACGTTCTTGCGCGACTTCCGGATATTCGGGCAGTGGGTTGTGCAGGTAAGCCGCGTCGGCTACCGGCTCGGTGATTTTTTCTTCAACCACTGGCGCCGGCGGGGCTGGCGGTGCGGTAGGCGCTGCCGGCGCGGTATCTACTACCGGAGTCGGATCGGGCGCGGGTGCTTGCTCTACCACTTTTTCCACGGGTTTAGGCTTTTGCGGTTTCAGTGGTACTACCTTGGGAGTGGGTGGCTTAGGTTTGACCAAGGGTGGCGGTGGGGGCACCGGTTTGGGTTGTGGTCTTGTCAGCGTGATTTGGACTTTGGTCTCAGGCTTGATCGGCTCCACAATTTCCTGCTCAAACGCCGCGCCGCTAAAGTGATTGACCACGGTGTTGTGGATAAAAATAGTCAGCACGCCGATTAGTAAAAAATCTACCCATTTATGATCGCGCGTTTCAGTGACGTACTTAAAATCCCCCAAGGCAACTGCGACTCGCGAATGCGTTAAACCTTCGGACAATTGAGCGACAGACGGTTTTAACGAAACAACGTCCGCTGCGTCCCAATCTGCGGGAGCGCCCGCCGGTGCAAATTTATTAAAAGTCGCTAAAGGACTGCTCATGCCACTGTTCCCCATTTCTTAAATATAAATGCCATATTCCCTGTTGTGCCGCGCTAAGTAGGCGGCTGTTTGATACGCTAAATAAGCTTTGATTAGTGCTGTTGATTTCCAATACAGCACGAGCTGTGCCAGATTGTCGAATAGCGTCGCTATGTTTGGTATGGATGGCAGGTAAGAACGCTAAGTGGTTTATTTATCGATTGTTTTTAGGGCGAAAGTTGGGTTAGGCGCGAGCGGATAGCGAGGGATTTTAGTTGGTATTAACTGCTGAATTGCTTGCTGAGCACCAATTTCCCGGGTCTTGTGTTTAGGAGGTGTTTGTAGGGCAACAGTTGTTGAGTGGAAGTGTTACTTAGCTGTTGCGACTCGCAATCGAAAACGCGTAAACCAGCAATCAGCACAAATTTCGACCAGGATTAAATGCCGCTGACGGGCATTCAAGCCGACATTATCTGCAACTGAATCGGCTTTGTTGCATAAAGCGGCACTGCTCAAGCGGTTTGCCAAACTGGGCAGGCCGGTCAACGTTGCCATGCCCTAAATCCGTCTAACTGATTTGGGGAAAGGGGGTAGTTTGGTTTTCACAGGATTTATGAGAACCGGGGAGTCGCTATTTTTGCCGAAAGATTTTTTCGGGCATCCTGCTGGAAAAAATCGGCAAAAATTACGCGACGGCTTATGCCTTCGGCGCCCCGATTCGTCCGCGTCACCTCGTTCCGACCCAACAAGGTGTCGAAACATCGGCTCTCGCATGACTTAACGCCGTGTCGCGATGCCTTGCAGGTTTTCTCCGCTTCGCTGCGAAAACCCGCCCGGCGCTACGGCTATCGGGGACTAAAAATCTTCACTTCGCTGGCGCTCCGTTTCCAAGATTTTCAGCGAAGGCCTGAGTACAGCAAACCCGGCTTGCAATGAATTTGCTGCCTAGTTTGGTGTGTATCCTAGTGGTTTGGCATCAATTATGCTCGAAAATTTATGAGATTTGTTTGTCAACTAATTGACTATCATAAGAAAAATTTTGCAACTAAGCGTTTTAAAATTCGCCAATTAACCGTGATCGGACTATTATTAGTGACGTTTCCAGGATTGTATTTGCAGCCTGGTTCGCAGTAACCAATTAAAATTGTGTTAAGCGATCAATGTTTAGATAGAACCCCATTTGCTAGAGCGGATTGTTAGTCGTCGCAACAATTTTGGCCGCTACCGGCAGATAGCTTAGACCGAGCAGGTTGGACAAACTCATGTAGAAGGAGGGTTTGTTTGCCGAGCTCATAATGCCAACTTTGGAACAGGAGGAAATCATGAAAGCCCATGATTTTTCGTTTCTAAAGCAGTCCAAACCAGTTTCCGCCATCATCGGCGGCTTGCTAGTTATTTGTGCGCTAAACGTTTTTGCGGATGCACCGCCTCCAGAAAGCTTCGACACGCCCTCCGCGTTAATTCTGACCCCATCGGACCAAGCGCTGACAGCCGACGCCACTGATAGCTCGAATCTTTTGTTGAGTAATACCGGGCGCGGCACGGCAAACCTTAAACCGACTGAAAAACGCAAAAGCCGGCCGGTGAACTTGGGTTGCGGTGTCGATGTGAACCAATTTCCCAGTGAAGACAATTCGCTGTCTAGTCGATTCGTTGGGGCGTGCGATTTGAAGCTTCGCTACTGAAGTCAGGTATCTGTCGGTCTGGCGAGGCTAGGTCTGAAGTTTAAGTTTTACGCCTGGAAATGCACTTAGCCGACCAAATGTTGGATTTGCTGGCTGGTAATCGCGACGGTATTTAATTTGCGGATTTGCGGTTCGATGCCGTCGAAATTGCCGCGGAACTCCATCAGACGCAACTCGGCTTCAATATCGGCTACTTCCAATAGGTTTTTCAGCAGCCTATCCTGCATTTCTCGCAAGCCGCGCTGTCGGCCGAAATAACCTTCCAGGCATTCACCCACCAGCATGAATGCCGCGGCAAATACAGTCAATACGGCAAACGCCAGTACCAACTTGGGTATTCCCTGAGTCAAGGCTGCTATCAATGCGCCGGCCGACAAGGTGGCGATGGTGCTGCCGATCAGACGTAAGCGCACCGAACCTCGCAAACGCACGCTCAGCAAATTATAAATACTCAAACACTCCTGCTTGACTAGGCCTTTGGTGCTCATGGCTAAATCGACCAGCAACTGCGATTGCGAATCGCTGTCTTGCCCCATTAATTTTCCGGGCCTGAGGGTTTCGGTGTAACCGGGATGTTTCGCGCAAATTTGATCCAGCAATTCCGGTCTTAACCTGCTTAGCAGATTGACCAGAGCCTGGATATCAAGAGCGATTGAGTCAAGCATGCATATCTCCGCCGGGGCGTGTAAATGGACAACACCTCAATAATAACCGGGCTTGGCTATTGCGGGCACTGTTTTTTCGGCATTACGCAAGTTTAGGAGAATTGGCGCAAAAACCAAGGAGATAAGCTTTGTTAAAGCAAGTGGCCTTGATGATGCACGATGAGATCGAGCTGAAATGTCTTAATTGATCGGCGTTTTGTTGGATCGAAATGCGAGATTATCCAGTACGCCAGGCCTCGTGCTGCCTGGCGTACTGGTTAGAAAAGGGTTGTGAGTGCCTAGCGGCAATCGAATTGCTTAGGCCAATCCCGGTAATTAAACACCTGACCTTCCTGACGGACGATGTCGACGGCGGAGAGGTCCAAATCGGCGTAGACCCATTGAACATGGTTGTATTCGCCAATCGCCAGAATGCCGTTATTCGGAAATCCACGATCTACCGGCGTGTAAATCGCCGCCGCACCGCAGTTCACATCCACCGCTTCCGACCAATCTGCGTTACCGACCAATGAGGCTTGTACTACGTAGCATTGGTTTTCCAAGGCGCGGGCTTGGCAACCGATGCGCACCCGATAATAGCCGGCTTCGGTATCGGTACAGCTCGGCACCAAAATCAAGCTGGCACCGCGCTCGGCTTGTTGGCGGGCATAGTGTGGGAACTCGCTGTCGTAGCAAATGTTGATCGCGACTTTACCGAACACAGTATCGAATAACTTGATGTCCAGGCCGCGGGAAATATGCCATTGCTCGTTCTCAAAGCGAGTCATCGTGAGCTTTTCTTGATAATCCACGTCGCCTTGCGGGGTGAAGAAATAAGCGTGATTGCGAAATTCGCCACTGTCGTGTTTGACCGGGTAAGTGCCGGCCTGGATGTAAACCCGGTATTCGGCGGCCAGGGTTTTGAATAGGTCCAGATAACCCGGCAGCAAGGTTTGCAAGGCATCCAGTTGGCCGTTCAACGAAGAATAAACCTCCTTCGGAAACAACGATGCCAATTCCATGCAGGCATATTCCGGGAACAACAGAATCTCGGCTTTGTTCTCGGCGGCTTCCTTGACCCAGCTGCGGGCCTTGGCTGCGAAATTTTCCCAGGTTTCCAGGAAGCTGATGTCGTATTGGGCGCTGGCGATTTTAGGCACGGTCTTCTCTCAACCAAAAAGTCATGGGTTTGGCGGTTTCTGCGACGTCGTCGAGATCTTTCCAGGTATAGGTGGTTTTCAGCTCGGGATGTTTGACGTAGCCACGCTTGTTCCAAAATGTATCCAGCGGCACGTAATCCGCCGGCCGGCGCGGATGGTCAAGCGGGCGTTCAACGCAGCAGAAGGTGATGTGTTTAAAACCGCCCAAATCTTCGGCATGGGCTTCGCGTTGTTCGAAGAAGCGCACGCCTATGCCCAAGCCGCGATAAGCCTTGTTTAGCACCGATTCCCCGCAATAAAACACCTCATCCGGGTTGTAGCCGTTCTCAACGAATGGTTTTTTGACCTCGTCGGTTTCGTATTTCAATGGTATCGCCGTCGACGCGCCGATGATGGCGTCGCCATCGAACGCCAGCACGATGACGCTTTCCGGGCAATTTATGTAAGTTTGCAGGTATTTCTTTTCGTACTCGTAATCGCCGTCATACAAATACGGAAAATCCCGGAACACCTCGATGCGCAGTCGCGCCAGTTCCGGAATGTATTGAATCAGGGCTTCGCCGCTGAGGCGCTGGATGCGGATGTCTTTGCTCATGCTGGTTTGCGGTTGAATGAAAACAAAATGTCGGTCGCCAAGGTTAAGGCGCGAGAGACATATTGTATTGTAGGCGGTAGCTAATTGCCTATGGCAAAGGTTTATGAATCTATTACACCGGCCAGCTAATCAACTTTCAACGCAGCTCCCGTTTCGTCAAAGCGTAACAGGTCGATCTCGCCGTCCGCATCCGTTATCTCCGCCTCGGCTAGAACCCCGTTAGCATGATAGGTATAGACATGGCGTAATTCCACTTCGCCATAGACCAGTTTTTCCAGCAGCATTAGACGTTGATCGGCAGCGTAGCAGCCGCGGAAGTAGGTGTTGCGGTTTTCCAGATGGCTTTCGTCTGCCAGTTCGTTGACTAGTTTCAACGGTAATTTCACGCCGCTATAGCTGATGAAATAGCGGGTATCCCAGTTTTCTAATTCCACTTTTGTTTTCCCAGGTTAAAAAACCTATTTCCGCAATATTTGTGCCGAAATAGGTGGCCCGTATTACCTGGGGTCGCCGGTGATTTGGCTCGGCTACGCTGTGACAAATCGTTCGCGGCTTTTGCGGATTGTCGGTTTTGCTACAGTGTGCCGAGCAGCAATCCGGTGGGGAAATGTCACAATCGCAGCAAAGGCATGACGAATAAGCGCAGTGCATCCGCCAAGTACTGAAGGGAAAGCGGGAAGCGTTGCGCTTATCCGCCCTATGCCGATCCGACTGGCTTCGTTTTTGCTTGATCTAGGTTTTTAATCAGCCTAGTGCCTATGAAACTGTTTCTGGATTGGTCGTCTTATGAAAACGCCGGGATGGGCGACGCCTATGCCGATATTCCCAAGCATGGCGCCGACTTTGCCAAGGCCGTGGCAGTGTGCATCGGCAGCAAGCAATGCGAACGGGATGCCAAAGGGGTGATGTGCCCTAGTTTTAGGGTGACGCAAAATCCCGGCCTGTCGCCCGGCGGCCGAGTGAGAGCCTTGAAAGCAGCATTGAACGCCGAAAACGACGCGGCCTTTTTCAATCCGGAATTGGCCGAAACCATGGCCTTGTGCATCAGTTGCAAAGGCTGCAAGCGCGAGTGCGAGAACGAAGTGGACATGGCCTTGATCAAGGCCGAGTTTCTGGCGCAGCAAGTGCGGCGCAATGGCTTGACGCTGCGGCGGCGCTTGTGGGCGGAGTTACCGAAAATACTGCGTTGGCGCGCGCTCCGGCCCTTAATCCAATGGCGCAATCGCATGCCGCTGCTGGCGCGTTTAGGCGAAGCCTGGCTGGGCATCAGCGCCAAAGTCCGCTTGCCGGAACCCGCCGCGCAAGCGTTTCAGGTGCCGGCGCAATCCGAATTAAGTTTGCATCCGGAGTTAGTCGAGAAACAGGTCGTGCTGCTGGTCGATACCTTTAATTATTACTTTAATCCGGCCGCCGCCGAAGCCGCTAAAAAACTGCTGAATACCGCTGGTTATCATGTGCATATTGCTACGCCCTTGGCTGGCGATGAAGCGGATCGGCCCTTATGCTGTGGCCGCACTTATTTTTCCAATGGTCTGATCGATAAGGCCCGCATCGAAGCGCAGCGCATGCTGGCGGCTCTCGCCGAGCATGTCGCTGCGGGGCGCACGATCATTGGCTTGGAACCGTCCTGCATTCTCAGTTTGCGTGACGAATATTTAAAGCTGGGTTTAGGCGAACCGGCGCAAAAACTGGCGGAAAAGGTCTTGTTACTGGAAGAGTTTATCGTCCGCGAACAAGCCGGCAAACGCTGGCCTATAGAGTTTCAAGCCATCCCCGGCGTTAACAGTTTGCTGTTGCACGGCCACTGCCATCAAAAAGCCGTTGGTGCGATCAAGTCGGTGCGCAAACTTCTCAAGCAACTGCCGGATCTGAAATTCGAACTGATCGAATCGTCCTGCTGCGGCATGGCCGGCAACTTTGGCGTCGAAGCCGAGCATTACGATCAAGCCCAAGCCATGGCCGAGTTGGCCTTATTTCCAGCGCTACGTGCCGAACCTGACGCACTGCTGGTCAGCAACGGTTTCTCTTGTCAGCAGCAGATCGGCAATGGCGGTTTCGCCAAGCCGCTGCATTTAGCCGAAGTACTTTGTTTAGCCTTACCGTCACAGGATTGATGCCATGAAATTAACCATCGACAAACGTCATCTCGAACAACTGCTTAACGATCACCCCCGCTTGCAAAGCATCAATGAGCAATTGCGTTTTGGCACCAAGGCGCAAGTGCCTTACGATTTACTCAGTGAGGCAGAATTAGCCAGTCTGGCCGACATCTACTTGCAACACGGTGAAGCCTTACAACAGCAAGCGGCGCTATTGATAGCCTTGCAAGCGGCGCTGGCCGACAACAGCCATCGCTACAACGTCGATCAACTGGAAATGTTGTTGCCGGCAATTGCCAATTATTTATTGGAGGGCGGGCTGCGTGGTTGGCTATTTCATGTGCAGCCTTCCGGCAGAACCTTGGCTTATCTGATCACTCGCCTGGATTACACCCCACCGGGAGAAGAAGAAGCCGGGCGGATCTTGATCGAATTAAAGGCCAACACCAAGGGTAAAATCATGGTGGAGAGCCTCATCATTCGTAGCAAAGATCTGGCGAACAAAACCATCCCGGAGATTTTTGCCACCAAAGGGTACTTAAAAGAAACCCCGGAATTAATCGCCAGTTACGATGAGGCTACCGCGCGGTATTTTGACTGGCGGGCGCGCTATGGCGAACAGTTTTCCGGGTGGGGTACCGGCGAATATGCCGAGGACCCAACCGCCAGCCATCGCAGCAGCGACTGGACGCGGAAGAATACGGTGGTTATGTCCTCCGGCGGCGGGATCTGCCGCTTGGTCAACGACGAAAATATCCTCAGCGAACGGGCGTTGAGCCTGGATGCCTCCGGCGACATTCTCGGCACTTATCTACGCAAAGCCGGTAAAAGCATGCGCTATGACAGCAAAACCGAAAGCGCCATGGAAGCCGCCAAAGCCGATGTCCCCAAAGGTATGTTCACGGAAATGCCGGTCCATGGCTATATCCTGATGTTTCATTTGGAGTTGCATCACCACGTTTGGGTGCACGTCGACGATACCCAGCCATATGTGTATCAGCCGGAATTGAAACAAAAACTGATTTTGCCACCGGAACAAACCGATCTGATAGACATCCTGACGGCGGAAATGGACATGCTGATGGACGACATCGTCGCCGGCAAATCCGGCGGCACCACGGTGCTGTGTGCAGGTCCTGCGGGTGTAGGTAAGACTCTGACCGCCGAAGTCTATTCGGAAATCATCAAGCGGCCCTTGTACCGGGTGCATTCCGGGCAGTTGGGTTTAAACGTCGCGGAGATGGAAAAAACCTTGAAGGACACTTTGATCCGCGCCCAGCGCTGGGGCGCGGTGATGTTGATCGACGAAGCCGACGTGTACATCAAAAGCCGTGCTGACAACCTGGCCTCCAATGCCGTGGTCGGTGTGTTCTTGCGGGTGCTGGAGTATTTCAACGGCCTGCTGTTCCTGACCACCAATCGAGTGGACGACATCGACGAAGCTATTATTTCCCGCTGTATCGCCATGCTCCGCTACCACGCCCCGGATCATGCGGACAGATGCAAAATCTGGCGGGTCATGACTGAGCAATTTAGCTTGCCGGTCAAAGAAGAATTGATCGACGAATTGGCAGCCATCTTTCCCGGCGCTACGGGGCGCGACATCAAGGGCCTGACCAAACTGGTCGCCAAATTCTGCCAGCAAAAACAACTGGCGCCGGAGCTAGAGGTATTTAAGCGCTGCTCGGTGTTTAGAGGCCTGGAGTTGCTGGACGAAGCCGCCTAATTTAAAAATCGGGTGGCTGTTTGCCTCGAATAGGGGTGAATCACAAATACACTTAATATTGTTACTGTTTTATTAAGTAAAACAATATATTACCGCTTGCGTGTATTGTTGAATTTAAATAAGCCGATATAGTGAATGCGAGATTTCGTTTCGACCGACAAACGGTCCGGGAGGGCAAATGAAGATCGCTAAGATAGGAAACACCGGCATAGCTATGCTGATCATTGTCATTGCCGGTTTGCTG
Source organism: Methylomonas sp. 11b (assembly GCF_000515215.1). NCBI lineage: Bacteria > Pseudomonadati > Pseudomonadota > Gammaproteobacteria > Methylococcales > Methylococcaceae > Methylomonas > Methylomonas sp. 11b. The sequence goes on from NZ_KI911557.1 coordinate 486,753, forward strand.
GGCATACTACCGATGGGATTGGTCTTTTCGATATTGCTCTTTGCCGCCCTGATACGGGGTAGCGTGATGTTGATTGATAAAGCCATTGATAGCGGGGCACAAGCGAAGGAAATTGATCGGCATTAATGATATTTACCAATAGCCTGAAGTTTAGGAAAACCAATCCTTAGGACTCTGGTGGCCGGCATAAAAGTTAAGTTGTATACATTAAGCCCAACATTCGCATTTTGTTGGGCTTCGCTCTGCTCTCTATATTATTGCAATATCACAACCGGTTGAGCACCGTCGGGTCGGGCGGCTAGCGCCCCACCATAGTAGTACTCTTGGCAAAGGAGGGCATCGAGGACTTTGTCATCAATATCCGGCCATTGCCCAATAAGCTCGAATTCAACGGAGTCCATTTTGCGGAACATAACGTTCGAATTAACGGGCGCCGCCAGGCGTCCCGTTGAATGAGGGGTTAGGTTTCAATTTTTGATACTGAGCCATCGTCATTCAGGTAGCAAGCTTGATTTGCTAAAACGTCTTCCATGATGGCCCGCGCTGTATCGTTCAGAACGACCTCATCAGTAGTTTGGAAGCGATGCATTGTTAGGCGGTATTGAACTTCAGCGATACGAAGCAAGCCTAGCTCCGTTTTGTCGTATAGATCGACTGGCTCCACAGTGCCTATACCTTCTTCTGTCATTGTTTCGTTAACGAACTGAACGAGACCAATTTTCTCTTCTCCATTCGCATCGAACAGCACGGTGTTTCGGTTCCACTGAGAAGCAATTGAAAAAGAAGTCAGCCCTCTTTCTTTGAGGCGCTCTTTGGCTTGTTCTTCGTCGTATTTGATGTGCAAGATATCCGTGTTCGGGGCAGTGAAATTTGAGGTGATGCTCACAGATTTGAGCAGGTGATTGACAGTGACTAGGCGAACGCCATTCGCTTTGGCTATGAGTACGGCGCCTTGTTGATACCCTACGGTAGTAGCAAATACTCCAGTGACGTTTCCAATGTCTTGGATGGTTCCGACAAAAGAAGCTACATCAGATTTTTTTACTCGACTGTTGTAGTGCTTGCATTCGATACAGGTCTTGTAGGTGACGCCAGCAACTTTGAATTCCCAATATACATCAATTTGATGCGTGGCCCCGGAACGGCCTTTTATCTTCACGTTGTGAAGAACGTTTACGTTGTCAAATTGATCATTTCGGACGAGTGCCGCGTGAAGATCGCGTACAAGCACTTCATATTCAGTTGATATGCGTGTCATATACGAGGGGTTGGAACTTAACGTGGAGCTAAGGGGCGGCTGCCGGCTTGCCGGCAGGCGTCCCACTTGAGCGCAGGGTTAGAGCGCGCTTTGGGATGCGATCAGCCGGCGCTACCTTGGCGTTAAGTTTTGAAAGAGCTGAGACGGACACAGAGTGCAAATTTGTTTTCGTTGGCTTTCGGTTCTTCACGGCCTCCCAAGCGAGCGCGCCAGGGCCGTTGAATACCTCTGAAAATGTGCCATCGCTGTGAATTTGTATTCCGATGTAGTAGAGCGGGATGTGGTCAACCGGAAAGGTCAGATTCTTTTGCATTGTTGCTTTTATCTGAACAAGTCGGCCGTCACTGGCAGTTGCATCGTGGTGCTTTTGCAGATCCTCAAATAGCTTGATGTCGTAAGCTTCTTCCGCCAATACCTCGCCGAGGTCGCCGACCAATCGGCCATCGAGAGTGAATTGTTTTTTCTGTGTCTTGTACGACTGGCGCAATAGCTCAACAATCGCAAGCAATTGCCTAACTGCATCGGGAATGGTGATTGGCTTCTGAGGCATAAGCGCTCTAACTACAATTAGACATCCTAAATGACGCAAAACATTGGGTCAAAACGATGTCCAAACGTTTTAAAAAAATAAAAATATCGGTTCATTTCAACTGTGTGTCTGTATTTAGCACTGCCTAAATCAAATTGGTTAACCATCAAAAGTTTACCCAAACTACTTCTGCAACCGCCCCCGCCGCGCATCCATTGGATTCTGCGTTAAAGGTCGGTAAATTTCGACACGATCTTCTGGGCACAGAGTTTTATCCAAATTACAAACTACCCCAAAAATCCCCACCTTCTGCTGACTTAAATCGATTTCCGGAAACTCCCGCAATATCCCGGAAGCTTCTATGGCTTGATCGACGCTGGAATTTGCCTTCAGGCTGACAGGAATCATCAATTGTCGTTCTGGCGTGGCGTAAGCCACCTCAACCGCAATCAACTCATCCGCCATACAAGGCTTTTGCGCGTTGGGTGAAGGAGGAGACCATGGTGTTGCAGATCTGATTAAACACCGGGCCGAAGGCCAGGTTGGCCAGCATACCGGAGATCTCGAACTCCAGGTCCAGCGAGATTTTGCTGGCGTCTTCGCGCAAGGGCATAAAGCTCCAAAATCCCTCCAGCGAGGAAAACGGCCCGTCCAGCAAGCTGATCTGGATTCTGCCGCCTTGATCGACTTTATTGCGGGTGGTAAAGGATTTATGAAAGCCGGCCTTGGCGATGTCGATTTGGCCTTCGACGATGTTGCCTTCGCGTTTCAATATTTTGCTGCCGGAACACCAAGGTAAGAACTTGGGATACGACTCGATATCATCCACCAGATCAAACATTTGCTTGGCAGAAAACTTGACCAAGGCGCTTTTTTGTACAACCGTGATCATTTACAGCACCCCGAGTACATGTAAGAAGACGATGAACACTGCTGCCGGCGCTACGTATTTGATTAGAAATTGCCAAGCCTGAAAGCCTTGCGCCGGCAGTTCCAGTTCCTGCTCCGCATGGGCTTGTTTCATCATCCAGCCGGCAAACACCGCGATGCACAAACCGCCCAAAGGCAGCATCAGGTTGGCGGTCAGGTAATCCAGCAGTTCGAACAGATTTTTATCGAAGATTTTGAATTCTGACCAGATGTTAAAGGAAAACACCACCGCCACACCCAAGCCCCAGCAAGCAGCGCCTGCCCAGACGCAGGCTTTTTGCCTATCAATATTTTTGTTTTCCACCAGCCAGGCCACGGCCGGTTCAATCAAAGAAATTGAAGAGGTGAGGGCGGCGAAAAACAGCAATACAAAAAACAGCACGCCGAATAACCAACCGCCACTCATGTGACCAAAGGCTAACGGCAGCGTTTGAAAGATCAGGCCCGGACCGGTGGCAACTTCCAGTTGATTGGCAAACACCAAGGGAAAAATGGCGATGCCGGCCAGCAAGGCTACCGCGGTATCCGCGCCGGCAATAAAAAAGGTGGTTTTGGCAATCGAGACATGGCTGGGCAGGTAAGAGCCGTAAACCATGATCGCGCCCATGCCCAAACTTAGGGTGAAGAAGGCGTGGCCCATCGCGGTCAGCACCGCGTCGGCGTTGATTTTGCTGAAATCGGGGCTGAACAAAAAGTGGATGCCTTGCGCATAGGAGCCGGAAGCCATCGCATAAGCCACCAAAATAATCAGGATCACAAATAAGGCCGGCATTAAAAAGCGCACGGCTTTTTCCAGGCCGCCTTTCACCCCGCGCATCACCACTTGCATGGTGATGAACATGAACACGGTGTGCCAGAAAATTTGTTGAATCGGACTGGCCATCAAATTGTCGAACATTTGCTTCACTTCGCCGGCGTCGGTACCGAAGAAACCGCCGAAAAAGGCTTTAAAGATATAAGCCATCGACCAGCCGGCAATCACGCTATAGTAGGCCAGGATTAAAAAACCGGCGATCATGCCCATCCAGCCCAAATAGCCCCAACGTGGATCAGCTTTGGCTTCTTCGGCCAAGGATTGCATGGTGTTGATCGGGCTTTGCCGGCCACGTCGGCCCAGCATGATTTCCGCAATCATGATGGGTATGCCGATGGCTGCCACGCAGATTAAATACACCATCACAAAGGCGCCGCCGCCGTTTTGGCCGGTGATGTAAGGAAATTTCCAGATATTACCCAAACCGACCGCCGAACCGGTGGCGGCCAGAATAAAGGCGAAACGGGAGGACCATTCGCCGTGGATGGATGGGGTTTTATCGGTCATGTTGGGGAGCCCTTGTGTTTTTATATCGTTATTTAACGGGTGTGTGAGTAAAATATCAAAATTCACGTTTTCAGTCAGTTTAAAAAAACTTCGCTACAGAATGGCAGCCAAAAAATCCAAGAAGGACAACAAAGCCACCGATAACACGATTGCGGTTAATCGCCAGGCTTCCCACGAGTACACCATAGACGAGACTTTCGAAGCCGGTTTGGTATTGGAAGGTTGGGAAGTGAAAAGCTTGCGTGACGGCCGGATTCAGCTGAAAGAGAGCTATGTCGAGATCAGACGCGGCGAGGCTTGGCTGAGTGGGGCGCATGTGTCGGCTTTATTGTCGGCGTCCACCCACGTCAATCCGGACGCGGTACGCAAGAAAAAATTATTGTTACACCGACGTGAATTGAACAAGCTGATCGGCTCGGTGGAACGCAAAGGCTACACCCTGATTCCGCTATCGATGTATTGGATCAAGGGCCGCGCCAAGCTGAAAATCGGTCTGGCGAAAGGTAAAAAATTGCACGACAAGCGCGCAGCTTCCAAAGACAAGGATTGGCAGCGAGACCGAGCGCGCATCATGAAGCACGGCTAATTTCGATGACGATGCATCCCAATTTACTGGACGCTGACAACAGCGTTTTGCTGGTGGTGGACATTCAGGGGCGTTTGTCGACGGCTATGCCGGCTTTAGACCAGCAACAGATGCTCACACACGGTCGGCGCTTGTTGCAGGCCGCCGGGTTGTTAGATGTGCCGGTGTTATTGACCGAACAGTATCCGCAAAGGCTGGGGTCAACGCAAACCGAGATTAGCGAGTGTTTGCCGGGCAATACCCGTACCTTTAGTAAAACCGGTTTTTCTTGTTGCGCCGCGGACGGCTTCAAGCAAGCCCTGACTGATACCGGTCGGAAGCAGGTTGTGGTGATAGGTCAGGAAGCGCATGTGTGCGTGTTGCAAACCGCGCTTGAGTTGTTAAGTGCAAACTATCAAGTTCATGTGTTGGCTGATGCGGTTTGTTCGCGCCAAGTCCAGCACAAAGATTACGCCTTGCAGCGCATGCTGCAGCAAGGTGTCACGTTGAGCTGTCACGAATCGGTGTTGTTCGAATGGTTGCGGGATGCTCGGCATAGCCATTTCAAAACTATTTCAGCGCTTTTGCGTTAATTGCACGGGGGTTTAATGCTACGGAAAGGATGGATCGCGGTAATACTGGGATTGTTGCTGGTACTGGGATGTGCGGAGCCGCTGCCGCCAGTAAAGACTTTTAGCGGTTTCGCGCAAGGTACTACGTATCACATCAGTTATTGGACGCCCCAAGCGCGGGATGATGCGCAAGTCAGCGCTGAAGTTGAAAAAGTTTTCCTGGATTTGGATAAAACCTTATCCAATTACCGACCGGACTCGACAATCGAACAATTTAACGCCAACACGTCGACAAATATTCAGCTGGTCGGCGACGAAATCGTGGCTTTGTTTAAAGTGGCCGACAACGTCAGCAAGCTGAGCCAGGGGTGTTACGATTTGACCATCAAGCCTTTGTTCGAGATGTGGGGTTTCATGGGGGAAGAGTTGACTATCCCAGACGATGCGGCGCTGCAAGCAGCTTTGGCGAATGTCGGCATGGACAAATTGCAGCTGGTCGACGATAGTCATATGTCGAAAAAACTGCCGAATGTACGAGTGGATTTGTCGTCAATCGCCCAGGGTTATAGTGTCGAGAAAATCAGCAACACGCTTGAGGCTTTGGGTATCCAAAACTATCTGGTGGAAATCGGCGGCGAATTAAAAGCGCTGGGTAGCAAACCGGACGGTAAGGCCTGGCGGATTGCGGTGGAAAAACCGCTGCCGGGCGAACAAAAAATGCACAAAGTGGTGACATTACCAAAGGAAACGCCGATGTCGGTGATGACCTCGGGTACTTACCGGCATTATTTCGACGTCAAAGGCAAGCGTTACAGCCACATTCTGGATGCCCGCAACGGCAAGCCGGTAACGCACGATTTAGTTGCTGTCAGTGTGTTTAACGAAAGCCCGACCATAGCCGACGCCTGGTCTACCGCTTTATTGTGCCTGGGGCAGGAAGAAGGGATGAAACTTGCCGATGCTGAGAAATTGCAAGTGATGTTTATCCAGCAACAAGGCACCGAGTTTTTGGAAAGTAAAACCAGGGCCTTGACTATGTCCACCCAAGTGACGATTAACTAGGCTAAGGCCTATCGTGGTAGTATCCGCGCAAAACTGAAGCGGGGGAGATTTTATGTGGGGTCTAAACGATCACTTGACGTTTGCCGTGCATGGTGGCGGCGATAACGGTGGAGGAGTGGCCGGTGGGGTGGAGAGCTTATTGTCCTTCCTAGAAGTGCTGGTGCGGCAATCTCCTTCGGAAAGTCTGGATAGTTTATTGCCGGGCGTTGCTGCGTTACAAAATATTCATCCCTTGCTGGTGCATTTCCCGATTGCGTTGTTGACTATGTTCTTCACTCTGGATTTGATCGGCAGCGTGGCGAAGCGCTCGGAGTGGCGGCAGATAGCCGGCGCATTTCTGTATCTGGGTACCGTGTTTGCCGCGCTTACCGTGGCGGCCGGTTTAGTGGCGGCAGGGAGTGTGGCGCATGGTGGTGATGTTCACGAGATCATGGAGCATCATGAGCATCTGGGTATTTCGGTATTGAGTCTGGCTACTGCGCTGTCGGCGTGGCGTTTGTTTAGCAAAGGGCTGATAGTCGGACCAGCTAACACGCTGTACTTGTTGATGGCGGCGATTTTAGCCGCCTTGTTGGCGTTTGCCGCCGATCTGGGTGGTCTGATGGTTTATAAACATGGCGTCTCGGTGCACGCTGCGGATCAAGTCAATCAAGCGGCGGCGCGCGCTCATGAACACGAAGGTGCTGTTGAGGATAGTTTGCCGGCAACGCATGAAGAAGCCGAAGTCGAAGATTTGAAACCGGAAGATAGTCATCAGGACGAAACGACGCATGGCGTTGCCGGTCATCATCACGACCATCATCATGCCCATTGACGCCCGCCTGAAGAGCCGTCGGACAAAGGCTGACAAGGGTCAGCCTTTTTTTATTGGTCCCGACATGACATATCGGATAGCTGTGTTATCCTACGCCGCCATTTTTTGTGAGGCTTTGGATGCGTACCCGCGTTAAAATTTGCGGCTTTACCCGAGTGGAAGATGCGCTTTGTGCCGCCAATTTGGGCGTGGATGCTATTGGTTTGGTGTTTTATCCGCCCAGTCCAAGAAACGTAAGCATCGAACAAGCCGCAAGCATCAGCAGAGCATTGCCAGCCTTTGTTAACGTGGTAGCCTTGTTCGTCGATGCCGCGCCGGCTTTGATTCGTGAAGTCTTGAATAAAGTAAGGGTGGATTGCCTGCAATTTCATGGCGATGAGCCTGCAGATGGTTGCCGGATTTACGATAAATCGTATATCAAAGCCATTCGCATGCAAGCGGATACGGACGTTCTAGGGTTGCAAAAGCAATACAACGATGCGGCCGGATTACTGTTGGATGCCTATCATCCGGGAATGCAGGGCGGCAGCGGTAGCGGTTTTGACTGGGATTTGATTCCGACGACCCGCAGTTTGCCGATCATTCTCGCGGGCGGATTGACGCCGGAAAATGCCGGGGAAGCGATTAAAGCTGTAAAACCGTATGCAATGGATGTGAGCAGCGGTGTTGAGGCCGGGAAAGGCATCAAGGATGCAGCGAAAATGGCTGCGTTTATAAGAAAAACTAATCAAGCGACTTGAGAACTATGACAGAAAGATACGATATGCCGGATGCCCGGGGCCATTTCGGGCCTTACGGCGGTATTTTTGTGGCGGAAACGCTGATGCCGGCCATTACCGAATTGAACGAAGCCTATCAGCGCTATATGCAGGATCCGGAGTTCCTCGCCGAGTTGGATGCCGATCTCAAGGATTATGTCGGTCGACCGTCGCCGCTGTATCATGCAGAACGCTGGAGTAAGCATTTGGGCGGTGCGCAGATTTATCTGAAGCGCGAAGATCTCAATCATACCGGCGCACACAAAGTTAACAACACGGTCGGTCAAGCCCTGTTGGCTAAGCGCATGGGCAAGACCCGCATCATCGCCGAAACCGGCGCCGGTCAGCATGGCGTTGCCACCGCGACTGTCGCGGCGCGTCTGGGCTTGGAGTGTGTGGTGTACATGGGCGCAGTGGACGTGGCCCGCCAATCCCTGAATGTCTATCGAATGAAGTTGTTGGGCGCCACCGTGGTGCCTGTGCAATCAGGCTCTAAAACCCTCAAAGACGCATTGAACGAAGCTCTGCGCGATTGGGTGACCAATATCGATAATACTTTTTATATTATTGGCACCGTGGCCGGTCCGCATCCCTATCCGGCAATGGTTCGGGATTTTCAGGCTGTGATTGGCCGTGAAGCCCGTCAACAATGCATCGACCAAACCGGCCGCTTGCCCGACGTGCTCTTGGCATGCGTGGGCGGCGGTTCCAATGCCATCGGCTTGTTTTATCCGTTTATCGACGACAAGTCCGTGAAAATGATCGGCGTCGAAGCGGCCGGCGACGGCGTTGAAACCGGTCGTCATTCAGCACCGCTATGTGCCGGCCGTCCTGGCGTATTGCACGGCAACCGGACGTATTTGATGGCTGACGACGATGGCGAAATCATCGAAACCCATTCTATCTCCGCCGGCCTGGATTATCCCGGCGTTGGCCCTGAGCATGCCTGGCTGAAAGATACCGGTCGAGCCCAGTATGTGAACATAACCGACGACGAAGCCATGGCTGGCTTTCATGCCTTAACCCGCATGGAAGGTATTATTCCGGCTCTGGAATCCAGCCATGCCATGGCTTATGCGATGAAACTGGCGCCCACCATGCGCAAGGATCAAATCATTGTTATTAATTTGTCCGGACGCGGCGATAAAGATATGCAAACGATTATGCAACGCGAGGGCATCAGTTTATGAGCCGTTTAGCTAACAAATTTGCCGAATTGAGAGCCTCCGGCCGTAAAGCCTTAATTCCGTTTATTACTGCCGGTGATCCTTATCCGGAATTCACCGTCCCTTTGCTGCACGAAATGGTCGCGGCTGGTGCCGACGTCATTGAATTGGGTGTGCCGTTTTCCGATCCGATGGCCGATGGCCCGGTAATACAACGCGCCAGTGAGCGTGCGTTATCGCACCATGTTGGTTTGCGAAAAGTATTGAGCATGGCCATCGAGTTTCGGAAAACCGATCAGACCACGCCATTGGTGTTGATGGGTTACCTAAACCCGATCGAAATCATGGGTTACGAAGATTTTGCCAATGCTGCGCAACGCGCCGATGTTGACGGTGTGTTGACCGTGGATTTGCCGCCGGAAGAATCCGAGGCTTGCGTCCATATGCTGCGCGAGCGCGGCATAGATCAGATTTTTTTACTGGCGCCTAACACCACTGCTGAACGGATTCAGAAAATGGATGCAGTGGGCAGCGGCTATTTATATTACGTGTCGCTGAAAGGCGTCACCGGTGCCGGGCATTTGGATACCGCCGATGTCGAACAAAAATTACAACTGATTCGCCAGAATACCGCTTTGCCGGTTGGGGTTGGTTTCGGAGTCAAGGATGCCGACACCGCGAAAACTATCGCCGCTATTGCCGACGGTGTCGTGGTGGGTAGCGCGCTGATCAGTAAAATAGAAGCAAATCTCGATGATCCTCAGCAAGCCAAGCATGAGATCATCACCCTGTTGAAATCCATGCGCGAAGCCATGGATGTTTAAGCTTTCAAGCGGAGACTACACCGAATGAGTTGGTTTGAAAAACTGGTCCCCTCTGCCATCAGAACCGAATCCTCGCAGAAGAAAACCACCGTGCCGGAAGGCTTGTGGAATAAATGTCCGCGTTGCGATGCGATTTTGTTCAACGCCGAGCTAGAAAAAAACTTAAGCGTTTGCCCAAAATGCGATCACCATTTACGCATTTCGGCGCGCAAACGGCTGAATATGTTTTTGGATGAAGATGGCCGTCAAGAGATCGGTGCTGGATTAAAGCCCAGCGATCCTTTGAAGTTCAAGGACAGCAAACGCTATAAAGATCGCATCAGTCAGGCGCAAAAACAAAGCAACGAGAACGATGCATTGGTGGTGATGAAAGGTACGCTGAAAGGCGCCGGTATCGTCGCTGCGGCGTTTGATTTTGGTTTCATGGGCGGTTCGATGGGCTCGGTGGTTGGCGAGCGATTCGTGCGCGGCGTGAACGAAAGTTTGCGTTTGGGTGTGCCGTTCATCGTCTTTACTGCCAGCGGCGGTGCCAGAATGCAGGAGTCTTTGTTCTCGCTGTTTCAAATGACCAAAACCAGCGCGGCCTTAACCAAATTAGCCGAAGCCGGAATTCCGTATATTTCCTTCATGACCGATCCAACTATGGGCGGTGTTTCCGCCAGTCTGGCGATGTTGGGCGACATAAACGTAGCCGAACCGGACGCCTTAATCGGTTTTGCTGGTCCGCGAGTCATCGAGCAAACGGTTCGTGAAAAGTTGCCGGAAGGTTTCCAGCGCAGCGAATTTCTCCAGGAACACGGAGCCATAGACATGATCGTTGATCGCCGCGAGATGCGCGATAAAATAGCCAGTATTCTGGCTATTATGTGCGCCGGTAGCAGCAGCGCGGACGTGGTCGACGTTATTCCTTACAGTGAGCCATTAAGCAATCAGGGTGAGAGCGATAATCCGCAGCCTCAGGAATAAATACGGTCGAAATGACACGTTTTGATTCGCTGCAAGCCTGGTTGGACTGGCAGGAAAAATTACATCCTCGGCCTATCGATTTGGGATTGGGACGGGTTGCCGGCGTATATCGGCAGCTTAACCCCGAGCAGAAAAAGCCGCTGACTATTACAGTTGCCGGCACCAACGGCAAGGGTTCCTGCGTGGCATTTCTGGAAGCGATATATCGCGCCGGGGGCTATAGAGTGGGTGCTTACACATCGCCGCATATTTTGCGTTATAACGAACGCATTCGTATTGATGGCGAGCCCGTTGCCGATGCGATGATTTGCGACGCTTTTGCCCGTATAGATGCGGCACGCGGCGAGACCAGTTTGAGCTATTTCGAGTTTGGCACATTGGCGGCGTTGAGTATTTTCGCCGACGCGGGTCTGGATATTCAGTTGCTGGAAGTCGGTTTGGGCGGCAGGCTCGATGCGGTGAATATTGTTGATCCCGATGCGGCGATTGTGACGACGATAGCACTCGATCATGTCGATTGGCTGGGCCATACTGAAGAAGCCATCGGCCGGGAAAAAGCCGGCATCTTTAGGCCGGGTGTAGCGGCTATAATTGGCGATCAACAAGGGCCTCGCTCGGTAGTCGAAGTCGCTCAGCAAGTGGGGGCCACCGTACTGCAAATGGGCAACGCATTCACGTATCAAAAACGGTCGGACGACTGGCAATGGCGGTCTGCTGATACGCAAATCAGTCGCTTGCCACCGCCGGCCTTTAAGGGTGAGCACCAATATCGAAATGCTTCGTCGGCGATAATGGCGATAAAAACCCTACAGCCTCTACTAGCGATCAGTGACGATGCAATTCGGCAAGGCTTGCAAAGTGCCCAGCTATCCGGGCGTTTTCAATTGATTGCCGGCTCGCCGCGAATCTTGCTTGACGTGGGGCATAACCCGCAAGCTGTGCAAACACTAATCGACTATTTGCACGAATACTTCCCGGAAGTCAGAATACACGCAGTTTTTGCGATGATGCGGGATAAAGATATTGCCGGCGTATTGAACATGATGCGCGACAAAGTGACAACTTGGTACTTAGCGCCGCTGGTTAATCCTCGCGCTGCTAGTGCGGATATGTTAGAAACCATCTTTCAGCAACAAGGCCTGGACAATGTCCGTAGCGGTTTTGCCGATTTTACCGAGGCATTTCACGCGGCTCGGCAAAACACCGGGCAAGACGAGTTGCTTTTGATTTTTGGTTCTTTTTTTCTAGTATCCGAATATTTATCGAAATTTTCTTAGAGGTGATCAGAATGGATCAAGAGTTAAAGCAGCGATTGATTGGTGCGGCGGTGATTACCGCGTTGGCGGCGATTTTCGTGCCGATGTTATTTGACGACCCGATCGACGAAACCGGCAAAAGCATCAATGAATTGAAAATCCCCGAGCTACCTGCCAAGGCTCAGGATGTGGAAATCATGCCTCTGCCGGAAAAAGTTGAAGAGGTAGCGGAAACTCTCCCTGCTGAGAATGCCCCCAAACAAGCGGTTAAAGTGCTGGAAGAAGGCGAATCTGAAGCGGAGTTGGAAGCGCCTAAGCCGCAAGTTAAATTGACCGCCAAAGACACCGCGCCGGCGCCACGGAGTCTGCCGGCTGCCAAACCCGCTGCGCCATCGGCGGCAGTCGCGCAAGTCGATGAAGAACCTGCTGAAGCGGAAGATGTGCCGCCGGCAGTCCTGACTAAACCGAGCAAATCGCCTGCGCCTGCTGTCCAGCCTTTACAAGCGGTCAGTCCGACGCCGAAAGTGCTTAAACCGGTTAACAAATTACCAGAACCAAAAGCAGAGGTAGCGGCAGTTCCGGCTCCTGCGCAGGTGGCTACACCAGCCAGCAAAGCGGCGGCTGCCGAGGACAGCAATCGCTGGTATTTGCAAGTGGGTACATTCAGTCAAAAACCTAACGCCGTCAGTTTGCAGGATAATCTGAAGCAACAAGGTTTCGCCGCATCGGTCAGAGAGGTTGCCAGCGATAAAGGTACTGTTTTTAAAGTGCGCATAGGGCCTATCGTCGATAAAGCCAAGGCCCAGGCCGTGAAGGCTAAGTTGGCGCAAATTAACGTCAACAGTTTTGTTTCGGCGGACGAATAGCCATTTGCCAACCTCGTATTGTTTGATTTAGCCGGCTAGACCATGTTGGATTTTGTACCCTGGGCCAAGTTGCTGTGGGTGGATTACGTCGTCATTTCCATTATCGCGATTTCGGCGATAATGGGTCTACTGCGCGGTTTTATTAAAGAAGCGTTTGCGTTGGTACTTTGGATGGTGGCGGTTTGGGTTGCAACGCAGTACTGCCGGGATGTTTCGGTGTTACTGCAATCCACCATCAGCTATCCTTCTGCCAGAATCGCCGCCGCATTCGCGTTGCTATTTTTCGCCACCTTGATTTTGGGTAGTTTAATCAGCTTTTTGCTGAGTCAGCTTATCGAAAAAACCGGCTTGACAGGTAGTGATCGTTTGCTGGGTATGTTATTCGGTATTGCCCGCGGGGCGGTACTGGTTTCCTTGTTGGTGATGCTGGCCGGCCTAACGCCGTTGCCGGAAGATCCGTGGTGGAAACAATCCCTTCTCATTCCTCCGTTCCAAGCCTTGGCAGTGTGGTTGAAAACCCACATGCCGACCGGTTTGGCGGATTACATCCATTATCGATAACTTGGGTCTGCTATGTGTGGTATTGCCGCTATTGTTTCCAATCAAAGTGTTAATCAGGATTTGTACGACGCCCTGACGGTACTTCAGCATCGCGGCCAGGACGCCGCCGGCATCGTAACTTGCGACGGTAGCCGTTTGCATTTGCGTAAGGATAACGGTTTGGCGCGGGATGTATTTTCCAGCAAGCAAATGATGAAGCTGAAAGGCAATATGGGTATTGCCCATGTGCGCTATCCGACCGCCGGTTGCACCAGTTCGGCTGAAGCCCAACCTTTTTACGTGAATTCTCCGTTCGGTTTGACCTTGGCGCACAACGGCAACCTGACCAACACCGAAGAATTGAAATATCAGGTGTTTATGGATGACCAACGTCACATCAATACCGATTCTGATTCGGAAGTGTTGTTGAATGTATTCGCGCATGAACTGGCGCAATTCGGCAAACTTAAATTGACTGTGGACGATGTGTTTCAAGCGGTTAGAGCCGTGCACAAACGTATCCGTGGCGCGTATGCGGTCGTGGTCATGATCGCCGGCTTTGGCGTGTTGGGCTTCCGGGATCCGCATGGTATCCGGCCCATTGTGTTTGGCAAGCGAGAAAATGATGACGGCACTGATTACATGATCGCGTCGGAAAGCGTGGCGCTGGATGTGTTGGATTTTCAATTGATTCGCGACATCGAGCCGGGTGAGGCCGTATTTATCGAAGCAGACGGCCAGTTACACACCCAGCAGTGTACGGAAGTCGTCGATCACTGTCCGTGTATTTTTGAATATGTCTACTTTGCCCGGCCGGATTCGATCATCGACAATATTTCGGTGTACAAAGCCAGAATGCGGATGGGTAGAAAACTGGCCGAAAAAATTCAGCGGGAATGGCCTGACCACGACATCGACGTGGTCATTCCGATTCCGGATACCAGCCGCACCGCCGCCTCGCAAATTGCTCATGACCTGGGTGTGAAGTTTCGCGAAGGCTTTATGAAAAACCGCTATATCGGCCGGACTTTCATCATGCCTGGGCAAAAAATGCGTAAAAAGTCGGTGAAGCAAAAGCTGAATGCCATCTCGTTGGAATTCGACGGTAAGAATGTATTGCTGGTGGACGATTCCATCGTGCGCGGCACTACTTCCGAGCAGATTATCCAAATGGCCCGCGATGCCGGTGCCAATAAAGTATATTTTGCCTCTGCGGCGCCACCGGTACGTTATCCCAACGTTTACGGTATCGACATGCCGGCCGCGCATGAACTGATTGCGCATGATCGCACCGAGGATGAGATTTGCGAGGCTCTGGGCGCCGACAAGCTGATCTATCAAGACTTGGACGATTTGATTGAAGCGGTCGGTCGAGGTAACCCGGACATCAAGCATTTCGATACCTCATGCTTCAGTCATGATTACATTACCGGCGATATCGACGATGCTTATCTGGCACGCATCGAAGCCTTGCGCAATGACAATGCGCAGGAATTGCGTAACAGCAGCAGCTTTATCATAGAGATGCAAGTTGCAAAGTAACAGGACCCGAAATGAGTGAATTTGATTGGCAAGACTACGCCCCGGAAACCTTGGCCATCCGCACCGGGCATAAGCGCACTCACGAAGACGAACATAGCATCCCGATTTTCGCTACCTCCAGCTATGTGTTCAAATCGGCTGAGGAAGCGGCCCTGCGCTTTACCGGAAAACAACCCGGCAATATCTACTCGCGCTTCACCAATCCGACCGTCAGCGCGTTTCAGGAGCGTTTAGCTTATTTGGAAAAGGGCGAGCGTTGTCTGGCGTTTTCGTCGGGCATGGCGGCGATCATGGCCGTGGGCATGGCTTTGCTGAAAGCCGGCGACCATGTGGTCTGTTCCCGCAGTGTGTTCGGCAACACAGTTTTGACCTTCCAGAATTATTTCAGCAAGTTTGGTGTCGAGACCGATTTTGTCAGCCTGACCGAGCCGGCGGCCTGGGAAGCGGCGATTAAGCCCAATACGCGGTTTTTGTTTCTGGAAACGCCTTCCAATCCGTTAATTGAAATCGCTGATATTAAGGTATTAGCGGACATTGCCCATCGGCATGGAGTGTTGTTGGTGGTTGATAACGTGTTTTGCACACCGATCTTGCAGCAGCCATTGACCTTGGGCGCGGACTTGGTGGTGCATTCCACGACTAAATACATCGATGGCCAAGGGCGTTGCGTGGGTGGCGCCGTGGTGGCCAACGAAGAGTTGATCGAAAAATACGTGTATCCCTATCTGCGTACCGGCGGTGCGACGATGAGCCCGTTCAACGCCTGGGTATTTCTAGGTGGACTGGAAACGCTGGCGTTACGCATGAAAGCGCATTGCGATAATGCGTTCGAGCTGGCCAAATGGCTGGAGCAACAACCGGCGGTTGCCAAGGTGCATTACCCTGGATTGGAATCGCATGCCCAGCACGAGTTGGCTAAGCGCCAGCAGACGCATTTCGGCGCAGTGGTCAGTTTCGAATTGCAAGGCGGTAAAGATCACGCCTGGCAGCTGATTGATTCGACACGCATGTTGTCGATTACCGCGAATTTGGGCGATGTAAAAACCACGATCACCCATCCCGCAACGACCACGCATGGTCGCTTGACGCCTGAAGCGCGCGCCGAGGCCGGCATCAAAGACAGCTTGGTGAGAATTTCGGTGGGTTTGGAAAATATCGATGACATCAAGGCCGATTTGCTTAACGGACTGACGAATTGCTGATGGTGCAGGTAGGTAAAGCCTGCCGCCGCGCAACGCAAATCAAAAATTAAGCTATCTTTGACCGACGTTATAGAGAGATTGCGATCATGTTTCAGGATAGAAAAGAGTACCGAAAAAACTTTAACGCGGAAGGCCAATTATTTGTTGGCGGCGAAACCTTGCAACTAAATTGCTACGATGTGTCGCTGAAAGGCGCGATGGTCGAAGTCAGTCCTGGTGACCTTCTCACCACTATCCAGGATTTTGAAGCGTTGTTGAATGAAGATCGGCGAGCGGAAATATTTGTCGCGGAATTGATGTTGGCTGGCGAAGTCGATATCGTTTGGGTAAAACGCGAACGCAATCGCATCATGATGGGCATGGAGTTTCGCGATGTCGTGCACAATGCCCACAAGCTCTGGCGCAAGCGGCGCGGTTACCGCAAGCTGGAAGCGTTTAAAGCCGAATTGTTTATCGACAAGGAGCGTTTCAGTGTGGAAGGCGTGAATCGCTCGGTAGAGGGCATGTGCTTGAAGCTAACGGGTAATCATCCCTGCATCAAGATCAACGCTCCGGTTAAGCTGTTGGCTGCCGAACTTGGATTGAGCGCTTTGGGCAAAGTGGTTTGGGTAGAGAGCAACGAATTGGTCACCCGCCTTGGTCTGCAATTGGTGATCGTCAAATAAGACCACAATGGGCTGCTCGCGCCGTTGACTCATGCATTTTGGGCATTTTTAGGCCGGTCATTTATCCAAGACAAATAATACACGGCGCGTTATCGCAATTGGCGTCATTCAATAAAGATGGTGTCCAGGAAGGTATGTCAAAACCAGTGTTGACCGGCTTAAGCGCTTAGTAACGGATCTAACTCGTGGTTCATATCCAGCTCATGCAAGTCATCAAACCCGCCTATATGTCGCTCGCCGATATAGATTTGCGGTACGGTGCGACGCTTGGTTTTTTCCATCATTTGCTGACGTAGTCCAGGTTCGGCATCCACATTGATTTCCGTATAGCCGACGCCTTTGCGATCAAAAAGTTTTTTTGCCATGGTGCAATACGGGCAGAGTTTAGCGGTGTAAATGATAATGTCCGGCATGAGAAAAATTAATAAATGCTAATGAATGCAGGTATTCTAAAGCCACGGCCGGTTTTGCTCAATAGCCATGGCCTTGGCGAGTTGCTCGATTAATAAGCAGGACGCTTCGGGTAAGGTCTCGCCAAACCCCACAATCCCGTCTGCGTGGCCGAGCATGCTGAATAATCCAGTTTGTTGCAGTCTACCTGAGGTAAATAACGCGGCAACGGCATTGGCCATTTCCGGGGTACCGTAGGGCACGTTTGCCGCAGTAAAAGCCAGATTCAGCCGGTCGGTCTGCAACCACAACTCCGGACAGTGCACATGTATCACGGCGTTAATCGCTGGGTGTTGCTGGTAAACGCTGGCATGGGTGAGCGCTTCCGAGGACGGTTGCGATAAGCCACGCGACTTGATGGCATTATGTTCCGGCGATGCGCTTTCGATCAGCGCATAGTGTTGTTTGTCAAGAACCGGCAAATGTCCGGTTTGAGTGCCGGAGATCAAAAACGCCTGACCGCCTGGAACCAGGCGCCGACTGATGTTGCCAAACCCCAGCCCAGCGTATTTTTCGGCTATTTGCCCAATCAGCCGCAAGCGATAAAACAGGCTACGCCAGGCATTGAGTTCGCTGATGTCGATGTCCGCAGCGAACTCGTTATGCTGATGATCAAGGCGATATTTAATAACACCTTCCAGTTCGCTCAATCCGTTTTCCATTCTTATAATGTGTTTTTAAGATTTATTTTGTTATCCAGCCAACGCATGAAACCTAATTTTTTAAGATCCGGCTTTGCCTTTTGTTTGCTGTTTTTGCTGATCAGTTTAAACCTAGCCCACGCCGCAAATCAAAAGCCGGCGATTAAATCGCTATCGCTTGCCGACATACAACAACGTATTCAGACCGTCAAAGACAAGCAAAATCTGCCTGAAGAGCAGAAAAACCGGATTCTGGCCGCTTATCATGAGAGCGAAGACAACCTCAATGAATTGGAGGCCCAGGATAAACAGGCTGAATCGTTCAAGCAGGCATTAAACAGCTTGCCGGTAGAAGTTAAGCAATTGGCAAAACAAATAGCCGAGGCCGAAGCCAATTTGAAAACTCGTAAGCCGGAGAAACTAGCGATTTTTCCGACGGATGAGTTAGAGCAACGGCTGCTTATCGAAAAAACCCGGCTTAGCGATTTGGATGCGGAGATTAGCCGTATCGAAGCCACTTTGGGCGAACTGAGCGGCCGCCCGCAATTGATCAGGGAAAAAGTCTCCGAAATCAAGAGTAAGCAGGCCTCCAGTCAGCGTGAACAGCAAGTGTTGGCGTCTGAAGCCGGCGATAATCTATATCAAAAAGAAGCCAGGCAAGTGCAGCTGGATAGCCGGATTCGCCTGTTAAACAGCACGCTGAAAACGCTGGAGCTGGAAAATCTTAGCAATCCTTTGCAATTGCAAACCAATAAAGATCGTGTCCATCTGTTGACCTTGCAACGCGAGCAGCAGAGCTTGGTGATTGCCGACCTCGATAATTTCCTACTTGAGCGGCGTCAGCAGGAAACTGACAAAGAACAAGCAGCGTTATTGCAGGCGGAAAAAGAAGCGGAGGGCAAGCATCCGTTAATTCGCGCTGCCACGAAAGAGAACATGCAGTTCAACCGCAGTTTGCAGGAAATAAACAAAAATATGGAGCTGTACTCGCTCCAGAAAAACGAAATCGACGTCCGCTACAAACAACTGGAAAAGGACTTTCAAAGCGCCGAGCAAAAAATCAGCCTGGCGGGTTTAAGTCCGGCCTTGGGTAATTTACTGCGCGAACAGCGCCGTAATTTGCCGCAACGCAAACAATACAGCACCTTGAGCGACGAGATTCAAAATCAGATTGCGCTGGCGAGTTTGGAAATGTTCAAGCTGGATGAAGCCAAAAAGGGCCTGGTCGATATTAATCAACTGTTGTTGACGCGTATTGCCCAGTTGCCGGAGAACACACCGGACTCGGAAAAGCTGAGGGTGCGTACCGAATTGCGGATGTTGCTGAACGATCAGAAAGATCTGGTGGCAAGACTGGCTAACGGTTACAACGAATACGGCCGAGTGCTGGGCGATGTCGATTTTAGTTTGCAGCAAATGCTGGGTATAGCCGACAAATTTAGCGCGTATTTGGATCAACGCTTGCTCTGGGTGCCAAGTGCCCCGGTTATCGACAAATATTTCCTGCAAGATATTTTCTCCTCCTTGCTGTGGTTTATGAGTCCCGGGAACTGGTTGGGGGTGGTGAGCGGTTTTTGGGACGGTATTAGTCATTTCCCGCTGTTGGTACTCGGTGGTTTGAGTGTCGTAATATTCCACTGGCGCTTTCGTGCCGGCGTCAAACAGCGCTTGACGGAGCTGTTAGGAAAAAAAGCCGTCAATCAAGAATTTGCGGAAATTTTATCCAGCTTGCTATATCTGTTATTGCTCTCCTTATCGGGTCCATTGCTTATGGCCTGGATGGCTGGTGTGTTGATATTGAACGTTCGGGCCAATCTGTTTAGCCATGCTTTTGCCGAAGGCCTGACCGCCACCGCTGTGTCCTTGTGCATAGTGCAATTCGTGTTTCGTTTGTTTAAACCCGGCGGTGTCGCCGACAACTTGTTGCAGTGGCCGCAACATGCGGTCCAGTTACTTTACGCGCAAATGAAATGGGCGCGATTCGTGCTGGTACCTTGCGTGTTTATCACCGCGATGACCGGTAGCGATTTGTTTTCGGAACACAGTCATGCGCTGGGTAGAACGGCAATGATTGTGATGATGTTGATGATGAGCTACGTGTTGCATCGCCTCACGCAACCCATAACCGGCTTAGGCAAAAACTTCTATCAACAATCCGATGGCTGGCTCAGCAGTTTGCGTTACCTCTGGTACGGTATCGCCGTCTTGACGCCGCTGGTCATCATCGGCTTTGCGGTGGCGGGCTACTACCAAAGCGCATTGGAGTTGCAGGAAAAGTTGCTACTAACGCTACGCTTGATTTTTATCACCGTATTGTTCCAGGGCTTGGTATTGCGTTGGTTGCGCAACACGGAACGGCAATTGGCCTTAAAAAATGCGCGACAAAAACGTAAACAGGTCGAACAAGCTGCCGTGAGTAGCGCCAACTTGGAAGGGGGCTATCCGGTCGAGGAGCAATTACTGGATATTTCCAAAATCAATCAGCAAAGCCATAAGTTATTGACCACGGTAGTGATGGTGATCATGTTGATGGGTTTCTGGATGATCTGGAGCGATATTTTGCCGGCCTTGACAGTGTTCGATCAGGTCGTGCTGTGGCAGCATAGTGAAATGGTGGAAGGTAAAGAAACATTACAACCCATCACGCTGATCAATTTGCTGATTTGCTTGGTTTACAGCGGCCTGGCCTTTGTGTTTGCCAGCAATTTTCCAGCCTTGGTGGATTTGGTAACCGCCGGCAAGTTCGCAATGACCGCCGGCAGTCGTTATGCGTTGATCCAGTTAGTGCGTTATTCCTTAATAACCATCGCCTTTCTGGCGGTTGCCAAAGAGCTGGGCGGCAGTTGGTCGCAAGTGCAATGGCTGGTGGCCGCGCTGTCGGTGGGTTTGGGTTTTGGTTTGCAGGAGATTTTCGCGAATATGGTGTCGGGCATTATCTTGTTGTTCGAGCGGCCGATTCGGGTTGGCGACACGGTGACGGTCGGCGATGTGACCGGCCGGGTCAGCCGCATTCAAATGCGGGCGACGCATATTGTCGATTGGGATAGAAAAGAGTTGGTGGTGCCGAATAAAACCTTTATTACCGACCGTTTGATCAACTGGACTCTGTCGGATACCGTCACCCGGGTGGTGGTGCCGGTCAGCGTGGCCTACGGCACCAGCGTGGCAATGGTGGAGGAAATTCTGGCCGATGCGGTAAAAAGCGTAGAGCAAGTGCTGAGCGACCCGGAACCGTTGGTGATCTTTGTCGGCTTTGGCGATAGTGCCCTACAGTTCAAAATTAACGTATTCGTCCGCGAACTCAGCGATAGGACAGTCGTTACCCATCGCCTGCACACAAAAATATACGAAGCTTTGCTGGCCCACCATATCGAGATACCTTTTCCGCAACGCGACGTGCATATCCGCTCGGTCGCGAAAGGGATATTGAACGAATGAGGCGCGGTTTATTAGCCGATTTCAATATAAAGCCATTCTGTAATAAAATGGCCGCCCTTTGAATCTCGATTTGGCTCTTTACTATGCGTTGTCCGTTTTGCTCTGCACAAGATACTCGGGTGATCGATACCCGCTTGGCCGACGACGGCGATCAAGTCAAACGTCGCCGCGAATGCGTGGCCTGTAAAGAGCGGTTTACCACCTTTGAAGTGGTTGAATTGACCTTGCCGCGCATCATTAAACGCAATGGCGCCCGGCAAAGTTTCGACGAAGCCAAGCTGCGGTCCGGCATGCAGCGGGCCCTGGAAAAGCGCCCGGTACAAGTGGACGCCGTCGAAGCGGCGCTTAGCCGCATCAAAAAAGCCCTGACGGCGAAGGGCGAACGGGAAATTCCGGCTCGCGAATTGGGCGAACTGGTGATGCAAGAATTGCAAACACTTGATCATGTCGCTTTCGTACGCTTCGCCTCGGTGTATCGCAGCTTCCAGGATGTCTCCGAATTCACCGCGATGATCGAAAATCTGCAAAAGCATGACGCCTAGTCAAGACGCGGCCTATATGGCGCGCGCCGTCAAATTGGCGGAAAAGGGCAAATACACAACCGATCCCAACCCCCATGTCGGTTGTGTGTTGGTCAAAGACGACAACGTGATTGCCGAGGGCTGGACGCAACGCGCCGGATTTGCCCATGCCGAAGTCGATGCGCTGGCTAAAACAGATAATGCGCGGGGCGCCACAGCCTATGTCACATTGGAGCCTTGCAGCCATCATGGTAAAACCGGCCCTTGCAGCGACGCGCTGATCGCTGCCGGGATCAGCCGGGTCGTGGTGGCGATGCAGGATCCCAATCCCCTGGTGGCTGGACGCGGTTTGCAAAAACTCCGGGAGGCAGGCATTGAGGTGCTGGTCGGCGTCTTGCAGCAAGAAGCAGAAAAGCTAAACCAAGGCTTTTTTAAACGTATGCAGCTGGGTTTACCGTGGATACGCAGCAAGCTGGCCATGAGCCTCGACGGCCGTACCGCGCTGGCCTCCGGCGAGAGTCAATGGATTACATCCGCCCAAGCCAGGCAAGACGTACAGATCTTGCGGGCGGCCAGCAGCGCAATTGTCACCGGCATCGATACAGTGTTGTACGACGATCCGCAATTGAATGCGCGCGTCGATTTCGATGCGGTGCAGCCGGTCAAAGTGGTGCTGGATTCGCAATTACGCATGCCCTTATCCGCCAGGCTGTTGGACAATGCGGTAGATGTGTGGATTATTACCTGTAGCGACAACGCGCTAAAACAGCAGAAATTACGCGACGTGGGCTGCAAAGTCTTTCAGGTCGATGCGCGGAACGGGCGCGCAGACTTGGTACAGGTTTTTAAGTTGCTGGCCGAGTTACAAATCAACACGGCTTGGGTGGAGGCCGGCGCCACGCTGAATGGTGCGCTGCTCAATAGCGGACTGATCGATGAATGGTTGATTTACATGGCGCCGTGTGTGTTGGGCGATCAAGGGCGCGGCCTATTTAGTCTGCCGGGCATGCTGACCATGCAGGATAAAAAAACACTGCGCCTGATCGAAGCCCGGCAAATTGGACCGGATTTAAGATTACGCTATCAAGCAAAAACCGATTGAAACGATGAAAAGTATTATTGTCATGACATTGGTATTTAGCCTGCTGCCTGCTTCGGCGACGGCGGATGAGGACGATACCCCGGAAACCAGTACCTTGCAGATTCAAGGCGGCAAATTGATTGGCGAAAAGCACGAAATCGAAATCTACGATTATCATAGCGGCACCTATCAAACCGTTGATGTTTATCGTAAGCCGGCTAAGTCGCTAAAGAAAGACCCGCCCCCCCACGCGCCAAAGCAATCCTCCGAGCCAGCGCCGCGCTGATCGTTACGGACATTTTTACTTTTATAGAGTGATAACCATGTTTACCGGGATTATTTTAGCCATCGGCAAAATCAAGACCATCCAGCCTAAAGGTGGCGATTGCCGGTTAATTATCGATACCGGCAAGCTGTCGTTGAGCGAATGCGCCTTGGGCGACAGCATTGCGGTGAACGGCGTTTGCCTGACCGCCGTGGAATTGGGCGAACATTATTTTTGCGCCGACGTCTCCAACGAGACTTTATCGCGCACCACCTTAAAGACAGCAAGTACCGGTACGCCGGTTAATCTGGAGCTGGCGATGACGCCGTCCAGCCGCCTGGGCGGACATATCGTCAGCGGTCATGTCGATGGTATCGGCAAAGTGGTCGAGAAGCAGGCCGATGGCCGCTCGATCCGCTTCAAATTCAAGGCGCCGGATTCGCTAGCCAAATACATCGCCGAAAAAGGCTCGATTTGCATCAACGGCATCAGTCTCACCGTCAACACTGTCGACGGCGCGTATTTTTCCGTGAACATCGTGCCGCATACCTTACAAGAAACCACCCTGGGTAGCACCGAAGCCGGCAACGAGGTGAATCTGGAAGTCGATTTGCTGGCCCGTTATTTGGAGCGCTTGATGAAAGGCGAAACCGCAGCTTATAGTCAAGGCGGTGTCACCGAGGCCTTATTACAAAACGCAGGCTTTATTAAATGAATAGCATAGAAGAAATCATAGCCGACCTTCGCCAAGGCAAAATGGTCATCATCATGGACGATGAAGACCGGGAAAACGAAGGCGATTTGTTGATGGCGGCGGCCTTTGCCCGGCCGGAAGACATCAATTTCATGGCCAAATACGGCCGTGGCCTGATCTGTCTGACCTTAACCCGTGAACGTTGTCAGCAGTTGCGTTTGCCGCTGATGGTCAGCGACAACAATACGCCTTATACCACCAATTTCACCGTATCGATTGAAGCGGCTACCGGCGTGACAACCGGTATATCCGCCGCCGACCGCGCCTTGACCGTGCAGGCGGCGGTAGCGAAAAATGCCCAGCCGAGCGATCTGGTGCAGCCCGGGCATATTTTTCCATTGATGGCGCAAGCCGGTGGCGTGTTAAATCGGGCTGGTCACACTGAAGCCGGTTGCGATCTGGCTAGGCTGGCGGGTGTTGAGCCGGCGGCGGTGATTGTCGAAATCCTGAACGACGACGGTTCGATGGCGCGCCGGCCCGATCTGGAAGTGTTTGCCGAACAGCACAATCTGAAAATCGGTACCATCGCCGATTTGATCCACTACCGCATCAAACACGAAAATACCCTGGAGCGGATCAGCGAATGCGTCTATCCGACCGAATTCGGCGATTTTAGATTGTATGCCTACCAGGATTGCAACGACGATAATGTGCATCTGGCCTTGGTGATGGGCAATGTCGCTGGCGACGAACCGGTGTTGGTACGTGTCCACGCCCGTAATTTGATCGACGATTTATTGTTTTCCAAGCGCAGCGATTGCAGTCTGCCGGTGCGGGAAGCCTTGAAAAATATCGCCGAAGAAGGGCGCGGTGTGTTGGTGATTATCCGCCAGAAAGAAAACAACAAGGATTTAGTCGAGCTGATTCACGCCTATCAAATGCAGGATCATGGCGTCAAAAACAGTCAGGATTTAAGTGCCGATTCGGATTGGCGCACCACCGGGGCCGGGTCCCGCATCCTCTCGGATTTGGGAGTAAGGCGTTTAAAGGTGATGGGTGCGCAGAAAAAATACATAGGCTTGTCCGGCTTCGATTTGGAAGTGGTCGAGCATATCGATGCGACGCATTGATTTTGATTTTAAAAGATTTCAATCATTCAACAACAGGTAAACAGATGGCAACAGTCACGACTCTGGAAGGCAACTTTTCCGCGCAAGGCGGCAAGTTTTGCATTGTTTCTTCGCGTTTCAACAGTTTTATTGTCGAACAACTGGAAGGCGGCGCGATCGATGCTTTGGTTCGTCATGGCGCGGATAAAAACAACATTACCCTGGTAAAAGCGCCGGGCGCGTTTGAGTTGCCGATGGTGGTGCAACGAATTGCTGCCAGCAAAAAATACGATGCGATTATTGCCTTGGGCGCGGTGATTCGCGGTGGCACACCGCATTTTGAATATGTCGCTGGCGAATGCGTGAAAGGTATTGCGCAAGTTGCATTGCAATATGACGTGCCGGTGGCTTTTGGCGTGTTGACCGTGGACAGCATCGAACAAGCTATCGAACGTGCCGGCACCAAAGCCGGTAACAAAGGCTCGGAAGCTGCTTTATCGGCGATAGAAATGGTCAGTCTCTTTAATAACCTGGGTCTTTAATGAGTCAAGCAAAAACCAACGCCAGAAAGTGCGCGGTACAGGCGCTGTATCAATGGCAAATGTCCGGCGAGAGCCTGATCCGTATCGAAACCTATTTTCTGGAAGAAGAGCATCTGAAAGGCGCGCAAAAAACCTATTTCAGCGAGCTGTTTCATGGCGTACCGAAACAATTGGATGTGATAGACGCCGCGCTGGCCGAGTTCGTCGATAGGCCGGTCGAAAAAATCGACCCGGTGGAACGCGCTATCCTGCGCATTGGCGCATACGAGCTGATCAACCGCTTGGAAACCCCGTACAAAGTCATCATTAACGAAGGCGTCAATCTGGCCAAGGATTTCGGCGCCGACGGCAGTCATAAATACGTGAATGGTATTCTCGATAAAGTCGCGCAAAAACAGCGCGCCGTCGAGATAGCCGCCAAGCAGGCGAAAATCCAAAACTGATGGCGGTCGCCGAATTCGATCTTATCCGCCGCTATTTTGCGGTGCATGCCCCTCGGCATCCGTTTAATCAATTGGGCATAGGCGACGACTGCGCGCTAATGAACATTCCGTCCGGCTACCAATTGGCGGTCACCGCCGATACCATGGTCGAGAATGTGCATTTTTTTGCTGACGCGGATCCTGAGCTGCTGGGTCATAAATTATTGGCGGTTAATCTAAGTGACTTGGCGGCAATGGGTGCCGAGCCGTTCGCCGTGACATTGGCGTTGACCTTGCCCAAAGTCGATGAAACTTGGTTACAAGCTTTCTCGAATGGCTTTATCAATCTGGCTCGGCAACATAATGTCGATTTGATTGGTGGCGACACCACGTCCGGACCGTTGACTTTGACGGTGCAAGCGATGGGGGTGCTGCCGCAGGGTAGGGCGCTATTGCGTTCCGGGGCCCAGGCAGGTGATCTGATTTATGTCACCGGTCAACTGGGTAATGCCGGTTTGGGTTTGAAAATTAAACAAGGTTATGCCTGCTCCGATCAGGAGTTGGCTTTGCGTTGCTTTAACCAACCACAGCCGCGGGTGTCGGAAGGCTTGGCGCTGCGCGGCGTCGCCAATGCCTGTATCGATATTTCCGACGGACTAGCTGCCGATTTGGGGCATATTTTGGAACAAAGCGGCGTTGGTGCGTGTTTGCAATGGGACAACTTACCGCTATCCGCGTCAGTGAGAGAGTTTATCGAGCACAGCGGCGATTGGCGCATGCCCTTGATTGCCGGCGATGATTACGAATTGTGTTTTACTGTGTCGGCGGATCGTTCTCAATCATTGCCTGCGGCTACTTGTGTGGGGCGTATCGAGGCCGAGCCGGGTTTGCGGATGAATAGGGCAGGGTTTGTGGAGGCATTCGAGGTGAAGGGTTTTGAGCATTTTTCTTAAGGAGCATTACGGCAACGCACGTTTGAGTGCGTTGCAAATCGTCAAAGACCCTACCTTGTTTCTGGCGTTTGGTTTCGGTTCCGGTTTATCCAAAACCATGCCCGGCACGATGGGTACGCTCGCCGCTATTCCGCTATACCTCGCTTTGCTGCAAACGAATGAGTGGATTTATCTAACGGTAACGCTGGTCAGCGTTTGCATCGGTATCTGGATTTGCGATCAAGCCGCTAAAAAATTGCAAGTCCATGACTTCGGCGGTATCGTTTGGGATGAAGTAGCCGGATTTTTGATTACGATGACCGGCATAACCTTTTCCTGGCAGAGCTTATTGGCGGGTTTTGTGTTGTTCCGCTTGTTCGACATCGTCAAGCCTTGGCCGATCAAATGGCTCGATAAGCACGTGCACGGTGGATTTGGCATTATGTTGGACGACGTGGTGGCAGGCGTCTTTGCCGCCTTGATTATGCGCCTCTGGTTTGATTTTTCAGTTTGAACTGAATTAACGATTTTTTAACAGTCAGTGTTTTTTGGCATTGTTCTCATTTGACCCATGATAATTCATGCGACTAAAATCCATGTCGGTTTGGGGGACTGATTGAAGGCTGCGTTGCGGAAAATATTAAGCCTCAAGCCTAATAAATATACAAACAATTAGGAGGGCTTTTTATGAATACACGATGGTTATTCGCTGCTTCACTTTTGATGCTGGCCAACACCGGTGCGGCAATCGCCGATAAAGATGACAATAAAGGGGTGGGGCATGCCTGTCGGGGTTTGCCCAATCACGCCACATTAAAAGCTGCACTTGACGACGCAGTGAGTGCGGAGGAAAGCGGGCTTAATTTGCATATGTGGGCCACATTAGTTAATCGTGACGGCGTGGTTTGTGCCGTAGCGTTTTCCGGCACCAATCGGGGCGCACAGTGGCCGGCCAGTCGCGTTATCTCAGCGCAAAAAGCCAACACAGCCAATTCGCTCAGTCTTGATTCTTCCTCAGATTCTGCTGGTTCCGGCAAGCCCAATGGTTTGGCGTTATCGACAGCGAATTTATATTCAGCGGTACAGCCTGGTGGTAGTTTATTCGGACTTCAAGAGAGCAATCCAGTTGAAACCGGCGTTGCTTACGGTGGAAATTCAGGCTTAAACGGTACTCCTCAAGATCCTATGGTTGGGTCAAAAATTGGTGGCATTAATGTATTCGGTGGTGGCCTAGGCTTGTATTCAGTGGGTAAAACGCTGGTCGGTGGCGTCGGTTTAAGCGGCGACACATCTTGTGCCGATCATAATATCGCCTGGAGAGTCAGGCATAATCTGGGGCTTGACCATATCGTCGGCGTCGGGGGAGTGAGTGGCGACCCACAGCGTCCTGATAATATCGTTTATGACATTACCACCAATCCGAACGGAGGTACCGGTGTTAGTGCAAATGGTTTCGGTCATCCGACCTGTTTAAATACCGATCTGAGTACAGCGGATTTGCCAGCCGGCCAACCCTAATAATCAGATTTTAAAAGCAACAGCAAGCACATAAGGAACTTATCTGTTGGCATTATTTAACAAATAGCATGTTTATTGCTTGCTAAATAATTTAAGGTCTGTATAATAAGTCAAATCAATCGCGGGGTGGAGCAGCTTGGTAGCTCGTCGGGCTCATAACCCGAAGGTCGTAGGTTCAAATCCTGCCCCCGCTACCAGATAACTGATTGATTCTTAAGGATAATAATCATAAAGCCATCGGTTTAACACGTTGAAAAAACGCCACAGGGCACCGTTTAGGGCACATGTGGATTTTTTCAAAAAGGTTCCAGAGAACCTGTGTTACACCGAGGGCTTTTTTTATGTCCGCAATAAATTCAAAACAAACCCCATCAACATCACGACCAGAACCTGGTGCTGATGTCCAAACGTTCAAACAAACCATCACTCATATTGATCAAACTTCGCAAGAAGCGTTTGATTTAATCGAATTATTTTCAGATTTGCTTATTTGCGCGTCTGAAAGTTCAAAATTTCATACCAACCCACGCCTTTTACGTAATGCGCTCCAGGCAATACACTCAATTGCCGGTGATGCACAGAACACCATCAATTGTTTGGCTGAGGATGTTGGCTGCAATTATTCGGAAAGCAGCCCCTTGGTCTTCGATAGGTTTCCACAGGTCGTGGAGCCGTTAACTAGCCGCGGGGTGGAATGACATGACCACTATTCCTAAAAGGCAACACAACGCGGGTCCGGTCGTTTCTTGTGTCAATTCAGATTATTTCCTATTTGACCGGTTTGCGTATTGTCCTTCATGCGGTGATCCTGAAGGGTTTTTCTTGCCTGCTGAGGTTTATCCGTATTTTCCCGACGGCGGTAGCGTGCAGTGTAAGACATGCGGCGCCTACGACCACCCAGTCATTCGACTTTGGACTGTTCATCATCCTGACAATCATTTGTTGGCCTCTCCCGGCTTTCCCACAGAGGGTGAGGCGCGGCGCTTTGGCAACGTTTTTGGCCTGACAGGGTATTGCCTTCGAGATTTGCGCTGCTTTTATGTTGGCGAGGGTGATGACGATCCACGAAAACGCATACTTTATTCCCTGTCACGTGGCCGAGACGTATATGAGCGATTGCTTGAATCGCTGCCGGTAGACTCTGATCCGGAAACATTGCGACAGCTTGCGTTATCACTCGACCTGAGAGACTACGCTTTGCCGCAATTTTCGGCAGCTTTCAGCGAAGAGAGGCCAGCCTAATGGCCACCATCCGAAAAATTGAACGCCAGTCGGGTGTCGTCTATAAAGCGATCATCACCCAGCGCGGCATTGCAATAAAATCCAAAACCTTCACCCGCAAAGGCGATGCGCAAGCCTGGGTAAAGCGCATCGAGTCTGACCACGAAATGATGGAGGCCTTGGGCTCGCGCGGTGCTGGTTTGCGGTTTGCTGATTTGGTCGACGAATACATGCGGCAATGGCAAGGCAAGGACGCGGTCAACCAAGCCAGGCGGGCCCAGTATTGGCAAGCTTGCCTGGGTGACTATAAGTTGGTCGACATCAGCGCGGATATGATCCGCCAACGGCTTAAAGCTTTTGAAGCGGGCAAGGTGCTGCGTGGCGATGGCGCCGGCAAGACCAAAGCAATCAATCGAGACCGTTCGCCGTCTACGGTCAATCGTTATCGCACCGTGCTGTCGGCGATTTTCAGATATGCGATTTTCGAGGGTTATGTTGTTGCCAACCCGGTCGCCCGGGTGGCCGCTCGCAAGGTTAACAACCAGATTAATCGATTCCTGGATGAAGGCGAACGGGTACGGCTGCTGGCGGCGTGTCAAAAATCAGACTGGGATAAGCTGCATTTGTTGGTGTTGATGGCGCTGACTTCCGGCATGCGTAAAGCCGAAGTGCTTAACCTCCGCTGGAGTGACATCGACTTCGATAACAACCTGGCCAGGTTGGCAACCAGCAAAAACGGCGAACCCCGCTGGTGTCCTCTGCCTGACTTTGTTGTGGACCAGCTACGGCCGCTGCGCCAAGTCGGTGTCTCGCTTATCTTTGCCAGCGAGAACAAGCCAGAACGACCGTTCGAGTTCAAAAAGCATTGGGATAAGGCATTACGAGAAGCGGGAATCGAAAACTTCCGGTTTCACGATTTACGCCACAGTGCCGCCAGTTTGCTGGCCATGTCCGGCGCTTCCCTTTATGAGGTTGGCGAAGTGCTAGGCCACAAATCCACCCAAACCACCAAACGCTACGCGCACCTATCCACCGAGCACAAATCGAAGCTGGTCGAGCGGGTGATGACTGCGGCAATCCGCCAGAAATAACAGGAGAACATCATGAATACAGAAAACCAAGAACATAACAACAATAGCGATCTTAATACCAGAGACCTGATAGATCTATTTGATGACATAGTGATTAAAACCGAGCGGGCGCGTTGCATTTTGGAGTTAGTTTTTAGTGCGATGGAGAACAGCGAATTATTACCAGCAATTGGGGTAGTAATAGATGAGTTGACGGCCATCGACCGCAGCATTAAGGCTTGGGATAGCCACGAAACCCCCAACGCATAAGGAGTAACCACCATGTCATTGTCCAGACCAGAATCAGACCCTTTCATATTCACCAACGTTATCGAAGAATTAACCGAAATGCTGTCGGAACGCCTGTGGCATGACGAAGCTATAAAGGACCGGCTTGCCATGGCCGCGCAGGTCGATGCCGCCCGCGCGGCATCGGCGGAACTAAGTTCAATCCTTCAGACCGAGGGGCAACAAGACGCTTTCAAATTTATCAATGCTATCGAAGAATTGACCAAAACGTTGTCGGCGCGACTATGGGCTGACGACACCATAGAAGATCGATTTGTTTTGGCAGCCTTGGTCGATGGCGCCAGAATGGCGGCGGCGAAGCTGCATCAAATAGTCGAAGCTGTCGAGCCGCGTTATGCTTCGGAAAGCGAAGCCGACGCCTAACGGTAAACCGCTTGCAGTTGTCTACTTGTAACTTATAATCCACAATGTATCAAATTGAAGACTACCAGGCCGCCGATGGGCGGCTACCCTTCAAGGATTGGCTGTCAGCCTTGGCGGATAGACAAGCGAAAGCTCGGGTATTAACCAGGGTGCAACGCATGGCCGCCGGTAATCTCGGCGACTGCAAGCCCATACAAGACGGCGTATGGGAACTGCGCATTGATTACGGTCCCGGCTATCGCGTGTATTACGCGCAGGCCGGGGCCAAGCTGCTGCTGTTACTAATCGGTGGCGACAAGCGCAAACAACAGGGCGACATCGACAAAGCCGTTGCCTATTGGAAAGACTGGAAGCAGAGAACAGACCATGAGTGAAGCATCAAAACCACACGACCAAACGGTTATCGAGCTATTACGCGAAGATCCTGATTTTGCCAATGAATATCTAGCGGCAGCGTTAGAAGAGGTTGACCAGCCCGGTGGCCGCGAAGCGTTATTGGCGGCACTACGCCAGATTGCGGAAGCGCAAGGTATGGCGGAAGTTGCCGAGCGGGCGGGTATTAAACGCGAAAGCTTATACCGGGCCTTGTCGCCCAAAGGTAACCCCACCATCAAAACCCTGCTAGCCGTTACTAAGGCGGTCGGGCTGAAACTATCGGTACATCGCCAGACGGCAGCATGACCGCCCAATTTAACCCACCCCATCCGGGCAGTATTTTGAAAGAGGACGTTTTACCCGAGCTGGGTATTGGCGTTACCGATGCGGCTGCGCAATTGGGTGTATCCCGCGTGGCATTATCGAGGGTCATCAACGGCAAGGCGGCGATCAGCGCAGAAATGGCGATTCGATTGGAAGCGTGGACCAGTGGCCCGACTGCCGAAACGTGGGTGCGTATGCAGGCCGAGTATGACCTATGGCAGGCTCGCCACAAACCACGCCCCAATGTCACGCCGGCGCCTCGACCAGAGGCGGCGTAACCTGTTTTACCAAGCCTAGATCGGCCAATCGAAAAGCGGATTTCTCACCCGCCTGGCTTGGTAACTATTTGTGAGAGTGACACTTGAGAGGTGTTAATGGACGATAACGTATTAGATTGGATTAAACAAAACGGCTTACCTTGGGGTGCTAGGCATTTATTTGTTTATGATGATCCCGTTGGTTATGGGTACGATCATTGTTTTGATTTAAATGATCATGAATTTGATTCTGTTAGGAAAGTTTTAAATAGCAAAAAAGTAAATTTAATACCACCGTTGTGCGAGCTAGATGGAATATTAAACAGTGACGAGCAATGGATGGCATTTTCATTTGGTTTGTTGTTGGCTGGATTTAATTGGTCATCATGCGAGGCAAAAAAAGACGCTGAAATAATGAGAGAGAAGAAGCTTATTTACCAAGAAATTAGTTCAAAATCTATTGAGTTCTCGGCTTTGTTGATTAAGCATTGTCCGTTGAGGCCTGATATTCCGCTGATGACTCGCGCGGCTAAAATCCAAAATAATTTACATCAGAATGGTGAGTTTTGGCGCGGATGTTCTTATGAAAATGAGTTTGCTAAAGAGTTTTCTAAGTTGCTCATTAAGTATGGTGCAGATGTTATGCCATCGGTAGCTGCTTTAGTCATGGCAATAGGTGGTTGGATGGATGAATATAATAATGATGATTCAGGATTTGATCCTTTGAAGTTTTCGTCAAAGCGTGGTGCAGGTGATTTCGTTAGAGGTTTTGTTAATACGTTGCGTAAGCTAATTGATGATGGTCATTTGCCGAATAAATTAACAAATCTATCTAAATCAAGTTTGGAGAACATAACTAACATTTTTTACCCTTTTACAACTATAAAGACCTCAAATTATATTAATCATGATTGGACTCCAAAACACAATAAAAACTAATATTTTTAATTAAACGGAAAAATACGCCTGTTAAGCTTGACACCGTGGGCCGCAGTTTTCCGAAAAATTAAGCTAATAAAATCAATTGGTTAGGAAAATATTTTTTAGTAAAAAAATCCCCTATATATTTGTAAGCAATTGAATATTATAGGAAAGATATGTCTGTAAACATCTTTCTAATCTTTCCTTTTATCTCATCTTCGCCTCCGTTATCTTGCACCAAGCGTCGTCAACCGCGCCGGGACATTACAAATCAACGGGGGGTACTCATGAAAACAAATCAAACCCATTGATACTCCCTCGCTTGATTCCTGAAACTCCTTGACTGCCTTTGTATTCTTTAATCTGCGCGACAATATGCGCAGGCGCTTTGAGTCGCTTCCAAATTTCAACACCATGAATATTAACGAGGGATAACTATGGAAAAACAACCAAGCAACTATACCGGCGCTTGCGACGGTTTTAATGATGCTTCTCTAGGGGAGATTCTTATTCTTGAAAAATTCCAGGAAAAGTACGCCGACAAGTTCACACCCGGTCAATTGACTTGGTTCATGCGTAATCGCGCGCGCAATGGATTGTCGAAGTCCGGCGCGGTGATTTTGTCGGCCAGAAAGTTTTACATCAACGAGCCATTGTTTACGAAGTGGTTTGCTAGTCAAAAAGCCTAATTCTCTTTCAGACGACTTATCAACGTGGCCGCGCGGATTGCGGTCGAGTCGGACCGATGGCAAATGAGAATGGGTGATTTTGATGATGAAGTTTAAGAACTGTTACAAAAGGCAGGAACCTATGTGGCAATGCCGGCGATGCGGCGGCACCTGCAAAAAGCGCTCAATGCGTGATGGGTATTGCGCGACTTGTTTGCGGGGTAACCGGGTGGCATTCGTTACCGCGCATTACAAGAGGTTGTCCAGTGCCAACAATTGAATCCAGACTTGAGTACGCGTCGAAATATGCGGCGCTGGGCTGGCCAGTATTGCCGTTGCACTGGATTACCGAGCGGGGTGTATGCAGCTGCGGCAAAACTGATTGCCGGTCCGCTGGCAAACATCCGCTATTGCAGAAAGGGCTGCTTGATGCCGCTACGGATACAAAGACATTAAATGCCTGGTTTAAAAAATGGCCGAAAGCCAATATCGGCATTCGAACCGGCGCGGCATCCGGTATTTTTGTGCTAGATATCGATCCTCGGCATGGGGGTGATGATGCGCTGGAGCAGTTGAAGGGCGAACTAGGCTCTATTCCGGATGATGTTGTACAAGACACGGGTTCGGGCGGTAGTCACATATGTTTCAGATACGCCGGCCCGGAATGTCGGTCGACAACCAATTTTTACCCAGGTATCGATCTGCGCGGAGATGGTGGTTTTATTGTCGTAGAGCCATCAAATCATGTCGCTGGCGGCGATTATTTTTGGGATGGCGCATCGCCTTTGGACGGTGCAAAATTGCCAGAGTTGCCCCGTAAATTGCTGGCAAAGTTGCGCGATAAAAAAAACGCGATGAAGCATCCGCCGGAAAACGCTAAGCTTTTGCCGGTGAGCGAGGTTAAGAGAATTCGGGCGGCATTGGGGTTTATTTCGGACTTTGACAGCCGAGACCAGTGGCGCGCCATAGGTATGGCGTTACACTCAACTGGGGCATGTGATCAGGCCTTTGGGTTGTGGGTTGTGGGTTGAATGGTCGCAGCAGTCGGATAAGTTCAACCTGGCTGATCAGCGGCGAGTTTGGAATTCATTCAAGCCGGGTGGCGGGGTAAACCTGGCTACCTTGTTTGGCATTGCCAAAGGCTACGGTTATTCGCCGCCGGAGGTATCTCGACCACCTGAGCCGCCTTTGTCGGTTTATGAGACTGAAGCCACTCAGACAGAAGCATCAAAACAAGCGCAGGCAAATAAACCGAAGCGTAAACCCAATACGGTGTCGTCCGGCAATACCGAGCAATTTCAGCGCTTTGTGTTTTTGAAAAATCATAATCGGATATTCGATACCGTGACGCGCAACGAGTTGAGTCGAGACGGTTTCGACGGTGCGTTTCTGCATGTCTTTCCTGATCACAAACCATCGGCTGTTTTTCTAAAAAATCCAGCCACTATCAAGGTTGACGGTCTGATTTATCTGCCTGGCGAAACGGATAACCCGGTTCATCGTGACGGTGCGGTGCTTTGGAATATCTGGCGCGATCCTGGCGTGAGTTTGCCTGATGAAGCGACATGTGAGGATGTGGAACAGTGGCTGGAGCATCTGAATTACTTGTATCCCAACCAAATTGAGCAGACCCATATCTTGAACTGGATGGCGAGTACTTTGCAACGGCCACAGTGCAAGATCAATCATGCCTTGTTGATTGCGGGAACTTCGCGTGTTGGTAAGGACATGTTGCTTAATCCGCTGCGTTACGGTCTGGGCTCTGCAAATGTTTGTGAGCCTCCGGCGGGTGAGTTGAAGGAATCATTCACCGATTATCTGCATCATTCCAAATTGGTTATCTTTCAGGAGATTCAAACATTCGAGGGTTTGAACCTGGAAAACAAACTGAAACCGATGCTGGCAGCGCCGCCGGATATGCTGCGGGTGCGCTTGTTCGGGCGGGGATTTTACGAAACACCGAATATTGTTCAGGCCATCTTTATGTCCAACTATAAAGATGCCTTGCACATATCCGAGGGCGACGGCCGCTATTTTGCGGTATGGACCGATGCGGTACCCAGACCTAAGGAATATTACAACGACCTGGCGCGGTGGCTTGATGGTGGTGGCAATGGTCTGGTGGTTCGCTGGTTGCTGGATCGTGACCTAAGCGACTTCAATCCCAAACAACCAGCCCCTCTGACTCAGTTCAAATCCGAGCTGATTGGCACCAGCAAGTCACCGCTCAAACACCAGATTGAGGACATGATTGCTGCGGGCGATTATCCGTTCAACGTTGATTGTGTGCGGTCTATCGATGTGGCTAAAGCCATGCGCGATAAATACAGCGCCAAATCTATCGGGGTGGTGATGGCTGAGCTCGGATGTTTGCAGATGATGTGCAAGCGTGCTACCGGTAAACGCGAAGCGGTCAGCCTGTTTGCGGTGCGGGATATTGATGGGTGGCGGCAGCGATCGGCTATCAAGTGGTTGGATGAGTATGACGCACGAAGAGAATAGTATCCATGTTCACTCATTTATCGGGTTTGGCTGGACGGATAACGGGACGGCTTTAACCCTTGCGTGTTCTGGGCTAAGGGGCTATGCGTCCACTTGTCCACCTATTTTTCATACATGTAAGAGATATAGAGAATAACGGCGAAAACAGGACGATTATGCAGTTACACGAAAGGAAACAATACCGGAAAAATCAGTAGACAAGTGGACGGATTGCAATCAAAGCCAGATGCGGCGCGGCTTTCAGCCGTCCACTTGTTGAAAAATTACGGTTTATCCGTCCAGTTATCCTGGCCTGCTGTCCAGGGGTGGGGGGTGAAAAGTCAAAAGCAACCCCGGCCTAGACCGATAGCGATTAGTTTTTTGCAGGGCCGCGAGTTTTGGGAGGGGGTATAGCAATGGGGAGGGTGGGTCAAAACTCTAGGCCGTTCCGCTTCCTTTGCGTCGCCCTAGCTAAATTTTCGCCGGGGGATTATTAAATAGAAAAAGCCCACTATGTGATTGATATTAAAACGAAAGATAATTTTGATTTTTTTTGATAAATCTTTCGTTTTAACGCTAAAGGCGGCGTGCTATGTTGGCATCAATCTCTGCCGGAGTGATTCCGGTAAGGCAAGCGAACCAGTGAGATGCTGGCCGCGATCAGACAAACCCTCTGCTGCGAGATGTAGCAAAAGCACATGTCAATCGTATTGTTTAAACCACGATTTTAATCGACGGCTTTCTGTCGTCTTATGTGCGAGAAACCTATGAAAAATTGGTACAACTTGAAGAACTTAACGGCCACAACCGCCAAAATCTCCATTCACAATGAGATCGGCTATGGTGGCATTACGGCGGCAGAATTCATTGCCGAATTACGGGCGCTGGGTAACGTTACCACGCTAGAACTTAACATTCATTCCCCTGGCGGCAGCCTGTTGGATGGCTTGGCGATTTATAACGCGCTGAAAAACCATCCGGCCAAAATATTGGGCCATGTCGATGGCCTGGCGGCCAGCGCGGCCTCAATTATTTTGATGGCCGCTGACCGGATCACCATGCCGGAAGATGCTTACCTCATGATCCACAACGCCCAAGGCAGTGCCTTCGGCGACGCGGCGGAACTGCGCGACATGGCCGCATTAATGGAAAAGCTCCAGGGCAGTGCCGCCGACATCTATGTGCGGCGCACCGGCCTGGACCGCCAGACCGTTCTTGACATGATGGCCAAAGAGAGCTGGTTATCAGCAACGGAAGCTAAGACGTTAGGCTTCTGCGATGAGGTTATAGGTCGTGTTGGCTTGGCAGCCAAAGCCCGGTCCTTTGACCACCGCTTCAAGATGTCGCCCATGAGTGAGCCGGACTTCGATGAATTGGAGAATGAGCGAGACTTTGAACGACTGCTTAGAGACTTGCATTTCACCAAGCGTGAAGCAACCGCCTTTGTGAGCAGATTGAAAAACGTGGTCAATCGGCCCGCAGTCGACAACGGCGACGACGAAATTGTGGAGCGATTGGAAAATTTAAAAATACCCAAATCGATCCTCAACTAAACACATTTTTTACAGGAATTATATTTATGAAGACATTTAAATTTATCGGCCTTTGCATGGCTTCCTTAGGGCTGCTGGTCCTAGCTTTCAATGTTGGTGCCGCACCTCATGAGGTCGCCGCTGGACTGTCCGGACTGGCCTCGCTGGATCATAGCCCGTTATTCACTGGCTTGCTGATGGCGGGCACGGTCGGCAACTCCGACGCGGTTATGAAAATGCTGGACGGCGTGGAAAAATCGATTGCTGACTTCCAAATGAAAGCCCAGCGCGAGCTTCAGGAATCTGGTCGGGTCTCTACCGAAACTAAGAATGCACTAGATGATGTCCAGTTGAGGCAGCGCGAGTTTGCTGACAGGCTGTTAATGTTAGAGCAAAAAGGCGTAGCCAGGGCCGATGGCGGCAGTTTTAGCGGGCTTTCTAAAGGTTGGGGTGGTCAAATCGTTAACAACGCTACCTTTAACGAGATGATGCGCGGGGGCCGGGCGCGTGCGAAATTCGATATTCAGAATAATACGTTAACCGGTAGCGGTAATATTGGCGGCGTCGACCGTCGCCCCGGCATGGTGCCGGGGGCCTTTGCGCCGCTGCGCGTTGAGGATTTATTCCAGCATTTTCCGACAGATTCGCCGTTGATTGAATACAGCCGTGAGAACGTGTTCACCAATGCCGCCGCAGAGACCGCTGAAGGGGGATCGGCGAGTGAATCCAGCTTAACTGTCACCCTGGTTCAACAACCCGTATCGACCGTAACGCATTTTATGAAGGTCAGCAAACAACTGGCGGCGGATAACGCCCTCATGGCCGCGTACATCAACGCCCGCCTGATGTACGGCGTTCAACGCCGTGTTGATGCACAAATTGTGAACGGTAACGGTACGGCGCCGAATATGAGCGGGTTGCTGAAAACCGGGAATTTCAGCGCGCACGGCTACACCGCCGCACAGGTCGGCACGCCGTTGCCAAAGCATCGCTTAATCCGCAAGGTGATTGCAGATTTGCGCTCAGCGGGCTATACGCCGAGCGCCATATTGCTTAATCCGGCGGACTGGCTAGCGTTTGACTTAGATCTGTTGTCCTCCACGCCGGCGGCCGTCAGCTCAAGTGATATTGCCAATGGCTTCCAGCAGATGTTGTTCGGTGTGCCCGTCGTCGAGACAAGCTCGGTGACAATCGATACCTTCGCGGTTCTCGATGCCTTAGCCGCTGCATCGATCTTTGATCGGCAGGATGTAGGGATTGAAGTGTCAGATAGCGATGGCGACAACTTCACCAAGGGCTTGCTTACTGTGAAAGCCGAGCGCCGCCTGGCGCTTGCTATCGAGCAAACAGGGGCAATTCGCGGCGGTGATTTAACTCCAGCGTAATCAACTTGTAACCGGGTTATGGCTTAGGTCGTAGCCCGGCCATTAATGGATGGAGAGCTAGTATGAAATTCTTAGAAAGTATCCTGAAAAAATCGCGAATTATCGATGAGCTGTTTCAGAACGATTTGCAAGAACGCTCGGACGACAGACAGGCTTGTGCTGAAAAAATCCAGAGTTTATCCAAAGCGTTGCGTGATTTGCCAACCGATCAGCTTGCGCAAGCCGAGAAAGAGGTTGCCGACTCGACGCTTAAACTAGCGCAAGCCCAGCGCAAATATAGTGAGCTGGCCACGGAGATCGAAGGCAGACGGCGCAAACTGTTGACCACTATTCAGGCCGAGGAACAAAAGCTACAGCAGTTGAAACCCCTGATCATCCAACAGGCCGTCAATAATCTGCATGAACGGGTACAGTCTGCCGGTCCGTTAACGCCCAATAAAACGGGCCTGCTCAACGGCATATATGAAGAATTGCGCGCCTTGCCCCTGGTTGTCGATGACAAACGCTTGCTTTCATGTATTGCCGATATTGACGGCCGCATCCAAGCGATTTTTAGCTAAATGCGCCAGTCCAACAAACTCGCTGGCGATCATATCAATAGCGAGATTATCAACACGGGCGTTATCGGCCGACCACCCTGGCAACGCGCCGGGTTTTTTACTTATGGCGACTATTGGTTTAACAGGAACAAATCCAGCAGGCCAGCAGGTTGCCACTTCAAATTAGCGTGATCAGTTATAGGATGATTATATGAAAACAATACGCTTGTGCGGCGATCTTGAAAAATTTAAACCGGTCTGGACATTGGACGTTAAAACCCCAGCCGAAGCATTGCGCGCTATCAGTGTGCAGCGGGAGGGTTTTTTAGCGGAGTGCGATGCCGGGCATTATGTAGCGGTGCTGGTGGATGTTGCTGACCAGGGGCGTTGTTGGCAGGTGACTGGCGATAACGCGCTAGATCCTTGGGCCGATGAAGAGCTTTGGATTCTGCCAACTGTCGGCGGGGAGCTGCCAGTGCCACTTGTTGCGGCGGCGTTTGCAGCGGTCGGGGTAACTGTTGCCAATTTCACAATTATTACAATGGTAGTCAATATGGCAATATCGCTGGCATTGTCGGCGGTTGCCAATATGATTACGGGCAAAAAGAAAAACACCCCGGCCTCTCAACAAGAGCGGCCCGAAAACAAACCCTCATTCATTGCAGACGGCGTAGTCAACCTCACCGCCGCCGGCCATCCGCATCCCATCCTCTTTGGCGAAGTGC
The DNA here is from genome assembly GCF_000515215.1 of Methylomonas sp. 11b. NCBI lineage: Bacteria > Pseudomonadati > Pseudomonadota > Gammaproteobacteria > Methylococcales > Methylococcaceae > Methylomonas > Methylomonas sp. 11b. The sequence goes on from NZ_KI911557.1 coordinate 527,372, forward strand.
CCGATTGCGGTTGCATGATTCTGTCGTCGGATTACTGGGTTGAGGATGTTCCGGTATGATTTAAGGCGCCTGGCTGCAATGCGGGCGGCTTTTGTTTTTATCAATGTAAAATAGACGGTGCGGGCGGCTTCATCAGGACACAATCAATTTGCAGCCAAGGGCTTCGACAATCTTGGCTATCGTTTCAAAGCGCGGATTGCCGTCGTCGGCCAAGGATTTATAAAGGCTGGCTCTTGTTACGCCGGCTTGCTTGGCGACTTCGGTCATGCCTTTGGCGCGCGCTGCCGTGTTTAGCGCGTGGATAAAATCGGAGACGTCGCCATTGGCTGCGGTTTCACGCAAAAAGGCTTGAATATCTGCGTCGGTTTCCAGGTGTTCAGCAATATCGAACGCGGTGATGCTTTCATTCATGGTCAATTCTCCAGGCTTTTTAATAGGGTTTGGGCTTTTTCAATATCCCGGTCTTGGCTAGATTTATCGCCACCGGCTAATAGCAGAACAACCTGCTGATGGCGAATCGTGTAATAAACCCGCAGACCTGCACCAAAGAAGCAACGCAATTCAAACAAATCGGCAGATAGCGGCTTATAGTCGCCAAAGTGGCCGTTTTCCATTCGCGCCAGGCGCGACAATAATTGGTTTTTGACCGTCCTGTCCTTTAATCCGGATAGCCAGCGATTAAATGTCTGGGTGCTTTGCAGTTCGTATTTCATGTCCTAATGTATCTTAAAGGAAACACGTGTCAAGCGGCATAAGCGAGTTTTGTTGTCGAGCACGCGAGGCTGTAGCTGTTAAATTGTGGGTGGATTATTGATAATCGCGCGTTACAAGTCCGGCATCGCCACCCATGTTACTCTCGATAAGGCGGGGTGAATTGTCGGTAATTTGGTTATTTAAGACCGTGATTAGACCATCGGTTTTTTTACCCGAGGGCGCAAGACAGGGCACAATTTAGGGCACATCGAAACTAAATTTAAACGCGTTGAAACACGCTTGACCTTCGGGCAGTTTCTGTTATCCTATTGATCCTAAGGAAGTTTCAACGTGTTTCGTTGTGCTTAAGGTGTTATTTGAGGGCGCTCATAACCCGAAGGTCGTAGGTTCAAATCCTGCCCCCGCTACCAGACAAATGAAAGGCTTAGGTTTAACGACCTAGGCCTTTTTTGTTGCTTGTAAGTTTCATGTAACCCCGCTTAGGACATCCAAGTGCTTCTTCACCGTCGATCCAACAGCAAACTGGTATCGAACGATACGGACTACAACACTGGTCAACCGTTTTAGCTTGATGAAGCATCCTTGCTTGCAATGCCTTTATTCCTGATTTTCTTCTTGCGTCTCGGTTACCGTTGGCTCGGTTGCATAGTCTTTGGAATCGACATCAGTTTGCTCGCATTTGCCCTTCAATAATTCGATAGCGCCAGGCCAACAGGACGCTTCGACGTAAGACTTGGCATACCAAAGAAAGGCTACGCCAGAGCAGTCTTCATGGACAATCTTCGCGGGAACGCTGACATCGTCTTCATAAACTCTTTCCACTTTGCAAAAGTAAACAGGTTCAGACCAGGCTGTATTCGTTGTCAGAGATATAAGGGCCAGAGCAGATATTTTTTTAAGAAATGTCATCTTTTTATCCAAAAATGCTAAAGAGTAGTTTCAATATTCGGATTTACCATGTTCAAAGTCAAAATTTACATCTGATTTTTTACACAAAATACCGAATATTCAGGGAAGGTAACTTCTAAAAACTAAAGGAAACGCTATTCTCCGAGAAACCCATAAGGTCAGAGACTTCTTCTTGACTATGGCATAATTCAGTAGCGATGGCTCCTCGTCGCGACAATCAGGAAATATAAATGTATTCGTCAGATGATGAAATCGGCATTATCACTGCCTTCGTGGAGCAATTGGAAGAGCAGTCCATTCCGCGCGCGTTGGCCGTTAAAAAAAGAGTGGAAGATGGTGATACGTTAAACGAGATTGAAATCATGCATTTTGAACAAATGCTTTCAGAAGCCAGCACCATGATGCCACTCCTAAAGCACCACCCTGAATATCAAAAATTGATCGCTGAATTAGCCAATTTGTACAACGAAATTTCGGCACGCGCTTTGAGTAACCAGTTAAACGGTAAAATGTAAAAAGACGATGCTCTGAATATAGATAAGCTGTGATTTAGGCGCACAAAAAAGCCGGGCGTACCCGGCTTTATGGAATTGCAACGCTTAAACGGCTGCTATTCGAAAGAAACTTCTTCCAGGCTAGCCAAGCAGCCTAGTCCTCTGGCAAATTCTTGCAATTCGCTAGCCATATGAAAATTAACGATGGAGTTCGTCTTTAGATCCACGACGGCGTATTCGACAATCGTATCGTTGTTCTGTAACCTCGGCTTGTACTTCAACAACTTCTTCGACTCCTTGGCCAGCTTACGATTTAGCCGAGTGGTTAGCGCGCGAATTGAAACCAATTTTTTCATATCCGATCTCCATACGTTAAAACGGAATTCGCAGTATAAGTGATTTTGACGGTTTTATGACAATGCCCAACAAAAAGCCTGAGACTCTTAACACAATGTTTGGATTGTGCAGCTTTAACTATGGCATCGAAACTGGCGGGAAAATTAACTGGCTAGTCCGGGCAAAATCGATAATATAGCGCGATGTTGTTTTTATTATTAACCCGGCTTTTAAACAACGTTCGCCCTGAGCCTGTCTAAGGGCACACCCGCTTAGGCTTCGACGAGTTCAGTCCGAAGGACATGCCATTGATAAATAGGGCCGGGTTACTAAATCCGGCGGAGCCGCTTCCGCGCTAACCATGAGGGCTGATATGTCTGAGCAAACCAAGGCTTTTCAATCACTATCTTCTGAAAGCGAGGAACGCGCGCCTATCAGGTTTTGGCTGACCAGCGCTGACCAGCAGGCGTTGTTTGACCAGCAAGCCAGCCAATTCGAATTTAACGATAATACCGCTGATTTGCCGGTAATAGCGCTCGATACCAACCCTAGTTATCAAACCATTGACGGTTTTGGCTTCTCATTGACCGGCGGCAGCGCGATGCTGATTGCTGCGTTACCCGACGCTGACAGGCTGGCTTTGTTGCGTGAGCTGTTTTTGCCCTATGGCGACGGAATCGGCGTCAGCTGTTTGCGGCTAAGCATCGGCGCTTCTGATTTAAGCGAGCGTTGCTTTAGCTATGACGATATGCCCGACGGTCAGACCGATTTGGAACTTGCCCGATTTGATCTGAACGCCGGCGATACGGATGTTATTCCGCTATTGCAGGACATTCTGGCGCTCAATCCAACGCTCAAAATTATCGCTACCGCCTGGTCGGCACCGCGCTGGATGAAAACCAACCAGGCGTTTATCGGCGGTAAACTCAAGCCGGAATACTATGCGATTTACGCCGCTTATTTGGTCAAATACCTACAAGCCATGCGCGAGCGCGGCATCGTGATCCACGCCATTACCCCGCAAAACGAGCCGCTGAATCAAAAGAACGAACCCAGCATGGTCATGGAAGCGCCGGAGCAGGCCGAATTTATCAAAGATCATCTCGGTCCGGCGTTACGCGATGCGGGTTTAGCCGACGTGGAGTTGTTTTGCTGGGATCACAATTGCGATGTGAAAGAATACCCGTTGACCGTATTTGCCGACGCCGACGCGCGGCAATATCTGAGCGGCTCGGCCTGGCATTTGTACGGCGGCGATATTTCGGTGTTATCGGAAGTGCATCAAGCCTATCCCGACATGAAATTGTATTTCACCGAACAATGGGTTGGCTCGGATGGTGAGTTTGGTGGGGATTTAATGTGGCACGCCCGGCACGTGTTGATCGGCTCGTTGCGAAACTGGAGCAGGGCAGTGCTGGAATGGAACTTGGCGTCCGACCCGTTTTGCGGCCCGCATACGCCGGGCGGCGAAGCCCGCTGTGTGGGCGCTTTAACCATCGACGGCGACCAGGTCACGCGCAATGTTGCTTATTACGTGATTGCTCACGCGGCGAAGTTCGTGCGGCCTGGTTCAATTAGGATTAATTCCGGCGACCAAAACGACTATTTACCTAACGTGGCCTTCCTCACCCCTGAGGGTTCTGTGGTGTTGATCGTCCTTAACGACAACGCCGACCCGCAAGCGGTTGCCATTCACTATCAAGGCCAAAGTGCGGTCGTTGAGTTACCGGCCAGAGCGGTGGCTAGCTATGTTTGGGCAGCCTAACGGCGCGTCATCCAAGCAACACGTCGACCCGACTGAATTGACCTAAACGCAGCGCTTCTGCCAAGGCCCCCGTAATCGAACCTGCCGTTAGCGTCTGCTTAGTGCCGTCCCGGCCGAATAACTGGTATTGAATCGGTTTGACGGCCTCATGACCAAAGGTATCACGGCGCTGCGGATTGAGGTAAACCAGTAGCGTCGAGCCAAACAGCGTGCAGGTCGCGCTATCTGCAGTTAATGTTTCAGTCTCGGTGAACGGGGTGACATTTTGTGCTTCGTGGGTAAAAAACGTGGCTGCCAACAGCGGTGCCGGTTTAAACGCCAATCGGCCATCCTCAAGTACAAACGGTGTAGGTCCCACAAATAAATGCGTCCACAGGTGCAAGAACTCCACGGTAGCGCCGGATAATCGGGCCACGCAGCCGCGTCCGTGCTGGCGCGCATCGATTGTAAAACCGCTGCTGACCAAAAAGCTGGAGTTTTCGATGGGATTGCGTTTGTATTCGCCCGGGTCGTGAAAAGGTACCAATAGTGATTCGATGTGGGCATAAAACTCATCGACCAAGCCTGCTCGCACCAATTCCAGCACAAACTTGTAATGCATATGCAAAAAGATCGAACCGTTCTCCAGCCAGCCGTAGTTGAATACGCCAATGCGGCCTAAGTCCAGCGCGTTATCGCCCAAGGGTTCGTTGACCCGGTACATGTCCAGTTTGCGATCAAACAACTCGGAGTTTTGCACGGCTTGATAAATTGTCTGCGCCTGTGTCGGATCGGCGATGCGTAAGGCATGCACAAAGCCTTCCAGGAATAAAGGCAGCTGTTTTTGCCGAAAACGAGTTACTTCCAAGCCACCGGTCTCCAGTTCCCGGTATTGCTCCGCATCGTAAGCAAAATAGGTCACAATGCCTTTAGGTGTGCGGGCTTTATCTATCGCGGTATCCAGATAATTTGTCACCAAGCTCAGGAAGGTTTGGATGTCGCCAAGCGCGAGTGCTTGTTCGGCACCGGCAAAGCCCATGAATACCTGTTCCCGATAGGCTTCTTTTAGCGCGCCGCTTTCCTGCCAGAACAGTTCCGGCGTCAAATCATCGCGAGTTAACAACTTATGCAACGCAGTCACAAAGTCCGCCAATTCGACGGGTACTGTGCAAGCGGCATCTAATTGGCTCAGCACTGTGCGCGTGAAATCCACCAGACGCTTCAGCTCGATGGTTTCGTTCACCGATGAGCCTAAAATACCGGGCAGGCCGTTTAGGGCATCGCACCAACCTGGTCTATCGGCTTCCATTTCGATGCCAGCGCCGGCTGGATCGAGGGTAGCCAGCTTGTTGGCGACCAGTGTCAGAATCTTGCCTAATAAACTGGTGTAGACAATCTCGCCGTGGCCGGCTTGCGAACGCACTTGATAATGGCGCTGCCGTCGCGCCTCGATCAGCACCTTTTTCTTCGGGCGATACTGCACGGCGTTGTATTGGCGCACGCCGTTTGCGGTGACCACATACTTTTGCGCGCGCGGCACGACGAAATGGGTCGGATCGAAAAAGCTGTAGCACTTGTCCTGAAATAAATCGGCCAGCCGATCCGGAAAAATTGCCGCGTAACTTATCAACAAATCCACCAGATAGGTCCAATGATCCGACCAGTAGCCGCGGTCGAATTCGGCATCCTCTACTTCCCGCGCTTGCGCCAAAATAGCGGTCAGAATGGCCTCTGCATCTGTCGCCGCTTCCAGCACCTGCGCTAGCTCGGCGTATTTAAAGGCTTTGACCAGTAAAGCTTCCAGGGTGGGAAAGCGCGGGAAATACTCTGCAAAATCGTGCGGCGTTTCTAAGACAAACCGCGAGTTGCGCAAAGAGCAGGGGTTATAGCCGTCCGGCTGAATCAGATTGAAAAAATAGCGAATGTTCTTGGCATCCAAAGCCGGATCGAAGAACAAGTCCATGCGCCGATTTTGCAGCACATCGCGAAAGTCGCCGTTGCCTTCGGAATAGGGCGTGTCCTGCAATAAAAAGTCGTTGTAATCCCGCTCCAAGTCGCCATGCTTGCGGCCAAACAAATATAAATGTGCGCCACCTGGGACTGGCATGGAAAAGCCGCCGCGCAAGCCGTTATCCAGATAACATTGCCGGGCATGGGCATCGAACAGCGGTTTGGCGGTCGCGGTAAAGGCGCGTTGGCTGATGTTTGCCACCAAACGCCGATTGGCCTCACGTTTTTCCTCAAAATAGTCCGGTTGAGCGGCTTCGATAAGGAATTGATCCAAAATCTCACGGGAACCGGCATGACCGTAAACTCCGTAAAACACCCGACTTTCGCCGGGCTGCAAAGACAGCTTAAGGTGCTGAAACGCTGCTGGCGTCTGATTGCCGCTTACCTGCTCGGCAAAATCCAACGGCTGTTCGGAAAAAAACCGTTCCGCTTGTGAAAAATCCCCAGCCAAACCAAAAATCCGCTCCGGATCGACAATGGCTTGATTGCGCTGGCCATCCAAAAAGCCGACGAAGAAATTGCCGGCAATCACCGGCTCCACCTGCGGGCTGTCGGTGGGCCAGACTTTCAAGCGATAAAACGGCAGATTCTCCGCCACGCCCTCCACCCGCATAAATGCTTCCGAGGTGCGGCTCATGAATTTGAGTATCCATTGATTCATCGCATAGGGCAGCACTTGCGGCAAGCCATCGACGATCTCGATTTGTCTGGTTTTATCGGCGGTGTTGACGATCTCCACCCTGCGCAACAAACCGGCCACCGGCGCTTCGGCCAAGGTGAATACATCAGCGCGCAAGCGCAAGCCGAGCGTGGGATTCACTTCCTCCACGCCTACCTCGTGCGGCGTGACAAACAGGCGTTGCGAAACCTCTGGTCCGGCGCCGCGCTGAAACGGCTCGTAACTTAGGGGTTGCTCGCCATCGACCGCTTTTAAAAAGGTGCGAAACCCGCGCGACGGCGTTAGTTGATAAGCCTTATCCGCCGGAAAAAACTCCAAAAACGCGCCGTCTTTATTCCGCACCCCAAAACTGGCAATCGCCTGACCGCGATTGACGTAAAACACCCAGGCCGGACGCCCGCGCATACCGGCAATCCCCGGCAAAAAACTGGCGAACGGCGCGCAGTCGTTGTATTGCTCAATGACGAAACAGTTTTCGCCGGCGTGGAAATAGTGTGGCTGGGTCATGGTGGGGTCATCGTGGTCAAAGAAAAATACGGTAAATCCAGCAGCGGGGGCGTTACCGGACCTGAATCATAGACAACAAATCATGTTTTCAGAAGCCGAAAACATGTAATAAGGATAGGCGGGTTGGTAGGGATTGTTATGTGGAGATTTGGCTGTCAGGTGACAAAGATTCTGAAAAGACCGTTTTTAAAAACGGTTAATAACTTCAAGTGACACTTATACCCACCGAGTAACGCGAACGCCGGCTAAAATCTGCTGCGCAATGAACATTGGCAATTGCCCAGCGAAAAAACAGGCGTAGATACAAGGGTGTGGTGAGTTTACTTACCGCACCAATCGCGAACGATGCGGTGCGCTTTGTTTACCGCATCCCACCGGGCTGTGGGCGAAGGGTGTCAATCGGCTGTTGCTGAATCCATACAATCAATTAAACTTACAACTAGCGTTAGAGAATTGGAATCAGCACTACTCACTAAAAAGACATATGCCAACGTATTGAGTTAAGGCATGTAATGAATTTTTATTTTTTAGTACGCAGTTGAAAGTTGGACGTTATTTCAATTCTAATTAGCTATAAAATTTAATAACTTATCAAATAATCAAAGGGAAATATAATGACTGTTGCAGTGTCACTAATAAACATGAAAGGTGGTGTCGGTAAGACTACACTTGCATTTAATTTGGCTTGGTATTCGGCTTGGCGAGCGAACCTCCGAGTTCTTGCAGTCGATCTTGACCCACAGGCAAACCTTAGCCAATATTTTATGGGGGCCAATAAGTATTTGGATTATTTGGATGCCGATAAAGGAACTGTCGTTGAAATATTCGAGCAGTTCTCAGCGCCAAAGCCAAAGAATGGATCACCAACGCTTATTGAACCCGAGAAAGTGATACATCATCTTAGAGCCTGGGAAGATGGAAGCGTTCTCGATCTGATACCATCGCGCTTAGAGCTAGCCTGGACACTAAAGAACCCAACCGAAAAAGCCCATTTATTGCCTCAGTTTCTCGCAAAAGTTAGTTCTAATTATGATCTGATATTGATTGACTGCGCTCCGACTGAATCCATCCTCACAACTGCGGCCTATAGATCAAGCCGATACGTTGTGGTTCCTGTTAAACCTGAGTTTCTCGCTACAATCGGTTTACCACTTTTAGCGCGATCCCTGGAGGAATTCAGGCTTATGCACCAAGATCAAACATTGGACATGGCCGGCATCATCTTCAACGATATGCGGCGATCAAATACGCCACCTGAACAGCTAAAGTCGAAATCTGATGTAGAAAGACTCGCTGCCACATTTGGATGGCCAGTGTTTAAAGAAGCTGCCCACCACTCCGATTCGTATCCAACTGGATCACGGCAAGGCGTACCAATTTTCCTTACTGACTATGCTCGCGACTATGTCATCGGTGAATTTGCAAATACTGCACAAAACTTCCTAACCAGTATCGGTGCGATATGACTAAATCACCTCTAGGAATAGCACTCCAAATTGCACAACTACTTGAGGATAACTCAGACAAAGATATTCTGGCGGCAGTTGCGCTATTGGAGTCTCACGGATTTAAATCAGGACTTTTAGAGTACCTTTCACGTAAAGTTAGTTCGCCAGTAGCGGAGAATAAAGAAACGAGTACTCGATCATCCCGGCAAACGCTGGAAGACTCAGTATCAAAAGCTGTTGTCAATCTCAAGGACAAAGACCCAGAAAAATATAAGTTACTTCTTGAGTTTGATCAGATGGTTAGGCGTGGTCAAGCACTGACCACATTGGAGCATATGAAGCGATTTGGAGAGCATATCAGTAAAGATTTTGAGCCCCGTAAATCAAGAAAAGAAACCATTAGCCCTCTTCTGACTATGCTATCAGATCGCTCGTTGACTGAAATCGAATCTCTCATCGAATTTGCTGCTTCTTTCGGGGTTTCGGGAGATACCGACGAGTATCAGCGGCTTGCACAATTTTTAATTAAAGGCCGTATACAGAATAGTGACTAGTCCACGTAGAACGCATTAGGGCCGTAGTCTGGGTAGAGCAACGCGAAACCCAGCAATGGGCTTTAATAATCCGATTCCTTTATAAGCAAACAGCTCTTGGGCTTCGAAAATCAAGCATTTCCAAGCTGGGTTTCATTGTCATTCGTAAGCGCCCTTTTAACCACGTCTATCCCTCCTGATTAAAAGCGCCGAAGATGGTGTCCACTTATAACAAGGTGGACACCTATGATTGAGAACAAGAGTCGATTATCGCGAACACTGGTGGTGGGACATCGGAGCAATGGCCGTTGTCGCTATGATCCGGAAGCCAAACGGGAGCTCGTCGAAGCCTGTCTACAACCGGGCGTTTCGGTAGCCCGGATGGCACTGGAACACGGCATCAATGCCAATCTGCTACGCAAGTGGATTAACCAGTACCGTGAACATTCCAGCGCAGTGTCGCCCAGTACCCCGGCCATGCTATCGGCCTTCGCACCGGTTCTGTCAATGGCGGTACCGAAACCGGTAGAAGTCACCGTCCATATAACGTTACCCAATGGGGTTAAACTGGAACTGCAGGGTGTTGATCTGACCGATCTTTCGCCTTTATTGAACGGTCTGGCCGCCTTGCCATGTTCCGCTTCGAGCCGGGATTAAAGGTCTACCTGCACCGCGAACCCGTCGATGGCCGCAAGGCCATCAATGGTTTGGCGCTGCTGGTTGAGCAGGCGTTAGGCTTAAATCCGTTTGAACCGGCGATCTACGTGTTCAGCAATCGGCGGCGGGATCGGATCAAACTGCTGTTATGGGATCGCACCGGCTTCTGGCTGATGATCAAACGACTGGAAGCTGATCGGTTTCGCTGGCCGAAAGAAGCCGCGGTGGTGACCTTGACGGTGGAGCAACTCCACTGGCTGTTAGCCGGTATTGACTTGGCGGCGATGCGGCCGCATCCCGTGCGAACCTATACGCAAGTGGGCTGAAACAATGCCTTAAAGCTAGTAAAATAGCGGCATGACGACCACCATCACGCTATCTACCGAAGACTATCAGGCCTTGCTGAGTGATCAGCAACGCCTCGCCCAGCAACTACGGTTGGTGACGGTCGAGCGCGATCTATTGCAAGAACGCATGAATGCCTTTTTGCATCGTTTGTATGCGGCCAAGTCCGAGGCGCGGGCGAATCCGGCTCAGCGCGATCTGTTTCTGAACGAAGCCGAAGCCTTAGCCCCGAACGGCGCACCCGTTGCTGAGGAAACCGGCGAGCCGCTAGCCATCGAAGTCGCCGGTCACAGCCGTAAGAAACGCGGCCGCAAACCGCTCGATCCTCTCCTACCTCGCGAGATTGTGCGCCATGAACTACCGGAAGCCGAACGCATCTGCGCCCATGACGGCACACGCCTGGTGGAAATCGGCGCTGAAATCAGCGAACAGCTCGACATCGTTCCGCAACAGGTCCGGGTGATTCAGCATCACCGCGTCAAATATGCTTGCCCTTGCTGCGACAACAGCATTCGGGTCACGCCAGCACCGGCGCGCATTATCCCCAAAGGCTTACTCACCGAACCCGCGCTGGCTTGGGTGGTGACCGCCAAGTACCAGGACAGCCTGCCGCTGTATCGGCAAGCCGCGTTGTTAAGCCGCTTCGGCGGCGATTTATCACGAACCACCCTGGCCGCCAGCATGGTACGGGTCGGTCAGGCGGTGCAGCCGATCACCAATTTGCTGCGCGACCATCTGCTGGACGCCGATCTGATCCTGGGCGACGAAACCGTCGTGCAGGTGCTCAAGGAATCCGGGCGAGCCGCGCAAAGCAAAAGCTACCTGTGGGCGCAAATGACCGGCTCCGGCCCGCCGATCCGATTGTTCTGCTACACGCCGGGACGCGGCGGAACGCATGCGCAACCACTCTACGACGGCATCAAGTCCGGTGCGGCACTGATGAGCGACGGCTATGAGGTGTATAACGGCATTGCAACGGATCGAGGATTAATCCATCTCGGCTGCTGGGCACATGCACGCCGTTATTTTGTTGAAGCAGAAGCTGTCATACCCAAGGCCGCACGTGGCGCGGAACAACTACCGACGCAGTTTATTGCGGCGATGGGCGAATTGTATGCCATCGAAGCCAAGGCGAAACAACTGAGCCCCGAACAGCGCGGACAGCAGCGCCAACAGTTAAGCAAACCGGTTTTGGCCAAGATCGAAGGGTTGTTGCTACAGCATCTGCACGCGGTGACCCCCGGCAGTTTGCTGGGCAAAGCCTTGCATTATCTGTCGTCGCAGTGGCCCAAACTGATTCGCTTTGTCGAGAATGGCGCTTGGCCCATCGACAACAACCTCTGCGAGAATGCCATACGTCCCTTCGTGGTGGGCCGTCGCAACTGGCTGTTCTGCGACACGGTGGCCGGTGCCCAGGCCAGCGCCAATCTCTACTCGCTCATCGAAACCTGCAAAGCCAACGACATCGAGCCTTACGCCTATCTGGTGGCATTGTTCCGTCAGCTGCCCCTGGCAAAAACCGTCGATGACTTCGAAGCATTACTGCCCTGGCGTCTCGCCAATCCAACGGCCTAACCAAATTCATACGGCTTTGTAGAAAAATTCAATAGCGTGGTTTAAAGGGCGCTTACTGTCATTCAACCCAACCCAACCTACCACTCTAAACCTCCTTTCGTTAATTCACCCGTTTACAGTGACCGGCAAAACTACGGTTATTATCGTCCGATATGATCGACTATTGGAAAAGACTGGTTTCCAGCTTGCCCTGCGTGTCGGATGACTCCACCCAACCCCCACCCAAAGCCTTGTATACGGCGGTCAACGCGGTAGCCGTGGCGGTTTCGCTTTGCGCCAATTGGCTTTGATCCTGTAATAAACGCAGTTCGCTATCCAGTACGGTCAGAAAGTCCGCTATGCCTTCCTGATAACGCAGATGTGCCAGTTCCGAGGCTTTCTCGCTGGCCTGCGCTGCCGCCAGCAAAGAACTGCGGCGGGCGCGTTCTTGCCTATAGTTGACCAGGGCGTTTTCGGTTTCTTCCAGGGCATTGAGTACGGTTTGTTCGTACTGCGCCAGACTGGCTTCGGCGCGGGCGTCGGCGGCTTTGATGCGGGCGTAAACCCGGCCTAAATCAAACGCCGCCCAGCTGATTTTGGGGCCCACCGAATACGATTCCGATCCCGGTGCGACCAGACCGGACAAGGTGCTGGCTTCCAGTGAAAGACTGCCGACGAAAGTGACGCGAGGAAATAGATCAGCAGTGGCGACACCGATTCTGGCGGTGGCGGCGGCCAAGCTGCGTTCGGCGACGCGAATATCCGGCCGGCGGCGCAGGAGTTGTTCCGGGTTGCCAATCTGGATGGCATCCGGAGCTTTTGGTAAGGGTGCTGACTGCACTAAGGTTGTGGTCAAGGCGTCCGGCATTTGCCCAGTCAATACGCTGAGTCTATGGATGGCTTGCGCTATCGCGCTTTCCAGACGGGGAATCCCGGCTTTGGTGCTTTCCAGCTGCGCCAGCGCTCTGGAGGTGTCCAGTTCGGTGCCGCGACCGTTTTCCAGTTTGACCTGGGTCAGTTCCAGGGTTTGGGCCTGGTTGTCGGCATTTTTTTGCGCGACGGCCAACTGGTTTTGCAGGCCGCGCAATTCAAAATAATTCCGGGCTGCTTCGGCAATTAGACTGACGCCAATGTCGCGCAGGCTGGCTTGTTGAGCTTCGACTTCGTCGTTGCTGGCCTCGACATTGCGCCGCACGCGACCGAAGAAATCAATCTCCCAGGAGGCATCGAAGCCGGTGTTGTACAGCTTCAATTCACGTGGAAACACCGCGCGATTATTAAAGGCGCCAACGCTGCGCTTTTGCTCGGTGTAATTGGCATGCGAGGTGACGGTGGGTAACAGGTTCAGCCCGGTTTCCAGATACAAGGCACGCGCTTCAGCCAGGTTGGCGCGGGCGGCTTTTAGCTCGTAGTTGTGGCTGATCGTGCTATCGATCAAGGCGCTCAATTGCGGATCGTTGAACAGCTTCCACCATTGCTCCTCGATGCCGTGATCGGAAAAATCGGCGGCTTGGGCGTTGGCAAACGCTGTTGGTAGCTCGGCAGTAGCCGGTGTTTCATAATCCGGGCCGACCGCACAACCGGTCAGCAGTATGCCGATGAGGCCGACAGCATAGAGGGTGTCAATCCGGCGTTTATTAATCCAACCCTTATATATCGTCGCTCCCGCGAATGCTGGAGCCCAGCGGACATACTGGATTCCCGCATTCGCGGGAATGACGTATCCAAAGAATTTTAGGGCCCGGTTAATACATAGGTGCTGACTCATTTGGGGGCATCCATTGAAGGTTGATGAGTAGTTAGAACGGTGGCCTTGGGGCGCAGGCGTTGGGCGATGGCTTGTACCACCACATAAAACACCGGCGTTAGTAACAAGCCGAACACGGTGACGCCGATCATGCCGCTAAACACTGCGGTGCCCAGCAGGCGCCGGGATTCGGCGCCGGCACCTTGGGCAATCACCAAAGGAAACACGCCCATGATGAAGGCGAACGAAGTCATCAAGATCGGCCGCAAGCGTATGCGTGAGGCTTCCACGGCGGCTTCAAAACGGTTCAGGCCACTTTCTTGCCGTTGTTTGGCGAACTCGACGATCAAAATGGCGTTTTTACTTGCTAGCCCCACCAGTACGATGAAGCCGATTTGCGTGAAGATATTGTTGTCCATATGACTCAGCCACACCCCGGTCATCGACGACAAAATACACATCGGTACGATCAAAATCACCGCAAACGGCAAGGACCAGCTTTCGTATTGTGCGGCCAGAGCCAGGAAGACGAAGATCACGCTAAGTGGAAACACCAGCATCGCTACATTGCCGGCCAATACCTGTTGCAAACTCAGTTCGGTCCATTCGAAATCAAACCCCGGTGGCAATTCGGCGGACAGCAATTTACTCATGGTGTTGATGGCCTGGCCGGAACTGATGCCGGGTAGGGTGCCGCCGTTGATTTCCGCGGCCGGGTACATGTTGTAGCGGGTGATTTTGTCCGGCCCGGCGATTTCTTTCACCTCGCTGACCGCGCCCAAGGGCACCATACCGCCTTGGCGGTTTTTGGTTTTTAACTGGTCAATATCGCCCGGTAGCATCCTGAATGGCGCATCGGATTGCGCGGTGACTTGGTAAGTGCGGCCGAAGGCGTTGAAGTCGTTGACGTATAAGGAGCCCAGATAAATTTGCAAGGTGTCGAACACGTCTTTCAACGGTACGTCCATCGCTTTGACCCGGGTTCTATCCACGTCCACAAATAATTGCGGCACGCCCGATCTGAAGGTACTAAACAAACCGACCAAACCGGGCTGTTGATTACCCTTACCCAGCATTTCATTGGTGACGCGCTGCAATTCGTCCACGCCGGCGTTGTTTCTGTCCTCAATTTGCAGTTTAAAACCGCCGACCGAACTCATGCCGCGAATCGGCGGTGGCGCGAATACGGCGATGCGGGCGTTGGGGATCACGCTCAGGCGCTGAGTAAGTGTTTTGACGATCTCGTCGGCATGCAATTCCGGGTGGCCGGCTCGGTCGGTAAACTCGCCTAAGCGGGCAAACATGGTGGCCACATTGGACTGATTAGCCCCGCTTAACACCGACCACCCGGCGTAGGCGTTGACGTGCTGCACGCCTTGGGTATCCAGAATGATCTTGCTGGCTTGCTGCACCACGTCCTGGGTGCGGGCCAGGGAAGCGGCGTCAGGCAATTGCGCGTACAAAACCAGATAGCCTTGGTCCTGTTGCGGAATAAAACCGGTCGGTACTTTCTCAAATGCCAGGAAATTCAAGCCGTTCAGGCCGACATACAGCACCAGAACGACAGCGGTGACGCGGATCAAACGGCCGACCAAACGCGAATAGCCCAGGCTGAAACGCTCGAAAAAGCGGTTAAACGCGCCGAAAAACCAACCGAACAGCTTGTCGAAGACTTTGGTGAAAGCGTCTTTATTGTCGTGAGCGCGGTCCAGCAGCAAGGCGCATAATGCCGGGCTTAGGGTCAAGGAGTTAAACGCCGAAATCACGGTGGACACTGCAATGGTCAAGGCAAACTGCTTGTAAAACGCACCCGATACGCCGGTGA
The DNA here is from genome assembly GCF_000515215.1 of Methylomonas sp. 11b. NCBI lineage: Bacteria > Pseudomonadati > Pseudomonadota > Gammaproteobacteria > Methylococcales > Methylococcaceae > Methylomonas > Methylomonas sp. 11b. Next base: position 542,874 of record NZ_KI911557.1, read on the forward strand.
TAAAGGCGGTGGGCACGAATACCGCCACCAACACCAATGCTGTGGCGACCACCGGCCCGACCACTTCGGACATCGCCAATCGCGTGGCCTCACGGGCATGCAACCCTTCGGCAATATGCCGCTCGACGTTTTCCACCACCACGATGGCGTCATCGACGACTATACCGATGGCCAGTACCAAACCAAATAGTGAAAGGGTGTTCAGAGAGATGCCCAGAGCCGACATCACCGCAAAGGTGCCGATCAACGAAACCGGCACCGCGAGCAGCGGGATCACCGCCGCGCGCCAGTTTTGCAGGAACACGATCACCACCAAGACGACCAGCAGCAAGGCTTCGAATAGGGTTTCGACTACCGCGGCTATCGATTGCTCCACGAAGACCACTGTGTCGTACACCAGTTTGTAATCCAGGCCTTCCGGGAAACGGGTCTTCAGTTTTTCCATGGCCGCCATCACCGCATTTTTTGTGTCGATGGCATTGGAACCGGGGAGTTGGAAAATCGCCAGGCCGACAGTTTCGTCGCCGTCCAAATACAAGCCGGAATTGTAATCCTTGGCGCCCAGTTCGATGCGCGCCACGTCTCTCAAGCGGGTGACTTGGCCGTTTTCGCCTTGCTTGATGACGATCTCGCCAAATTGCTCGGGGGTGCTGAGGCGGCCCAGCGTGCTGACGGTGTATTGGTATTCGGCGCTGTTCGGCGAGGGTTGTTGACCTACCACGCCGGCCGCCACTTGCACGTTTTGCTCGCGCACTGCGGTCACCACTTCGGCGGCGGTCAGGTTGCGGGCGGCGATGGTTTGCGGATTTAGCCACAGGCGCATGCTGTAATCGCGGGCGCCGAATAGCAGAATATCACCCACGCCCGGCAAACGCGCCAAGGTGTCGCGGATTTGCAGCAGTGCGTAGTTACTCATGTAAACGCTATCGTAACGTTTGTCCGGCGAAACCAGGTTAACCACTAGACTTAAATCCGGGCTGCGCTTTTTCACGCTCAAACCTTGCCGACGCACTTCTTCCGGCAACTTAGGTTCGGCCAATGCCACCCGGTTTTGCACCAAAACCTGGGCTTTATCCAGATTGGCACCGGGCTTGAAGGTGACGGTCAAGGACATCGCGCCGCTATTGGTGGACTGTGACGACATATACAACATGTCTTCCACACCGTTCACTTCCTGCTCGATCGGCGTTGCTACCGTTTCCGCGACTACTTTGGCATTGGCGCCGGGATAGTTGGTGCTGACCACGACCGTGGGCGGAGCAATTTCCGGGTATTGGGCAATCGGCAGGCCGATTAGGGCCAGACTGCCGACCAACACGATCACAATCGACAACACCGCCGCGAAGATCGGCCGGTCGATAAAAAAATGACTGAATTTATCCATGGCTTATTGCGCTCCCGGCACGGCCAAAGTGATGCGCTCCGGATTGACTTTGGCGCCGGGTTTGAGTTTTTGCACGCCTTCCACTACTACCCAATCACCGGCTTGCACGCCGCTGCGGATCACGCGCAACTCGCCGATGCGCGAGCCTGGGGTAACTTGACGGTACTCGGCTTGGTTGTCCTGGTTGATGACCCAGACAAAGCGTTGGGCCTGATCGGTGCCGACGGCGCGGTCTGGCACTAACAGGGCAGGGTACGATGCCGAGGCTTGCACCCGCAACCGCGCAAAAAAGCCTGGGCTGAGCAATTCGTCCGGATTGGCGAACACGCCGCGCAAGCTCAGCGTGCCGGTAGCGGCATCCTCGCGCGGGGCGATGTAGTCCAGTTTGCCTTGATGCGGGAAATCGGTTTCGTCGGCTACCGCCAATTCCACCGGCGTACCTTTCAAATCAGCGGAACCTTTGCCGTGTTGTTGAGCGTGACGGCGGTATTTCAGCACTGATTGTTCATCGGCATCGACGTACACGTACACCGGATCGGTGGAGACGATATTAGTCAGTAGGGTGTCGTCCGCCTTGACCAAGTTGCCGGCGGTGATCATCTCGCGGCCGACTCGCCCGCTGATTGGTGCGCGGATTTCGGTGTATTCCAGGTTTAATTTTGCGGTGTAGACGTTGGCGTCCGCAGATTCGACCGCAGCCGCCGCTTCGCGCAAGCCTTTGGTGCGCATGTCGTATTCTTCCGCGGAAATGGCTTTGGCTTTGAACAGGTTTTCGGCGCGGGTCAAATCGTTTTTTGCCAGCTCGCGTTTGGTTTTGGCGCGCTCCAGTTCGGCTTGCGCGTAATTAAGCTGGGCTTTTAGCGGTTTAGGGTCGATCTGAAACAGCAAGTCGCCTTTCTTGACTTTGGCGCCGGCGGTGAAATTGACGGTGTCCAAATAACCGCCGACACGGGCGCGGATGTCCACCGAGTTGATCGCTTCGATCCGGCCGGTATATTCGTCCCATTCGGTGGTTTCTCGGCTCAGAGGCTGCGCGATTTTTACATTGGGCGGCGGCGGTGCGGGCGATGCGCCGGCAGGTGTTCCGGCATCGCCGCAGCCAGCCGCAGCCAGTTGCAGGATGACGCCGGCCACGCCGAGCTTTAACCCACGTCGCAACGCTTGGCGATGCATTTGCCCTAGAAAATTAGCCGCTACCGGCGATGAATAGATCTGATTGTTTGCAAGCGTCATGCGCGCGTTTTTTGCCATTGCCGTACTGCCTAAATCGTCGGTTAACTGAAAATGGTAATATCTATTACCGTTTAGTCTAGGTTATCATCTTCACCCAAGTCAATTCATTTCGCGAATCACACAGCATGGTTAAATGTGGACGTCCCTGTAAGGGCGATGAGCAGCAAAGTCGAGATCGATTACTCGATGCGGCGTTGCAACTTTTCCTGGAAAACGGTTACGGCAACCTGAGTATGGAAACCATAGCCCGCGATGCGCGGGTTTCGTTACGTACGATCTACAGCCAATTCGGTGGCAAGGCCGGTTTGTTCGGCGCTTTGATCCGGCGTTGCAGCGATCAATTTATCGGTAGCCTGTCCGACGATTGCGCATTGGAAGAGGCTTTGACGAATTTCGCCCGGCAGTTTTTGTTTCGTATTACCCGTCCGGATGTATTGCGGATGCGGGCGATATTGATCGGCGAATCGCCGCGTTTTCCTGATCTGGCGACACAGTTTTATGAACAAGGACCGCGCCGGACGCTGGGATTGTTAGCGCAGTTTTTTATGCGTCAGCAACAGGCCGGCTTGATCACCGAAATGGACCCCTATTTCCTTGCCGACCAATTCATCAGCGCGGTGCGCGGCGAACGCTTACAGCGCTTACAGTTGGGTTTGGAGCCGACACCCGACGAAGCGGAGATCGAAAGATGGGTGCGTCAGTCTGTTGGTTTGTTTTTACAAGGCTGTCTGGTGGCTAGTTAACTCCTTTGATGTCTCAGGCAAGCTAAGCAGGGAGGGACGATATTTAAGGGCCGGGTTGATAGCAGGAGGCTAAATGAAGTTTCCCCAGGTCAATTCGGGGTTTATTCCCAAGGAAGGCTGGCGCTGGGCCTGGATAATAGCGGGTTTTCACCAGCCTTCGGGATCGCCCATGCGACATATTATTTTTTCACTCGGCTTTTTAATGCTTTCCTGGCAAGTTCACGCCCACGGCCCAACGCCGCAAAAAGCCAAGGAATCTGTGACTATTCAAGCGCCGCTCGCCAAGGTTTGGACCGAGTTGAAGAATTTCGACGATATTGGCAACTGGCATACCGACTTAAAAAAGAGCACGGGTGACGGCAAGAATCAGTCCGGCGGTCTGCGTACTTTGACTTTTCAAAACGATGAAAGCATCACTGAAGAACTGGATTATTACAACGAAGCTGAACACGAATACAGCTATCGGTTGAAGTCCGAAAATACTAAAGCGTTTCCCACCAGCTCGCACACCGTCGATGTTAAAGTCGCGGCTGGGGAGACTGTCGATAGCAGTGTGGTGACTGTCAAAAGCCGCTTCTACCGTGGCGATACCGGCAACACGCCGCCGGACAATTTGAATGACGAAGCGGCAGTTAAAGCGATGACGCAGTTTTTCAAAAATGGCTTGAATGGCTTGAAAGCGAAGTTGGAGAAATAAGGGTTTGGAAAATCTTGCATTTCCGATGCGGGCACTTCGACTGGCCTATTGCTTAGCATCGGTGAGCAAAGCAATAGGAATCCAAACGACTTAAAAAATTAAGCCAATAGCTGGGCTGCAAAAGCGCCGAATCAATCAAAACGCTGCTCAGGTCCCCGGATAGAACGGTGAAAACATACCGATGTTGGCGTCTTGGGTGATGTCACCGTCAAACAGTTTTACCGACAAGTTGCCGTTGACCTGTTTGGTAAACGGCAGCAACAACCCGTCGATATAGTTTTGGGCATTTTCTATGGAATCGAATTCATAAAAGCCGCCGACTGTTTTATTGTTAACCCCGCTTAACCAGGTTTTCGATTTCAAGCCTGGATACTTTTTCATCTCGACGTTGATAGGTTGCCAATCGATTTGATCGAAAGGAATGGCTACTTGAAATTCCGCGTACAAAAATGTTTTCATCAGTCAATCTCTGCAAGTCATTGAGTTTTAGCCGGTTGAAGTTATCAAAACGGCTCTTTAAAAGGTCTTAAATCCAGCTCATGCGTCCAGGCGCTGGGGTGTTGTTGGTGAACCGCCCAATAGGTTTGGGCGATGGCCTCCAACTGCAGCAAGCCGTCATCACCTTTCGACGCCACAAAGTTCGCAAATTGGCTTCGCGCCCGTTCCCCGTCAATCACACCGTCAATAATGGTATGCACGACGTGCACCCCCTGCGGCCCAAATTCGCGCGCCATGCCTTGTGCCAAAGCCCGTAAGCCGGCTTTGGCAGTGGCAAACGCAGTGAAAGGTGGTCTGGCCCGCATTGAGGCTGTCGCACCGGTAAAAATTAGGGTGCCGGACTTTTGTTTCTGCATGATAGTCAGAACTTGTTGCCCGAACAAAAATGCCCCGTAACAGTTTTGCCGCCACAAGCGGGTAAACAGTTCGCTATCGGTTTCCAACAGCGGCGCTGAGATATTGCTGTCTACATTGTAAACAGCAATACTCAGCGAATAGGCTTGTGCGCGTAGCGAAGCAAACAGCTGCTCGACATCCTGATCAAGGCTGGCATCGGCCACCACTGCGGTAACCTGGCCGCCTTTTTGGATAATTTGGTCGGAAACCACACTGAGTTTGCTGGCGCTGCGACCGGCAATAAACACATGCAGGCCTTGTGCTGCAAAATGTGTTGCCAGCGCGGCTCCCAATCCTCGCACTGGTCCCACGCCCATTACCACGGCTGCACTCACTTCGCTCATTGCATATTCCTTAGGCTTTTCTACCAAAAATCAGCGAGAAATTATTCGCAGGCATGTCGATTTGTTCTTTCAATTCCATGCCATGTTTTTCGGCGGCTTTTCGTAAATCGGCGACGTCTTTCAAGCCCCATTCCGGTACCTCATAAGACGATAGGGTGCTGTGGAATTCGGCATTAGAATCGGTAGTAAAGGTGCCTTCGACTTTGAATGGACCGTAAATCAACAAAATGCCCGATTCGTTCAGCAAATGCGACGCACATTCCATCATGCCGTCTGCAATCGAAATCGGCGCGACCTGGAAAATATTGATACAGAAAATCGCGTCGAAGCTGCCTTTGTCGCCAGGGTTGAACCAGGTGTCTGGATCGGTTAAATCCAGATGCACCGGGTCGGCGATGTTGTCGTTGCCGTGGTCGCCGGTTAATTTTTTGATGTTATCGAATACTTCCTGATCTTTATCCGTCGGATGAAAGTGCAAGTGATCGAAATGCGGTGCGAAAAAATTGATATGCATGCCGCTGCCGGTGGCCATTTCCAAAACTCGGCCTTTGTCTTTGGGGAGTTTTTCTTTTAACACGCCCAATATCGGTTCGCGGTTGCGATTGCCGGCCCAGGCCACGTATTCGCTCAGCGGGTGCGGGTTCAATGGCGGTTTGTTGTCACTCATGATGGTCTCCTGGAAAGATTATTATCGTTAAGCCAGTGTCACTCCCTGGCGGTAAAAGCCGCTTACGGCGGTTTTCATCAGTATTTGAGCAATCCGTGGGCCAACATTAAAAAGCGCTTACTCACTATAAAAATCAAATGCTTATAAAAATGCTATGGGTAGCGTAGTGAATCTATGCTTCAATATGTGAAGCTTAATTTCATTTTTTTCAGGCCTTTATGAGCGGACACGATTTCTCCCAGATTTCACCGGTGTTTTTCCTGCAAACCTTCATTCTGGAGCTGATGCACGCCTGCGAACAGGAGGGCGGCAATTATTGCGAATCGCTGATCGAGCGGATTGCCAAGAGTGCAGGGTTGTATTTCGAGCAAACCTATCGAGATGAATATCAACGCCAAGGCGAGTTGGGCAATGAAGAATATATCGATTTGATTCTGGCCCTAAAGAACCATATCGGCGGTAACTTTTCCTTGGCCTCGGTCGAAGCGGGCACCATCACCGTAGTGAATAGCCGCTGTCCATTCGGTGATGGTGTGACCAATTTTCCGGAGCTGTGCCGCATGACCTCCAGCGTGTTTGGCGGGATTGCCGCGCGTAATTTTGGCTACGCTAAGGTGGAAATTCGCCAGAGTATCGCCAAGCAAAACGGCGGTTGTGAAGTCTGTATTCACACCCGCCGTGATGCGGCTATCGACAAGCCAGGCCTGGAATATCGGCGCGAAGACCAACCAGAAGAAAAACAGGAAATGGCGGCGTTGCATTCGCGCATAGAGGAACGGATGCGCAGCGTCTGGTGGAGTTTGCCAAAACAACATGCCGCCAAACCGGCCCCAGCCATCATCGCTAAGTCGCCGGCGATGCAAAAAGTATTACAGCAGGTGGAAGTGATCGCCCCGACCAAAGCCACGGTGTTGATCAACGGCGAAACCGGCGTGGGTAAGGAATTGATTGCCAGGGCGATACACGCGATGAGCGACCGCGGTCACAAACCGTTCGTGGCGATCAACTGCGGGGCGATTCCGGAAAGCCTGATCGAAAGCGCGCTATTCGGCCACGAAAAAGGCGCATTTACTGGCGCTATCGAAGTGCATCAAGGTTTCTTCGAGCGCGCCGAGGGTGGCACTTTGTTTCTGGACGAAGTGGATGCCTTGTCGCCCGCCGCGCAAACCCGCTTGCTGCGAGTGATTCAGGAAGGCGAGATGGAACGGGTCGGCGGCAAACACACCTTGCATGTCGATGTGCGGATAGTGTCTGCCAGTAATCGCTCCTTGGAGGAGCACGTCGAGCAGGGCTCGTTTCGGCAGGATTTGTTTTATCGTCTGAACGTGGTGCGGCTATGGATACCGCCGTTGGCGCAACGCCCGGAAGACTTGCCACATTTGGTGCAGTTGATGCTGAAGCGGTTGAACGAAAAATACACGAAAAACGTGCAGTCGGTGAACCGCGAGGTGATGGGCCAAATCCGCGCCTATGCCTGGCCCGGAAATGTGCGCGAGCTGGAAAATACCCTGGAGCGTAGCGTATTGTTCTGCAAAGGTAACGAATTGACCCGTCTGGAGTTGGATCAAAAACCGCTTGCCACGACAAGCAACGACTGGAACGTCCACAAGCAAAATCTACTAAGTGATGCCGAACAAGCGTTTCTGACGCAAGCCATGCAAAGCCATCGCGGCGACGTCAAACAAGTTGCCGCCGCCATGGGGATGACTTCGCGTGCTGTATACGGCAAACTGAAAAAGTATGGGCTAAATGCCGGCCAATTTAGATAGCCAAGTCCGGCCTTTAGTCGATTGGCAGAGTCTAAGGACCAAGTCGAAAATTTCGTCAAATCTGAGGAAATTGTGAATATTCGACGAAGACAGTCGAACTAGACAAACCCTTTTTTTGGCAAGCAGCTGCGCGCATTTTTAATGCTTTTAGAGCGAATCATGGATACCACTTGCTATCGCGGCATGCCGAATTCATCGGTGCCTTTATCGAGGCGCTATATCAAAATCCAACGCTAATGTTTGTTGCTATGGCAGGTGTAACGCCAGCGGCTGGGCTATGGTGGTATAAAGCGAATAACAGAATCCAATAGTCTGAGGCCGCGTCGAGTAGCTCAAGGAAACTAGGCATCCAAAGCCTTTAAGAAATTGCTTCCCTATTTGGTGAGCATTATCAGCTTAGGAGCTGGTCTTGATAATGCCTTGTCGACCGGCCAATAAAGTCAGCTCCGACATGGTTTTCACGCTCAATTTTTCCTTGATTGCAGTGCTGTGATTGCACACGGTTTTATAGCTCAAACATAATTTATCTGCCGCGTCGCGGGTGCTTAGGCCATTGGCCAGCAGGCAAAAAATATCGAATTCACGCGGTGACAACGACTTAACTTTATAGGCCTCATCCTGGCCGATAGCCATATTCACCGCTAATTGCTGCGCCAGAGCCGGCTCGATATACGTGCCGCCTTCGGCGAGCGTGCAGACTGCCGTTACCAAGGTGTCGGGCTCGTTATTCTTGGTGATATACCCCTTAGCGCCGGCTTTGATCGCTCTGGTCACATATACCAGCTCGTTATGAATGCTGAATACCAAGATCTTGCAGCTGGGGTAACGGACTAATAAGCGCCGCACCGATTCCAAACCGCCCAAGCCGGGCATCGATAAATCCATCACCACCACATCCGGCGTTTGCTTGTCATACACCTGGCAGGCGGTCTCGCCTCTATCGGCTTCGTAGACGGCGCCTATCCGTTCCGACAGCGATAAATAAGTCTTGTAACCGGCTCTGACTACCGCATGGTCGTCTACTAATAAAACGCTGATTTTATTCGCCACTAAATACGTGTCCTGCTTTGTTGAGTGGAAGAGCAAGAAACGCCCTCGGCAGAGCCGGTGCTATCCCTGGCCGGCGTTTCTTGCCCTGCCATGATGCCGATTTTTATGCCGGGAAACCATGGGAGCTTTTCCCGTTTTGCCGCGGAGTGCGGCTGCGCCGTACCGGGAAAACTTCCAGGACTTTTTTCGCTGAATTCCCAGGCTATTCGTGGATTATTCCGTAACGCCCGATAGGTCGCCTTCTTTACCATTTGCGCCAGCATGGCCCGGTAGGTCTAAGTCAATATTGTGTGCGACTTGATCGAGATTGCTGATGTGAAAAGTGAAGGAGATTTCTGCCACAAAGCAAAATCTCGCGTCACGGATTGACGCCAAAATTAAGCGCAGCTTGTGATTGATTTTGCCCGGAAATGCCGATGGCGTATCCGCTTTTAACGGAAGGCTCCCCTAACCAACCGATTTGCCGGGCCATGCAACCTAATAAACAACATAGGAGGATTCATGCAAATTTCACGGTTTGCCAAGCAGGTATCGACCACGGCGTTAGTAACGGCTGCGGCCTTGGCCGTGTCGCAATCGGCGCAAGCGAATAAAGAATTGGAACAAATGTCAAAGCAAAACACCAACTGGGTGATGCAGACCAAAGACTACAGTTCGACACATTTCAGCGAGTTGATCGACATCAATGCCAACAACGTCAAGAACCTGAAAGTGGCATGGTCATTTTCCACGGGCGTACTAAATGGTCATGAAGGCGGTCCATTGGTCGTTGACGGCATTATGTACGTGCACACTCCTTATCCTAACAACGTGTTTGCACTGGATTTGAACAATCCGGACAAGATTTTTTGGCAATTTAAGCCCAAGCAAAATCCCGCCGCACGCGCCGTGGCCTGCTGCGACGTCGTCAACCGCGGCTTGGCTTATGCGCCGGCAGGCAAGGATTACCCCGCCACGATCTTCTTGAATCAGCTGGACGGTCATATCGTCGCGCTGAACGCCAAGACTGGTGAGGTGTTATGGAAAATGGAGAACTCCGATATAGCGATGGGTTCGACCTTGACCATGGCGCCGTTCGTCGTCAAGGACAAAGTCATCGTCGGTTCCGCCGGAGCCGAGCTGGGTGTGCGCGGTTACGCTACAGCCTATAACATCAAGGATGGTAAACAAGCTTGGCGGGTATACGCGACCGGTCCCGACGAGGACTTGAAACTGGCTAGAGACTTTAATAGCGCCAATCCGCATTACGGTCAGTTTGGCTTGGGACAAAAAACCTGGGAAGGCGACGCCTGGAAAATCGGTGGCGGCACCAACTGGGGTTGGTACGCTTACGATAGCGACCTGGAAATGCTGTACTACGGTTCCGGCAACCCCGCACCCTGGAACGAAACCATGCGTCCCGGCGATAACAAATGGACTATGACCATCTGGGGTCGCGACGTCAACACCGGCGAAGCTAAATTCGGCTACCAAAAAACGCCGCACGATGAATGGGATTATGCCGGTGTTAACTACATGGGCTTGTCCGAGCAGGTGGTCAACGGTAAAAAAACCAAGCTGTTGACCCACCCTGATCGTAACGGTCTGGTCTACACCTTGAATCGTGAGAACGGTGATCTGGTGAACGCGTTCAAAATCGACGATACCGTCAACTGGGTGAAAAAAGTCGATTTACAAACCGGTTTGCCGATCCGTGACCCGGAATATTCGACACACATGGACCACCAAGCCACCGGCATCTGTCCGTCGGCGATGGGATACCACAACCAGGGCATCGAATCCTACGATCCGAACAAGCAATTGTTCTTCATGGGTACCAACCACATTTGCATGGACTGGGAACCGTTCATGTTGCCATACCGGGCAGGCCAGTTTTTCGTGGGCGCGACTTTGAACATGTATCCGGGTCCGAAAGGCACTTTGGGGCAAGTTAAAGCCATGAACTCGGTTACCGGCAAAATGGAGTGGGAAGTTCAGGAGAAATTCGCGGTGTGGGGTGGCACAACCGCAACAGCAGGCGACTTGGTGTTCTACGGCACTCTGGACGGCTACATCAAAGCCCGTCATTCCAAAACCGGCGAAGAGTTATGGAAGTTTAAATTGCCTTCCGGCGTTATTGGCCATCCGATCACTTATAAACACAACAACAAACAGTATGTTGCGATTTATTACGGTGTAGGCGGCTGGCCGGGTGTAGGTTTGGTATTCGATTTGGCCGATCCGACAGCTGGTCTGGGTGCGGTAGGTGCGTTTAAAGAGTTGGCGCATTACACGCAAATGGGCGGCGGCGTGATGGTGTTCGCGCTGTAATTTCGGCGCATCGTTCCCATGCTGGAGCGGCTCTATCATTAAGTTAAGGGAAAGCCCCTTCTCCTTCCGGGAGAAGGTTGGGATGAGGGGGTGAAAAAAAGCCTTTTTCCTTATTTATTTCCCTCACCCTAACCCTCTCCCAAGGGGAGAGGGGACCATACTAACTTAACTGAATGGCAGTGATGCTGGCGTGTGGGAACCATATCCTAAGTTATTTGAAGAATTCTTATGAAAGAAACGACACGCATTTTTACCGCGTTGGCTTTAGGTTTGGGTTTTGTTACGGCCCACGCCGAGCAGCCTACGCTGAAAGTCTGCACGGCCGAAAACGAAATGCCTTACTCCAATAAAACCGGCGATGGCTTTGAAAACAAGCTGGCGCAGTATGTGGCCGAACAACTGGGTCGCAAACTGGAAACTGTGACCTGGACTGATCCAAGATACTTCATCCGCGATTATGTCGATAAAGGCTTGTGCGATGTGGTGATGGGCGTCGATCAGGGCGATCCACGTTTATCCACCACCGCGCCCTATTATCGCTCCGGCTATGTGTTTATCAGCCGCAGCGACGATAAGCTGGACTTGCAGAACTGGGATAGCGAAGCGCTACGCAAAGCCAAACGTATTGCTTTTATGCCGGGTACGCCCGCCGAAACCATGCTGCGGGCGATTGGGCGCTACAACGATATGTTCAATTATCAGCAAGAGTTGGCTGGCTTTAAATCCAAACGTAACCAGTATGTCAAATACGAGAATGACAAGCTGGTGAACGAGGTGACGACCGGCAAGGCCGAGATAGCCATCTTGTGGGGGCCGGCGGCGGCACGCTATGTCAAAGCGTCCGCTACGCCGTTGACCATGACGGTGATTCCCGACAACAACAAGCGGGCCGATGGCGAAAAGGTTGGCTTCCATTACAGCACATCCATTGGCGTACGTAAGGGCGATACCGCTTTGTTGGCGCAGTTGAACAAAATCATTAAAGACCAACAGGACGAAATCGAAGAACTGCTGGAAGCGGATGGCATTCCGCTTTTGGATCAACCCGATGCCGCTCTGTCCATGAACTAATAGGAAACATTCGATAATGAAATTTACAACAGTTTTGAGCGGAGCAATGCTGACTCTGACAGCGCTGGCAATACCTACCGCCCAAGCGGATATTACCTTGCGTCACGCCTTGACCGGTGAAACGCTGGATCTGAGTTTTGCCAAGAAAGGCGGCAATACAGACAAGTTCAAGCAATTTATGCAAACCGGTAAAAACCCTTACAACGGCGACGCCGAGGCGGTCAAGAAAGGCGAAAGCCTTTACATGACCGGCTGTTCCGGCTGCCACGGTCACGAGGCCGAAGGCAAACTGGGGCCAGGGCTGGCCGACGACTACTGGACTTATCCGCGCAATGCCACCGACGTGGGCTTGTTCGAGGTACTGTTCGGCGGGGCCAACGGTATGATGGGGCCGCAGTACGTCACTTTCAGCACCGACGACATGTTGCACATCATGGCTTTCATTCGCCATATCTATAAAGGCGATCCGAAGAAAGCCGATTGGTTGAAATAAACGCCCTCACCCTAGCCCTCTCCCGGAGGGAGAGGGAATCAAGCCACTCTACAGCTAACTCCAGGCGGCTTGAGTTTGCCTTGGAAGTAGGTATTGAACCCTCTCCCCAGGGGAGAGGGCAGGGTGAGGGTTATCCAACAATTTATCAGGAGATCAACATGAACAAATTAGTAATGTTAGGCGCGTTATTGCTGGCTCTGGGGCTATCAGGCGCGGCAAAAGCCTATGACGGTACAAAATGTAAAGAAGCGGGCAACTGCTGGGAGCCGAAACCGGGTTATCCGGCGCAAGTGGCCGGCAGCAAATACGACCCTAAACACGATCCGAACGAATTGAACAAACAGGCCCAATCGATCAAGGAAATGGAAGCGCGCAATGCCAAGCGGACCGAGACCATGGCGAAAACCGGCAAGTTTGTTTACGACGTGGAAGGTCAATAGTTATTGGGCTAAATCAATCGGTAGGTCATGGTGCGCATAGCGCTCCCTGGCAGTTGCCTGGAAAATCGAACCCTTAGGATGCCGCCAAGGATGGTGGTAACTAATAATTCGGATGGAATCGGAAATTATTTCGCCAAAGCGACAACAAGGGAGTACGCGGAGCATCGGCGCGCTAGACAAATGCAAGCTGTTTAAAAACTTCGCGAGTGCAGTAGCCTTTAACCTAAAAAGAGCAGTTGGGGCGTGTTGTAGGCCGTTCGTGCTGAGCCAAGTCGAAGCATGGATGGCCTACAACACACTTACCCGCCGGGTGATTGAAAAATCCCGCTCGCCCTTCGACAAAGCTCAGGACGAACGGGATTTTTCGAGGCTCAACTGCTCTTTTTAGGTTTAAACAGTTTTAAGATAAAACCTCACGGCTCCGGGCAGTTGCGATGCCAATTAGTTAAGTTGTCTGCCGGCACTCGCTGCCGGAATGGCGAGTGTTTCTTAACTAGGCGGTATTGGGACCAATCCCTGGAGTTCTTTTGCGATATTGGCTTTAATCAACAGCGCTCAATTAGCTATGACAAGCAAGCAAACTCTCAGCGACTGGCGCGCCAGTGCGTTGCGGATGGAACAACAAATCAACCATGTCGTCGTCGGTCAACAAGCGGCGGTACGCAACCTTTTGATAGCGGTATTCGCCCGCGGCCATGTGTTATTGGAAGGCCAGGTTGGGGTCGGAAAAACCACCCTATTAAGAGCTATCGCTCAAGGCTTGGGTGGTCAATACCAACGCATCGAAGGCACTATCGACCTGATGCCCGCCGATCTGATTTATTACACCTACCTAAACAGCGAGGGTAGGCCCTGCGTCGATCCCGGCCCTTTGTTAAAGCAGGGCGAGCAGCTATCGGTATTTTTCTTTAACGAAATCAATCGCGCCCGCCCGCAAGTACATTCGCTGTTATTGCGGGTGATGGCCGAGCGCAGCATCGGCGCATTCAACCGCGAATACCGGATGCCGCATATCCAAGTGTTCGCCGACCGCAACCGGGTGGAAAAGGAAGAAACCTTCGAACTGCCGGCCGCCGCCCGCGACCGGTTTTTCATGGAAATCAATATCGACACTCCCAGCGACGATGCAGTGCTGGACGATTTGATGTTCAACCCGCGTTACCACGATGTCGATACCCTGATCGACGAAATGGCCGCCAGTCAGATTCCGTATTATCAGCTCAACGATTGGGCCGCCGCAATTCAGCAAAGCATCCAGCCCACACCGGCTTTGCGCCAGTATGCGCTGGACCTATGGAAAGCCACCGCTGATCCGCGCGCCTTCGGCATCAAGTTAAGCGATGTGGAAATGGATCAACTACTACAGGCCGGCGCCAGTCCACGCGGTATCAGCTATTTGATCCGCGCTGCCAAAGTTAGGGCTTGGCTGGAGGATCGCGACAGCCTGCTGCCGGAAGATTTACAGGCTGTCTATGCGGTGACCATGTCGCACCGGATATTTCTAAATCCGATGTACGCCTATCGCAAAGACGAGCTGATTCCCACCTTGATAGACAGCATCCTCAACCAAATCGCCGCACCGTAATACCCTATGAATATTAAAGCGACTCTGCACGCCACGCTGCCGCATGCCGGCCTTGGCCACTTATTGGAAACCTATTTGACCTGGTCCGGCGTCGGCTTTATCTGCTCGTTTATCGCTAGCAGTCTGGATAAACATTCGGACGTGCCGTATGCCGCGTATTACACCAGCGCGCTGAACGACGCGGTGGGTTTTAAGTTCTGGATTTTATTAGCGGTGGTTGGCACCTTGCTGTTTTGTCTCAGTCTACCGGTGTTATATCTATCGCTGCATTTTCCGGCCTTGACCGAGTTTAGCCGGCGCTTGCGGCGGTTTACCTATACCTTTTTTCTGGTGGCCTTCGACGAGGGCGGTTTGATGATCGGCATTTTGACGGCCAATTTTATCGATACCAGTGATCGCATATCGCTGTTGGCGAACAAATCGTTTCTGTTCAGCGATGTCGGTTTTTTCACAATCCTGGCTTTATGCCTGTTGAACTCCCAGCTGTGGCTATTCGGCGAAGCCATCCATAGCCGCAATGCGCAAACTTATTCGGGCGTGGTAGCTTTACTGATGAAGGTGCCGCTGAAGTTTTCCATTCCGGGATACCTCATCGTGACGGCGGTGCTGGCCAATTTGGTCGTCAGCCAATAACAAAAGCACGCTAAGCCGATGTCTGCCAACACCCAACCCTTTCAATACCGCCTGCCGCGCCCGGTAGTCGGGGTGTTCCCCGGCGCGCATCCCGGACAAATGGTCGGCAACGGCCAATTGTTCAAGCGCCATGACACCTTGATCGCCCGTCCGGATCCCAGACGCATCGATTTGCGGGCCAGTCTGCTTGACCCGTTCGGCCAATATCAAGTGCGGGTGCAGCAGCAAAATAGCGCGGTCGATGTGTTTTTGCTCGCCGATTTTTCGGCGTCCATGGGTTTCTCGGGCGGCAACGACAAGCGCTGTGTACTAGCAGATATGCTGCTATCCATTGCCGCTTCGGCCTTGGAGTACGGTGATAATTTCGGCTTTATCGCTTGTAATCAGCAAGTTTTAACCGACTGCTATTTGCCGGCAGGTAAACATATGGGGCGGATTCAATCTCTGGCCGAACGTCTGCAAAAGCTGGTATTCCAGCCGGGATCGGAGGGTTTGCTGCAAGCCCAACGCTATCTACCCAATCACCGAGCCTTGGTATTTTTGGTGTCGGATTTTCATTTTCCGTTGCCGCAGTTGCAGGCCATTTTGCAATGCCTGAGTCGTCACGATGTGATTCCGCTGGTGTTATGGGACCAATCCGAATATAGCGGGTTGCCGGATTGGGGCCTATTCCAGCTACAGGATCTGGAAACCGGTAAACGCCGTACCTTGTGGTTTCGGCCGAGTTTGAAGCGCAAGATAGAACAGGCTTTTGCGCAGCGTCGCAGCCAATTGCAACACCATTTTCGGGCGTTTGGCTGCGAGCCATTATTTATCGAAAACGGCTACCGTTCCGAACAGCTAGCACAATATTTTTTAAGGCGGGTAGGGTGATGCAGGCGCTGCAGCGG
This sequence comes from Methylomonas sp. 11b, assembly GCF_000515215.1. Classification (NCBI taxonomy): domain Bacteria; kingdom Pseudomonadati; phylum Pseudomonadota; class Gammaproteobacteria; order Methylococcales; family Methylococcaceae; genus Methylomonas; species Methylomonas sp. 11b. The sequence goes on from NZ_KI911557.1 coordinate 559,077, forward strand.
ATTCGCCTCTATGTGGCATCGGCAATGGTAGCGATACTGTTGTCAGCCTGTTCCGGCACGTCCAACCAGGCGTTACGGGATTTTCAACTGCAAACGCCGCGCCCGTTCGGCTATGTAATCGGCGATACCATACGCCACCGGATCTTGATCGAAACCCGCTCAGGTATGGCCCTCGAACGCAGCAGTTTGCCTGCGCAAGGCCGACTGAATCGTTGGTTACAACTTAACGAGATCAATGTCACCGAGCAAGACAGCGGCGGCGGCAAGTACTACCAAATCGATTTGCTGTATCAGCAATTTTATGCGCCGCTGGAAGTGAAGGAGCTGAGCATACCCGGCTTTAGCTTACGCTTTCAGCAACACGGGCAAACCCTGGAGCAGCCGGTAGCGGCCTGGCGCTTTACCGTTGCGCCATTGCGGGAACTGGTGGTCAGGCAGGATCAGCACGGTGAATATATGCGCCCGGACCAAGCACCACCGCTGTTGGACGACCAAGCAATTGTTAAACGCTTATTAATGGCTTTGACCGTGGCTGTGGGTATCGCTTTACGCTTAGCCTGGCTCTACGGATATTTGCCGGGACTACCTAAACGCAGCGTATTCAAGCGTGCGCAGCGTAAGTTGCGAAACCTTGGCCTGCAACAATTGCCGCAAGCGCTCAGCGCGGTACATGCGGCGTTTAACGGTTTGCACGGCAAGCCGGTGTTCTTGCATAAACTGGCCGATTTTTATCATAGCCATCCGGAATATCGCAGCATTGCCGATGAATTGGCCTGGTTTTTCGACTATTCCAACCGTTACTTCTTCGGCGATGCTTCCTCCACGCCACAAGAAAGCGATCTGCAAAGAATCAAAACCCTATGCCTGCACTGCCGGGAAATCGAGCGAGGCAGCCGATGAATTTAGGCTTGGAGTATCCGTGGGCCTTACTGGGTCTATTGCTCTGTTTGTTGCCGATGTTCAGGGTGGGCGCGGTCGCCAATGCCTATCCCTGGCTGGCTATTCTGCCGCCCGATCCGTTGTCGTTAGCCATCAGCGGTTTGATCCGCTTGCTGGGTGTGCTGGCGATAGGCGGATTGACGCTGGGCTTGGCCGGGGCTTATCTGCAAGAACAGCAGGTGGAGCGCATCGGCCACGGCGCGCATATCGTCATGCTGTTGGATCGCAGTAACAGCATGGACAACACCTTTGCCGGCAAGGCGCCGGAAACCCAGGGCGAGGAATCCAAAGCCAGCGCCGCTCGGCGTTTATTGAATGAGTTTGTGGATCGCCGCGAGCACGATTTGATCGGCATCGCCGAATACAGTACGTCGCCGCTATTCGTGCTGCCGCTGACCGAAAATAAAGCCGCCATTCATGCCGCGATAGATGCCACCGCTCTGCCGGCCTTGGCTTATACCAACGTCAGCAAGGGCTTGAGCATGGCCTTGGAATTCTTCGATAGCCGCCCGGTGACCGGTTCGCGAATCGTGTTGTTGGTCTCGGACGGTGCTGCGGTGATCGATCCGGACAGCGAAGCGGCCTTGCGCGAGTTGTTCAAACAACGTCAAGTCAGTTTGTACTGGGTATTCCTGCGTACCGCCAACAGCCACGGCTTGTTCGAAATACCCGACGACCCGCGCGACGACAATGCTCAGGCCATGCCGGAACGTTATCTGCATCTGTTTTTTAATAGCCTGCATATCCCGTATCAGGCCTACGAAGCCGAAACGCCCGGTGCCATGCAACAGGCGGTAGCCGACATCAACCGCCTGGAAAATCGGCCCTTGCATTACTTCGAACGAATACCCAAGCAGGATTTATCCACACGTTGTTATGCCTGGGCCGCGGCCATGTTGCTGTTATTGCTGGGCGTGAAACTGTGCGAGGCCAGACTGTGATTCGTAAACTAAAACATTGGGCGCTGTGGGCCGCACTGGCGATAGCTATATTGGTGACGCTGACCCAATTACTGCAACTATATGGGCTGGCCGGGCAAAATCGGTTGATCGGCCAATTGCTGGCTGACAAGGATGTCGGCGCCGAAGAATTGGCAACCGCGGCCCCGGAAGTACGGTTGGCCAGGGCAGGGTATCTCAGCCAACACCAACGCTACGACGAAGCCTTGGCGACGCTGAACCTGTTGTTGCAGCAATCCGGCCCAAATTTGCAAATGCAAACTCGTTACAACCTGGGCAATCTCTATCTACGCCAAGCCATGGATAAAGCCCAGAGTGGTAATATCAACGACGCGATGCCTTTGCTGGGTCTGGCTAAACAAGCCTACCGGGAAGCCTTGACACTGGACAGCGAATTTTGGGATGCCAAATACAATCTGGAAGTAGCGATGCGGCTGCTGCCGGAAATGGACAGAATTAGCAGCGGCGATGATAAGGACGATCTTAGCCAAAAGACCCAGCTGTGGACCACTTTGCCGGGCTTTCCGCGTGGCTTGCCTTAATACCTGCAGGGTCGAATTCGTATGACCATTGCCCAAAATCTCAGGGATTTCCGGTTCTGGCTACTCGCTGCGGCTTTGCTGTGCTTGTCGGTGGTGTTCTTTCATCCGCAAACCAGGGCGCAAGTGTCGCTGTATCGGTTGGTGTTCATCGTCGATATCACCCGCAGCATGAACACCGAGGATTACCAGCTGGATAAACAGCCGCTTGGTCGCTTGCAGTACGTCAAGTATGCCCTGCGTCAGGAATTGCTGAAACTGCCTTGCGGCTCGCAAGTCGGCTTGGGGGTGTTTACCGAGCGCCGTTCGACTTTACTGTTCGAACCGATCGAAGTCTGCTCGGGGTTTGCCGAGATCGATGCTGCAATTGCGGCGCTGGATTGGCGCATGGCCTGGGCTGCCGACAGCCGCATCGCCAGCGGCTTACTAAACACCTTGGAGATGCTGAAAGACAAAGATCGGACCTTGGTATTTTTCAGCGACGGCCAGGAAGCGCCACCGCCCAATCCACGCTATAAGCCCGATCTATCGGCCGTCAAGGATCAAGTAAAAGGCGTAATCGTCGGTGTCGGCGGAGACCAACTCTCACCCATCCCCAAGTTTGATGCTAAAGGCCAGCGCCAAGGTTTTTATAAACCCGACGATGTGCCGCACCGTTCTTCCTTTGGCGAATCGGATTTGAATCCGGAGAAGATACAGGGTTACAACGCCCGTAACGCCCCATTCGGTAGCGAGGCAGCGACCGGCGACGAACACATGAGCCGGTTGCACGAAAGCTATCTGCGTCAGCTCGCCGCTGAGAGCGGTTTGCAGTATTGGCGCTTGACCGATGTCGGCAGCTTGGATCAGGCACTGCAACAAGCCGAGTTTGCCAAGCCTAGCCAGCGACAAGTCGATATCGGTTGGCGGTACGCCGGCTTGGCTCTACTGCTGTTGGCAGCGATGTATGTCAAATAAATTAGTCGTCAAATACAGCACACGTCGAAAGGAGAGAAGGGTTCAGAGAAAAGAAGGCAGGTCTTTCAATTAAACATACCTGAAAGCCTTTGCTATATTTCAAGACCTGACCCCCCTTGTTCGGCATTTATTCATTCTGCCTCAATTATCCTGCGTAATAAAATCTACTGTATGCGCTTACCTTATGGGTTTGGTTGTTCCATTATTTTTTTTGAGTGCTTGTTGCAATGTATCGAGATGGGTTTGCACTGTTTCCCAGACCATCACAGAATCAACGCCCAAATACTCATGTGCTAAAACATTGCGCATACCGGCAATTTCTCACCAAGGCATATTAGGTTGTTCCGCCAACAAGGTTTCAATACCCGGAAAATATGGGGTCAGGTCTCGAATTAAGAATCACTGTCGTGCCTGACGATCACACTTACTGTAATGGGATGCAGATTAAAATGCGCTCCAATTTCTCGCTGACTATAAACTCCAGTGGCATACGCTGTTTTTATGGCTGTATTCCTATCAATTGCTTGCCGCTCGATTTCGAATAACGACTTGGCTATTCCCCGCTTTTGTTTTTTTGGAATATCCCAAGCCTGTTTGTCGAATTCAAAGTCCTGTTGAACCTTTGCTACAAATTCCTCATCACCCAGATAAATCTGATTCTTTAAATTATGCCAAATTTCAATAGTCTGCTGCATGCCATCCTGCAAAAACACGCGATAACGCTGTTCTGCTGCGGCTCGATTCTCGCCGAATTGGGACAATATCCAGTCCGTTGTCAGCCAGTCAGCTATTTCTACTTGACCGGTCATCGCAAGGTAACTGCTCCACGGCCAGTCTTCAAGTTTTCGCCCCATGCCCGCTCTGGCAGGATTAAGCACAACGTAGCGAGCCAATTCCAGAAGGTTGCTTTCTTTGTCCACCAGAATGGCTTTATAACGACCTTGGAATAAATGCCCCGTCCGCCCGTGGCGGCGATTGCTGGTTTGAGTGTACACGCCGTTCAATTGCCGCATCCCTTTGGAGAGATTGCCCTCAAGGGTTTCTACTATCAAATGGTAATGGTTTGTCATCAGACAATATCCTCAACTACGAACCCGAGCTTACCTCGAGTTTCCATACTTAGTCGCGACGCATGGGCTAAAGGAATATTATCAGGAGTGCATTGCACTCTTGGAAAAAACCAAAACCCGATTAATGTTTCCCGTGGATTACTTTATTTGGAACGCTACGTGTGCAATCTTGCTGCAAAACGAAGGAAACATCTCTGAAGCTCGGCAGTATGCAAAGGTAGCGCTTGAAGCAGCAGCGCAGGAAAAATCAGGATTTCGCTACCATCCCACGGTAGGATTAGTCGGAGATAAGTATGAACAAACAAAAAAGAGCCTGGTTGGGCTTACAAACGCATAACACTTCGCTCCACCCGACCAAAAACCGCTACGCGGTTTTCGTCGGGTGAGCTGGGCGTTAGGCCTCAGAACCCACCCATGAGTCTCCTCCAGCGACTCCTTCCAAAGCGCCTTCTTCCCGGCATTCTCAGTGAGGCTGACGGTTTCGTTGACCTTGACCTCCCTCTCAATCGAATCTCAGGCACGGACGCGATGCCTGTCTATGAATGTCATGGCCGCATCAGAAGACAACAGGGTCGGGTCTCGAATTAAGAACTCCCAGTTTTGAGCTACAGTTAACGCCATGACCAGGCCTCTTAGACTTGAATTTCCAAACGCGCTCTACCACATCACTTCCCGCGTTGATCGGCGAGAAGATATCTACTAAGACGCAGAAGACAGGCTTATTTTTCTGAGCCTGCTGGGCAAGGTTGTTTCTGATTTCAATTGGCTTTGTCACGGCTACTCTACTTCCCTAGCGAGAGCAGATTGATACGCTTGGATTGCTTGATTCAATTGGTCTAGCGATAAATGCGCTCTGGCCTTATCAAGCCAAGCTTGTGCGTAGTCGAAGTGCACACCAAGGGCAAAGTACTGTTCGAGCAGTTGTAAAGTTATTTCTGGTTGGGAGTCGGCAAGTATGCTGGCTTGAATGCGCAAGTATTGACTTTTATCACGTGCACGCTTTAGCTTGGCCGTGAAAGCGGCTTCGATATCTCCATCCCATTTTTTGTTTCGATACCAGTCGTGACGGCTCATTTTAGTAACGTATAACGCTTAGCTCAGGCGCGTAGCGTTAGCGGAGTCGCCTGGAGCGTTGGGTTATACATTTATTTAGAGGATTTGAAATTATGAGCGAACGATGGGTTGTGCATATTATCGGGCCTGACGATGTAATAGATCAGCCAAACGAATTAACAGCATTACGCGAAGCAAACGGCATAAATAAGGCATTGCTGACGCTTGAGCGAACAGAAAATACTCCGTTTGTAATGGCGGTTGTAAAAGAAGCCAAAACAGAAGATGTATAACGTAGAGCTAACCGGCGCTGCGCGGCTTTATCGCGCAGCGTCCAGCGACCGAAGGGAGCGAGGTTGAGCGCCAGGTTAGCCATGGCTGAACCGAGCAACGAGTTTTGCGCATGCTTCAGGGGCAAAGGACTCTGCCCACTTCTGTGTCTTTTCAAGTTCCGGCTCCAAACAAGCTAGCGCATCTGGCGCCCACAAATGACGCTGAGCTTCCAATGGTAGGTGATCGGTCTCTGACTCGATAACAACAAAGGCGTTGAAGTCCTTGTCGTGATCCCCGATGCCGCCGACTTGAGATTTGAGGCGAAGCACTTGAACTGCGCCCTCAACAAACGGAAGCTCTCCCGACAGCATTGAGCGCACGGTGGCCACAAGTAATTTCCTTGCTTCGGCTTCAGCCTCATTAAGGGGTGGACGGTCATTCATAATGGCTAACGTTCGACGTAAGGGACAGCCACAAGTGGGCGAAGCCCGCTTGTGGCTGTCCCCTTGACGGAGGGGTTAGGCGTCGCCCTTTTGCCAGAGGACATGCATGTCGCCGTCAACGAAACCGATGCCAACGCCAAGAGAGCTTCGGAGTACTTTCGATCTGGCGCCGTTTGCAATGTACTCAGCGATCATAGTTTTGCTCGTTGTGACCCACTCTTGCCACTCGGAACCTGCAACCGAGAAGGGAATCTCGAAGATTTCTTCTCCAGTTGTGAAGGTCTCGGTGCCCGGCCAGTAGTCTCGCTCAGGTACTTCTCCGGCATGGAAAGATGCCGTGCCCATTAGTTGCACGTGAACTGACGTTTCACCCTCGTAGAGATTAAAGTGGAACGCGACGGTCGCTTCCGGCATAGGTTGCGACAGGGATCGATCAGCCCACTCGAAGAATTGCTGGCTAACTGTGGCGATAGTGGTGCTCATTCGACGCCTAACGTCTGAATTAACCGGCTGGCGTAGCCAGTCCGGGTTGAATGATGGGTTGGGCGGCAACGCGCTGAGTAATGCTCGCGATGGCCTGTTCCGCTGACAACTTAACATCACGCTTTCGAGACTTTAAACCACGCTCAATCGCTGGAATTGCGCGCGCACTGCCAATACGATTGAGTGTTGAATGGCAGTAGACCATATCATGGGCATCCTCGGTTCGTTGGAGCAGTTCCAAAAGCTTCTCTTCTGCCTGCTGCGAGGATGTGTTTTTCAATGCGCTAATGGCCGAATAGCGGACAAGCCAACGGTCATCGGTCAACAGTTCGAATATGGGGGAAAGATCGACTTCATTTCCAATCGGTATCTCAGCGAGTAGATCTAGCAAAGTCGACAATGCGTATTTATCGCGCTCTGAACGAATGATCCTAATTAATATCTCGGCACAATCGCTATTTGTTTTGTTTTTCCCGATGTTTCCGATGATGAAGTAGGCGGCTTTTCGTTGATCTTTGGTCGTTTTTCCAGCCAAGAAATCTTGCAGTTCGTCTACTAATTCTAGTGTTTAATTGCATAAATTTACGATAGTATTGCGTAGCTGTGAGCCTTTGACCTCGCGTTTGCGCCAGACAAAGGGGCTAGCATTATTATTGTAGGCAGCAACGAAATCTTTGATGGCTTGTTTCAATTGCTCGACGCTATTGAAGCTTGCACCTCGTAATGTCTTTCGTGACAAAATTCCAAACCAAATTTCCACTTGATTCAGCCAACTGGCAGAGGTTGGCGTGAAGTGAAAATTGACATTGGGATGCGTCGCAAGCCACTCTTCATTTTTCTTATGCGTACAATAGTTATCAAGAATGACATGTATCTCTCGATCAACAGGGACATCCGCTACCACCTCATCAAGGAATTCTTGAAAGTCTGGCCGTTTCTTGGTGACTGTGGTTTTGGATTGGATAACGCCAGTTGCGACATTTAATGCAGCAAAAAGATTGAGAGTGCCATGTCGCTTATAAGTGCTTTTCAAGCCGCGAACGATCTGGCCGCTGCTGGTATAAACATAACCGCTGGGTCTTTCTATAGCTTGAATAGAAGGTTTTTCGTCGATAGAAATAACCAAAGCGTTTTGCGGCGGATTAAGATATAAGCCAATAATATCAGCCGATTTCAGGGCAAACTCAGGGTCAGTACTGACACACCAGGAGCGATGACGCTGGAGTTGGATGCCTTCTTTGCGCAATATGCGCCAGACGGTATCATCAGACACGCCGAGTATTTGCGCCAGAGATGCTCCATCCCATGTTGCTTGACCCGCCGGTGGCGGCTGCTCTAGCCGCATAAGAAGTTGGTTGCGTAATTCTGTTGCCGGTTGTCGTGGTGGCTTCCCAGTTCTCGGCATATCTCGCAACCCTTTTATGCCGTTAACTGCAAACCGTTTGCGCCAGATAGCCACTGTACCGGGCCTAATATCAAGCTCAGCAGCAACTTCGTCATTCCGCTTACCTTCAAGACAGCCCATCACAATCTTGGCGCGTTCTACCATTCGAATTTCATCAGTCCTGCTTTTGATTAAACGCTCCAGTTCTTTTCGGTCTTGATCTGAACAACTGATCGATACAGCCACTCGTGCCATTTCCTGCTCCGATTGATACAAATAACGGAGTCATTATATTAACGTCGTGTAATTATGCAATTAAGCACTAGATCGCTCAGCTTCTCTGCGGCCCTATGAGCATGCCATGAAATCGATTCTGTTGAGTTGACTGCTGGCTCGGAGACGCACATGCGTCTGATCAGGTCAAAAAGCTCTTCTCGCACATGCTTCTCCTATGACGCCCAACTATTGATTATCAAGCAAATCTGCCCGATAAGTTGATATTACCGGTCTTTTCAGGCGCTTTTGTCCTGATAACTCCCAAACCGGGCAAATGTGCCTTGATAATCTGATATTAGCCATAAATTCGGGCAACTTTGCCTATATAATATTTTTTCGCCTCACTATAGCTGTTAACACTTTTACGTCAAGTTCAAAATCGCCGACCTTGCTGGAAGATGTGCGCCGCGTCATGCGGCTCAAGCATTATTCGCTGCATACCGAACGTACGTATTCCGAGTGGATCAAGCAGTTCGTGAAGTTTCATCAACTGAATGAACGAGCTGGGCTGTTTGAAAACAGCGAGGCCAAAATCGAAGCGTTTTTAAGTTATCTGGCTACGGAACGACAGGTGGCTTCTGCCACCCAAAATCAGGCGATGAATGCATTGGTGTTTTTATACAAACAGGTGCTGAATATGCCGCTGACCCAGCGCATCGAGGGTATCCGCTCCAAAACCAGTCGCCGTGTGCCGGTGGTGTTGACCATAGACGAGGTCAAGCAGGTTTTGCCGCGCGTGGAAGGCGTGGCGCAATTGGTGGTCAAGCTTTTATACGGCAGTGGTTTGCGGATTACTGAGGCGGTGCGGTTACGGGTGCAGGATGTCGATTACGGCTATAAGCAGATTACCGTCCGTTCCGGAAAAGGCGATAAGGACAGGGTCACCACGTTTTCTACAACCTTGATGCCTTTATTGCAAAATCATTTGGAAAAGGTAAAGGCGATTCACGATCAGGATTTGGTCAATGGTTTTGGTGCTGTGTATTTGCCAAATGCGCTGGCGAAGAAGTACCCCAATGCCGAACGGGAATGGGGTTGGCAATATGTGTTTCCGGCGCGTTCCTTATCGGTCGATCCTTTGTCGGGTGTGACGCGACGGCATCATATCGATCAATCGCTGGTAAATAAGGCCATCAAAGCGGCGGTTGGGCAGGCGGGTATTAGCAAACGGGTATCCGCACATACCTTTCGGCATTCTTTTGCCACACATCTGTTACAACGTGGTACGGATATTCGAACCATTCAGGCGTTACTGGGGCATAGTGAGTTGGAAACGACGATGATTTATACCCATGTTTTGAATCAAGGTGGGCAGGGCGTCATCAGTCCGCTGGATGATTTGGCTATTTGATTGGTCAGTGCGACGATTTAGGAGAAAACTTGAACACTATTTTCGATTTAGCCGAGCGCTGCTTGTTCGGAGAGGAGAATAGGGTCAGATCTTGCAATCATGCAACTATGAAAGACCTTGGTATATTTTAAGACCTGTCCCATTGGATTCGAAAATTGGGAAGTTTTAAATCAGTTCAAAGCCACGCCAGTAATGGCGTTGAAAAAACTCCTGTGGGATTTTGGCGGTTTGTTTGAATGTACCCGATGTAAGGTAAATCAATCGCCCACAACAGTATCCACCAACAAAATCCGCTCGCTATCCAGGCGTAAAGACAGGGTTTTACACAGCAAGCTGGTTTCAAAATCCATATAGCGTTCAGAGGTGACGACCCGATTGCGGTCACCGCAATTTTCCAAAGCCAGCAACTGAAAGAAATAAGGCCGCCAAGACCAGTTAAAGCCGATTTTGCGCGGATCGGTAAACCACTGGTTTTCTTTGAAATTAAAGTCCGGCGAAATCTGGTCGCCCTGGTTGTTGCAAAGATAAAAACGAATTACACCGCTATCGGTAAAATTCCAGCTGACCAGTTCGTTCAGGTTGAAATCGTCCTGCAGGGTTTCGGCAAGCTTGTAAATCAAGGTCTTGGTGGTGTTAATGGCGCTGACCTTCTTTTGCACCTTGACCAGCGTGTTTTTCAAAAATTTAGTGCGCAATGAAGCGATATGTTGTTCGTAAAGCTCGGCCTGCTGAAAATCGGCTTCGGCTTTGGCAAACAAAAACCCCTGCATGAATTGCGCACCGCAGTTCAAACTAAATAAAAACGCTTCGTCCGATTCCACGCCTTCGCAAATGATCCGGCAGCCGGTGCGTTTGCCCAGACGCGAAATCATATGAATGATGTCGCCGGCGATGCCGCCCTTGGTGGCGAGTTTGAACAGCCGCATATCGATTTTGATGATGTCGGGTTGAATCGCGATCACCCGTTCCAGTTGCGAGGCGCCGGCGCCGAAATCGCCGATAGCCACGCTCAAGCCGTGTTTACGGTAGCGCTGCACGATTTGTTTTAATTTCTGCGGATCGACATGCGCATTGGAAATTTCCACGATGATGCGCCGCCTGTCGATATTCAGCTCGTCCAACATGCGTAGCGTGGGCAGAGTATTCAATTGGCGCAGATTTTCTATCCAGGCCGCGGAAATATTCAGCGCCAGATAGCTTTGCGTATCGGCTAAGGCCGAGAATTTTTCCAGGGCTTGCCAGCGCACCTGTCTGTCTAGTTCGATACGGGTTTTGGCATCGACATCGGCGGAAGAGAATAGGGCGCCGGCGGACACGACTTTGCCTTTGCCGTCGTATTGGCGGGCCAGGGCTTCGTAGCCGACGATTTTGCCGCTGGCCACCGAAATGATGGGTTGGAAATATGGAAATAACTGTGTTTTAGCTTGCATCGTCCCTTGGGCTATCAATTTAACTGGGTTTGGGTAAAAACTCCTTCAACTCCGCGACGCAGGAACCGCAACCGCTACCGGCACTCAAACTGGCGCTGATGTCGGCGACGCTTTGCAATTGCTGGGCTTGCACCGCGTGTCGGATGGTTTTTTCGCCGACATTGAAACACGAACAGACGATTCGGCCAATATCGGCTTCACCTTTCGGCGGCAGTCCGCTCAGCAAACTCAGGCGCTCGGCTCGGCTTAGCTGTCTTTTAGCGAATAAACTGCCCAGCCAGCCCGGCTCGGGCAATTCGCAATCCGGGCCGACCAGCAGGCAGGCTTGTAATTCTTGGTCCGGTAAATAAGCCGTGCGGTAGTGCCCGGCTTGCTGATCGCTGTACTCCAGCCAGCAGCTATCGTCGTCGCGATGCTCGACGGCGGCGAGCAGGCTACGGCTCCATACCCGCCAGTCCTGACCGGGATGGGTGGAAGCCAATTCATAGCGAAAATAACAGTCGCCGCGTACGCTGACTTGATACTCGGCACCAGTGATTTGCAAGGAACGGCGCGACAAAATAGTGGCATACCAACGCGCCGGCCAGGCTTTGATGTTTACCGGCGTTTGCTTGCTTTCCGGTTGCCCGGAATGCGGATCGACCACCGGATTGACCACAGCGCCCATACGTCCATGACTACTGATTTGATCGGTCCAGTGCATAGGCACGAACAGACTGCCGATTTGTTGACCCGGATTGAGATCGACGCGGGCCAACATACTGCCCCAACGGCTTTCGATCTGCGCCAGACTGCGCGCGGCTAAACCGAGGCGTTCGGCGTCGGCGGGGTGTATCTCAACGAACGGTTCGGGCCGATGCGCGTTCAATTTGGCTGCCAGGCCGGTGCGGGTCATCGTGTGCCATTGGTCCCGCAAACGGCCGGTATTCAGGGTAAACGGATAATCGCTATCCGGCGCGTTAAGCGGCGGACGCGGGGCAATCGGGATAAAGCGGGCCTTACGATTGGCGGTGAAATATTGGCCGTCAGCGAACATTCTGGTCGTGCCCGCAGTTTGCTCGTTTGTGACCGGCCACTGCACGGGTTGCAGTGCGTCGTAGCCTTGTTGATCTATTTGGGTAAACGCCGATAGATTGAAGTCGCGCAGTTGATGCTCGGCATCGTTTTCGAAGGCCGACAGCGCGGCGTGTTCACGAAAAATATCGGCGCTGGATTGGTAATTAAAAGCGTCCTTAAACCCCATTCTTTGGCCAACTTGGCTGATGATCCACCAATCGTGTTTGGCTTCGCCGGATGCCGGAAACAACGGCCTTTGTCGGGAGATGCGCCGTTCCAGATTAGTGACGGTACCGTCTTTCTCGCTCCAGCCGGTAGCCGGCAACAGTACATGCGCTAGTTCTGTGGTATCGGTGTTGGTGATGCAATCGGATACTACCACCAGCTCGCATTGTTGCAGGGCGCGTTTGACTTTGTCGGCATCCGGCATCGATACCACAGGGTTTGTGGCCATGATCCATACCGCCTTGATTTGGCCGGCGGCGATGGCATCAAACATGGCCACGGCCTTCAAGCCTTGTTTGTCGGCGACTTTGTCACTACCCCAAAAGCGGCCGACTCTGTCGATGTGTTCGGGGTTTTCCAGATCCATATGCGCAGCCAGGGTGTTGGCCAAGCCACCGACCTCGCGGCCGCCCATTGCGTTAGGTTGGCCAGTGAAGGAAAAAGGCCCCATGCCCGGCTTGCCGATGCGGCCGGTGGCCAGGTGGCAATTGATGATGGCGTTGCATTTATCCGAACCGGAACTGGATTGGTTGATGCCTTGCGAATAGACAGTGACGGTTTTTTCGGTTTTGGCAAACCAATCGAATAAAGTGCTGACCAACTCGCTGTTCAAACCGCACCCAGAAGCGACTTGCTTAATCGTGCCTGCGCTGCTTTGCGCGGTAGACAGTGCCGATTCGAAACCTTCGGTGTGCCGCTCGATATAAGCCTGATCGATCCGCCCGATTTGCTGTAAATATGCCAGAATGCCGTTGAACAGCAGCGCATCCATACCTGGCTTGACCGGCAAATGTAAGTCGGCAATATCGCAGGTGGCGGTGGCACGCGGATCGATGACGACGATCTTTAAATTGGGATTGTTTTCCTTGGCCTTGCGGATGCGTTGAAAACTGATCGGGTGGCACCAGGCGGCATTCGAGCCTACTAATAAAATCAACTCGGCCAGTTCCAGGTCCTCGTAATTGCAGGGCACGGTGTCGGCGCCGAATGCGCGTTTGTATCCCACTACCGCCGACGACATGCACAGGCGGGAATTGGTGTCGATATTCGCCGTGCCGATGAATCCTTTCATCAATTTGTTGGCAACATAATAGTCCTCGGTCAGCAATTGGCCGGAGACATAAAACGCCACAGCTTCCGCTCCATGTTGCTCGATAATTGAGTTAAAGCGTTCCGCGACATGGTTTAACGCACTGTCCCAATCCACACGCTGGCCGAGGATTTGCGGGTAAAGCAGGCGGTTTTCCAGCGACACGGTATCACCCAGCGTCGCGCCTTTTGAGCAAAGTTTGCCGAAATTGGCCGGGTGATTGCTGTCGCCCTTGATGTTGACCCGGTGCGCGTCGTCGTCTTCGACGGTGGCTTCGATGCCGCAGCCGACGCCGCAATAAGGGCAAGTGGTTTTGATGGTGTTCATGTACAAATGAATTTATGCCGCGCGTGCCGGCGGGATTTGGCCGAACATCAAGCGGTCGCGGATCGCGGAGATTGGGGTTTTGTCTTTAACCAAATTAAGATACCAGGCGTTGTCGCTGGTGTCGCCGTATAAAATAACGCCGATGATGATGTCGCCGCGCAGCACGATTTTTTTATAGATGCCCAGCCCGTGATCGATCAGCTGGAGAATCTGGCATTCGCTGTCGCCTTGGAAATCGCCCACCGAAAATAAGTCGATGCCGGTCACTTTCAACATCGTCGCGGATGACAAGGTTTTGAATTGGCTGTCGGCCTGGCCCGCCAGTTGTTGAGCGCAGACTTTGGCTTGTTCGTAGACCGGTGCGACCAAGCCGAACAGTTCGCCCCGGTGTTGCACGCATTCGCCGACCGAGAATATCGCCGGGTCGCTGCTGCGCATGCGCTCGTCCACTACGATGCCGTGCTGGCACTCCAGACCAATGCGTTTAGCTAGACCGATATTGGGCTTGATGCCGGTGGACATAATCAGCATGTCGGCCGGTAAAACCTCGCCGTTACTCAGTTCTACCGCGCTGATATGGTCGTATTCGCTGTTGACGCGCTCGATTGTCGTGCCAAGATGGAACCGAATGCCTTTATCGGCTAGTTGTCGCTGTAAAAATGCCGCTGCCTTACGGTCCAATTGTCGGTTCAACAAATGGTCGGCACGGTTGATCACACTGACTTGCATGCCGCGTTGCAACAAGCCATTGGCGGCTTCCAGACCCAGTAAACCGCCACCAAGAATCACCGCGTGGCGTTTGCTGGCGGCTTTTTCTATCATGGTTTCCACGTCGGCGATGTCTCTAAAGCCCAATACGCCTTCGACGTCGCGGCCCGGTATATCCAGCATCAACGGCAAAGAGCCGGTAGCGATTAGCAATTTGTCGTAAAACGCGCAGGTGCCGTCGTGGGCAATTACACAGCGACGCTCGCGGTCGACATTCACAACCGCTTTGTCCGGTCCGCAATACAAGGTCACCCGATTTTTCAGATACCAATCAAAATCGTGAATCATGATGTCGGCAACGCTTTTCGCGCCGAACAGCACCGGCGTCAGCATGATGCGATTGTAATTGCCGTGCGGTTCCGCGCCGAATACGGTGATGTCGTAGCGCTCCGGCACTGTTTGAATCAATTCGTCAACGGTGCGCATGCCGGCCATGCCGTTGCCTATCACTACCAATTTGAGTTTCATGATGCTTTGGGTGGTTTATGCTGTGAGAAATCGGTTTGGGTAGAGACGCAAAATCCCTTAGGCGATGCTTAGGACAGGCTTGCGTCTCTACCAGGTTTGCCTAGAAGCTGACGTTGGCTTGCATCCAAATCACTTGGGTGTCAGGGAACGCCGGGTGATTGGAATTAAAATCTGCGTATTTGGCCAACAAGGAATAATGTTTACCAAATTTTTTCAGCGCCGAGAAATCCCATTCCGTGCCAAATTTGACTCCACCCGTATCGTCGGAGAAATCATGAAATACGCCAGTTACGATCAGACTGTCGTTCATCGCCTTGTAACTGGCGGTGGCGAATACGTCGCGGATACCTTGGCCCATGGCTCTGGTGGCGGGGGAATCGGCGCCGACCGGATTGATGAACAGGTCAGCCCAGCCTTGGAAAGCGTGGTTGGTGCCTAGTGGCGTGTTAAATGTTTTATTTAGACCATAGCCATTCAACTGTTCCATGGCGCCTTGCAAGGTGACGTTGAACGCAGTCAATCCGCCCATCAAATTGATACGATCAGCTTGGTAATGATTGGGATTGTCGCCATAATCGGACTGCTTGCCCCATTCAGCGGTGTACAGGAAATTGACGGTATCCCAAAACTGCGGCGATTTACCGTCGAAACGCAAGCCGTAGGTTTGCGAAGATTTAAAGTAGTTGGCACGTTCACGATAGTCCAGCCAATAGCCGTAGCCGATCAGGTTGCCCCAATCACCGACTTTATAATTCAAATTCAAGATCGGTGCGTTGATATTATCGGTTTCCCCGAAAATGTTTTGCACGTGATCCAAATAGCCGACGTTTGCCGTCAGCCCGAACAAGGTCTGATTGTTGTGAGTGATCAGAATCGAATCATAGGTCATTTCCATCTGCCGCCAACCGACGTTACCGATAAAACGGTCGTCATCCAACTTGATGCGTTGCCGACCAACTTTGATTAGGGTATCGGCGATGCCTTTGTAGCTTAACCAGAATTGATTGAGTTCGCTGCGCGCCGGATCGGCGATAACGGCATAGTTGCGATCACGGTTCGTGGTAGTGCCGGCGCGGTCGTAGTCTGCTTGCGCCGCGTAGAGGCCTTCGTATTCCGCGTAACCTTGAAAATCGTGAAAAACCGGAGTCAGGAAACCCAGCCGCAGGCGCACCGTATTGGCGTTGGCGGTTTCCACAGGCTGGCCGCCCATATTGGCGGGTTTACGGACAGAGTTGTCTTTATCGACATTCTCCCAGCGGTAGTTCAAATCCATTTTTACTGCGCCGTTACTGCCGTAATGGTAGAAATTTAAGGCGTCTTCAACTTCTTTGGTAATGTCGGCGGCGGCCGGCAGGCTGAAGAAGGTTAGTGATAATAGTGTCACCGGTAACTTGCCGGTTGGACGTTTGAGTGTTTGCGGCATAAGGCCCCCTAGGGAAACAAGCGGTTATAAATTAATGGGTGTGATCGCATTCGGACAGGAAGGTCAGCAGGCTCTCCCGGTATTTGTAGTAATCGGGATGCTCCAGTAGGGCCTTGCGGGTGCGTGGGCGCGGCAGGTCAATTTCCTGAATTTTGCCGATTTTGGCATGCGGGCCGTTGGTCATCATCACCACACGGTCGGCCAACAGAATGGCTTCGTCGACATCGTGCGTCACCACAATTGCGGTGACGTGGGTGCGTTCCCAGACTTCCATCAACACTTCCTGCAACTCCCAACGGGTCAATGAGTCCAGCATACCGAACGGTTCGTCGAGCAGTAGCAATTTTGGCGACAGGGCAAAGGCGCGGGCGATGCCGACGCGCTGACGCATGCCGTTGGACATGTCCCCGGCTTTTTTGAACATCGAATCGGCCAGGCCGACCCGTGTCAGGTAGTATTCGACGATGTCCTCGCGTTCGTCTTGCGAGGCATGTGGGTACACTTTATCGACGCCCAACATCACGTTTTGGAAGGCGGTCAGCCAAGGGAATAGGCTGGGAGCCTGAAACACCACGCCGCGATCCGGGCCGGCACCGTTGATTTCCCGGTTATCCAAAATAATGCCGCCTTCGGAAATTTCGTTCAGACCGGCTGTCATCGACAACACCGTGGATTTACCGCAACCGGAGTGGCCGATGATGGAAATGAATTCGCCTTTTTTCATTTTCAGGTCAAAGCCGTCAACCACTTTCACGGTGCTGTTGCCGTCCGGGGTGGGGTAGATTTTGGAAAGATTGGCAAACTCCAGATAACGGGCCTTGCCCAGATCGCGAGTGCTGGGTTTCAGTGCCGAAGTGTCGAGCTTCCAATCGTTGCTAGTATTGGGACGCACATCCGGCAGTTTGAGCTTGTCGCCAGCGTCGGCCTGGGCTTTTTCCATACCGATATTCATCAGATAACGGGTGATTTCGGCGCGCAGGCGTTTGAATTCCTCGTTATGGTTCAGCGCGGTTCGGTCGCGCGGCCGCTCCAGATTGACCGTAAACGCAGGGCCGAAGCTGGCATCCGGGCCGGGATTGAGAGGAATGACCCGGTCAGCCATGTAAATGGCTTCGTCCACGTCGTTGGTAATCAAAATGACGGTCTTTTTATCCTGTTCCCAGATTTGCAGGATTTCGTCTTGCAAGTTGCCGCGGGTCAGCGCGTCCAGGGCGCTGAGCGGTTCGTCGAGCAGCAAAATATCCGGGTTGGCGGCCAACGCCCGGGCGACATTGACGCGTTGGCGCATGCCGCCTGACAGTTCACCCGGTTTTTTGTCCATCGCCCGGCCTAGATTCACCATCTTTACGTATTTCTCGGTATGCGCACGGCGTTGCTCCGACGTCCAATCTTTGAAGATCGCATCCACCGCCAGCGCCACGTTTTCGTAAACCGTTAGCCAAGGCATCAATGAATAGTTTTGAAATACCACGCCGCGATCCGGTCCCGGTTCGGTGATGGCTTGGCCTTGTTTCAATAGTTCGCCGCTATCGGCATGGATAAGACCGGCAATCATCGAGATCAACGTGGTTTTGCCGCTACCGGAAAAACCGACGATGGCGATGAACTCGCCTTCGCGAATGTCCAGATTGATGTCTCTGAGGATGGAGGTTTTATCTTTGCCTTCACCGTAGGATTTACAGACATTTTTTAACTCTACTAGCGGCTTATACGCATCGTTGGCGGGAACGGAAGACATGGCGGATTGTTTGTGCATGGAAAGTTCGATGATTTTGGCTTGGGCGGCGCTCATGACGGTATCCTCAGATTTTTTGGAACGAGAACAGGTTTTGTAACGAGTGCATTACCCGGTCGAGAATGAAACCGATAATACCGATGGTAAATACCGCCACCATGATTCTGCTCAAGGAATTGGAACTGCCGTTTTGGAATTCGTCCCAGACGAATTTGCCTAAACCGGGGTTTTGCGCCAGCATCTCGGCAGCGATCAAAACCATCCAGCCCACCCCCAAGGATAGGCGCATCCCGGTAAAGATATAAGGCAAAGCCGAGGGCAGAATGATGCGTTTGATTTGCGTGGCCCAATCCAGTCTTAACACTTTGCCGACGTTGACCAAGTCGCGGTCTATCGATGACACGCCGACGGCGGTGTTGATCAGCGTCGGCCACAAGGAACATAAAGTCACGGTGATGGCCGAGGTGACAAACGATTTGGCAAACCAGGAATCGTCGTCGGTAACATACATGGCACTCACCACCAAGGTGACGATGGGCAGCCAGGCCAACGGGGATACGGGTTTGAAGATTTGGATCAGCGGGTTAAACGCGGTATTCAGCACCGGGCTCATGCCGCAGATGATGCCTAGCGGCACGGCGATCAGCGTGGCGATGATAAAGCCGGCAAACACGGTGCGCAGGCTGGTAAGAATTTGGTCCAGATAAGTCGGCTTGCCGGTGTAGGGGCGCGGCTTGATTTCCGCTTTGGGGTCTTCGGCCAACTTTTCTTTATTCCGCAATTCCTGGCGTTGATAAAACTCGGCCATTTTGGTTTTTTCGGCATAGTGTTCAGTCACCAGACCGCTGACTTCCGACCAGACCGCGACCGGGCCGGGAATAGCGCCCAAGCTAGTATTGATCCGCGCGGCGGTGACGCTCCAAAACCCCAAAAACAAGATGAAAGCGATGATGGGCACGCCCATGACCAGCCACAACTGGCGCATTTGTTGGGCTGGGTTTTCACCGGCGGCGATTTTGACTAAGGGTACGAACCAGGTCAGGCCGGTGATGTTGAAAAATTTGATCAGTGTATTAGTCATGTCTTTACTCGCTTGTCTTAATGGTGTCGGTAAAAAGGATGCGTCCCTGCATCAACATACGATCCTTGTGTAGAGCACCCACCAGAGTTTCTTAGTCGACAATTTTGCCGCCGGAGACGGTTTGCTTGCCTTTCAAGCCAATAGCAAATTTGGCCAGATAATCGTTAGGTTTGTTGGCATCGAACGGAATTTTGTCGATGAAAAAGTTTTGCGACGGCTTGATGCTGGTGTCGGCAGGGAAGTCTTCGGCTTTGGCTTTACCCTCAGCGACCAGTTCTTTTGCGGCAGCCAGATAGATGTCAGGGCGATAAACTTTTTTCGCGGTTTCCATATACCAGTTGTCGGGTTTGTATTCGTTGATCATTCCCCAGCGGCGTAATTGGGTCAGATACCAGATCGCACTGCTGTAGGAGGGATAGCTGGCACCGTGACGGAAAAAGGTGTTGAAGTCGGGCAGGGAGCGTTTGTCGCCTTTTTCGTATTCAAAAGTACCGTTCATGCTGGCCGCCAACACGTCAACGTCGGCACCGACATATTGTTTTTGCGACAGCATTTCGATGGCTTCTTTACGGTTTTTGTTGTTTTCGGCATCCAGCCACATCGCAGCGCGTATTAAGGCTTTAGTGACGGCTAAATACGTATTCGGATATTTTTCCGCCCAGGCTTGGGTGACGCCGAAGACTTTTTCCGGGGTGTCTTTCCAGAGTTCGTCGTCGGTGATTACCGGTACGCCGATGCCTTTAAACACCGCTTGTTGGTTCCAGGGTTCGCCGACGCAGTAGCCGAAAATAGTCCCTGATTCCAATGTGGCCGGCATTTGCGGCGGCGGGGTTACCGCCAATAAGGCGTCGGCATTAATTTGGCCGGATGTGTCTTGGGGCGGCGCGTAAAAACCGGGGTTAATGCCACCGGCGGCCAGCCAATAGCGCAGTTTGACGTTGTGGCTACCGGGTGGAAAGGTCATGGCCATGTTGAATGGCTTGCCTTCTGCTTTATATTTATCCACTACCGGTTTCAAGGCGTCGGCTTTGATGGGGTGCACAGGCTTGCCGCCTTCCATCGGCACGTTGGCTTTCATTTGTTTCCAGATGTCGTTGGATACGGTAATCGCGCTACCGTTGTAGCCCATGCTGAAAGCGGTGACGATGTCGGCTTTAGTACCGTAGCCAATGCTGGAACCTAATGGGGCAGGCGCCAGCATGTGCGAACCATCCAATTCGCCGTTCACCACGCGATCCATGACTACTTTCCAATTGGCTTGCGCTTCCAGTTGTACGAACAGGCCTTCTTCCTCAAAAAAGCCTTTTTCAGCTGCGACGGCCAGCGGTGCCATGTCGGTCAGTTTAATGAAGCCGAATTTCAAGTCTTCCTTTTCCAGTTTGCCGGCGGCGAAACTGTGGTTGGAAAAGCCCAGTACCGCCAGTGCGACGACCGAGCTTAGCGCGGCGGCTAGTGTCTTGGGGGTGAATATGCTGTTCTGTTTCATATCGTTTCCTGTCAATTGAGAAAAATTGGCCAAAAAAAAGGCGTCTATGCCCGACTTGCTTGCAAGCCGGACAGTAGACGCCTTTGTCTTTGGTGCTCAACAGTGAGCGGGGTTTTGGTTTACCACTCCTACACTGGAGTATTGCTTGTTACTAAGCAATGCTGATGCCAGTTTATTGAGTCTTCTAATGGATTTTTATAAATAACGTTTACAAACAGTGCTTTACGTCAGTTTTCTGCAAGCCCGAATTTGGAGGAATTAGCAGGTGCATCTCTGCGCGCATAAAAAACGATGCACTCTATTGATTCGGAAGTGCTTTTTTTGCACATGCGTGGTGCGCACCGTAATGGGGAGCGTCAGCGAGACATGCGGAAGAATTAGCGGTGTTGCCGAGGATCGCGAGTGCGGAAAGCTCGGCGCTGTGTTTGAAGCGCTTGCCGGTGTGCTCGGTGTCATGGCTTCATGGGGAACGCCATCGGCGTGATGGGTGGGCATTTTGTTAGGCATAAAAGCGCTGAAAAATGGCAATATTTCGATTATTTACGTACCGTTCGCCCTAATGTCCTAGGGTAAAAGCCTGTCGAAGTGCGCACCAGACCGGGCTTCGACGAGTTCAGCCCGAACAGCATACCAGTGATAAACAGGGCCGGGTTAATAGGTGCACGAGCAAAGCAAATTGATACAATCGGTGGCAATGATTCCCGCCATCTATGAAACAGAGTAGGATGCAGCGAGTTTTATGTTGACGGGTCTATCGAAATTAAGCCGGGGCGGATTATGAAATACATCGTAAAACAAATTGCCGATGACTTTATCTTTGACGAAATGGAACAGGCCAGGAAGCAGTTTGTCGAGGCGCTGAATTACACGATGGAAAGCGCCACGATCTTCTTCGATAAAAATCCCACCAATCCGCTGGATTTTTTTATTGCCTACGATTTTCAGCAAAAGCACGGCGATCCGGTGGTGTACGGGTTTAATTTACGGGATGAACTGATCCGGATTTTCAATTTGGCCGACAACAAAACGCATTCGTCTGCATTGGCCTTGGCAATCAGCCAGCAGTTGAAAAAACTGGCTGAGGAACTTGAAGAGCGTTATGACCCGGAACCCACCAAGACCATCGCCGAAACGCAAGAAAAAAAAGACACGCAGTACGCCAGCAGCATCAATCGGTCTTATCGCGAGGTGCTCAGAGAAGCCATAGAAAAAGACCGGGCCGAGCAATTGCGGAAAACCGAGTCAGAGGCCGCGGCAGCAGACGATGGCTACCAACGCCATACCATTTTATTGGGCAGTAAGAGTGCGGCTAAATCGTAAACCTAGCGACTGTCGGCGGTTAATTTGTTTATTGAGGACGCTAGTTAGGTAGTTAGGTAGGCACATTCTTTTATGTCGGTTTCAAGACGGAATCAGCCGTATGAAATGTTTGCAAACCTCGCGGCGGATGCGTCTATTGGCGCATCCGCCGAGTTAATGCCCGAATTAAAACCTGTTTAAGCAGCGTTCCGCGATTTCTCATACCGCTTACGCCATCGTATCCGACAGCATTAGCCAATCGGCTGGTAGTAATGACCTTATACCGACAACATCCAGCCGTTTGCGTAAAAAATCTCAAACTCCCGAAACATCACAAAAAATCTGCCGAATTTGATTTTGCCTGTCCCGGTTTCATTCAGGTCGGCGACGGTGCCGTCGCCATACCAGTTACTGTGGATCACATCGCCGATTTGTATTTTTTCGTAAGTTTTCATGACGCGCCCCTGGTTATTTGATGACAAGGATTACGCAGCATAAAAAATGCCAAAACTATCGAATTAAACGGGGTTTGATGCAGCGGATCGCCAAGCCTTGTAGGCTGTGGCCTGAGCACTGAAAACGTGATAGGGGCGGATACAGAAAAGCCGGGTTCCGACTGCAATCGTTACGGAAAATCGTCACCGATACGATATTTAGTAGCTTATTGGCCCCAAGCCGCTTTCAGCCGTAAGATTTCCGGCATTATCTCTATAAACAAGGCCAGCAGGCGTGGATCGAAGTGACTGCCGGCCATGCTTTGCATCGATTTTAAAGTCTCTTCCAGCGGCCACGGTTCTTTGTAAGGACGTTTAGTGGTCAAGGCATCGAACACATCGGCTATCGCCACGATTCGGGCCGACTCGGGAATCGCTTCGCCCGCCAAGCCCAGCGGGTAGCCGCTGCCGTCCCATTTTTCGTGGTGATGGCGGGCGATTTCCGCGGCCATCTTGAAGACCGGGTTGTCGCTTTTATTCAGTATGTCGTAACCGATTTGCGAATGCGACTGCATGATGGGCCATTCCTCTTCGTTCAACGCTCGCGCCGCCTTAAGAATGCCGTGCGGAATGCCGATTTTGCCGGTGTCGTGGGTGGGGGCGGCCAATTCCATCATCGCCACTTGCGATGGCGACCAGCCGGCAGCGCGGGCCAGTGCCGCCGAATAGGCCGCCATGCGCCAGATGTGGTCGCCGGTGTACGGATCGTTATAGTGGCCGGCGTCACCGAGCATTTCGATGGCAGCACGAGCGAGTTGGTCCAGTTCATCTACTCGCACCAGCGATAGATGAGTTTGCACCCGCCGCAGCACGATGGGGCCGGAGACCGGTTTTTGGATGTAATCGACCGCGCCGACATCGAAACCGCGCGCTTCGTTTTCCATTTCTCCCATCGCGGTAACGAAAATCACCGGGATTTTCGCGGTCAGCGGATCGGCTTTTAACTGCGTACACACTTGGTAGCCGTCCATATTCGGCATCATGATGTCCAGCAGAATAATGTCGGGTTGATGTTCCCGGGCGGCCGCCAGGGCTTTTTCGCCGTTGATAGCAAACAGCAGTTGAAAGCGGTCCTTGAGTATTTGCTGAAGCACTTTCAAATTGTTCGGTTCGTCGTCGACCAGCAATACTTTGTAGCTGTCTTTCATGGCTTATTCCTTAAACGTGATCGCTAATTTATCCGCCAAGCGATTAACTTGGATTTTCGCGGCGTCGAAATCGAAACTATCCACTTCGAAGCGGATGGCTTTCAGCTCGGTTTCGGCGAGAAACGCGCCAAGCCTTTGTAAAACCGGTTCGACGTGGTCAGGATTCAAACTGTCCAGTGCGGTGTTCAATTGCTGTAAAAGGCTGCCGACCTGTTCCGCATCGAAGGCTGTTGCGGCGACCGCTGCCGGTTTGCTCGGCAGTTTTAGTTGGTGTACGGCTTCAACAGCGGCGTTTAGCGCGACGTCCAGCGTCTTGATCAATTCCTTGATGTTTTGCAGGTCGCCGGTTTTGAATTGCGCGTCAACCTCAGTGGCCAGGCCGGCGATAACGGGTAAGGCCAGATTGCCGGCCACGCCTTTTAAAGCATGGGCGATGCGCCGGACCGCTTCGAGATTCTCCGGGTGCTCTTGTAGATTGCGTAGTAATTTGGCACCGTCTGCGCCATGTTGCTCGGCAAAATTTAATAAGGCATCGGCGTAAATCAATGGATCCAGCCAGGTGGTCAAGCCTTTTTCGTAATCCGCGACGCCGGCCAACGGCGTGAAGTCCACGGCAACTTTCGGCGGTTCGGCGATGCTGAGGCCGGTATTGGCAATGCCTTGGCCTTTGGGCACCAGTCTTTCCATCTGCGTCAATAAATCGTCGACATCGATAGGTTTGCCGACTATGGTGTCTATGCCGGCATCCAGCGATTCGCGGCGTTCATGGCTCAACACGCTGGCGGTCAGGGCCAGAATCGGGATATGGCTGCCGCTGACTTGTTCCAGTTCACGAATTTGCCGGGTGGCGGCGATACCGTCCAGCACCGGCATTTGCAGGTCCATCAGAATCAAGTCGTAGTCGCCGCTTTGAAAGGCGTCCACCGCTTCCTGGCCGTTTTTAACCCAGCTGACTTGATGGCCCTGCTGCTCCAGACGTAAGCGCGCCAGCGTGGCGTTAGCTTCTATGTCCTCGGCCAGTAAGACCTTGAAGCGGCGTGGGGAGAAATAAGCCACGCTATGCACCGAACTCACATCGTACAGACAGTTTTCCGCGCTGGCAGATTCCGGCATATGCACGGTGAAATGAAACACTGAGCCGACCCCCGCCTGGCTTTCCACCCAGATCCGGCCGCCCATCATTTCGACAATTTGTTTGCTGATGGTGGTACCCAGGCCGGTGCCACCGAAACGGCGGCTGGTGGTGGCATCGGCTTGCGAGAACGATTCGAAGATGTGTTCGGTTTGTTCCGGGGTCATACCGATGCCGGTGTCGCTGATGGCGAAATGCAACATCTCGACACCTTCCGCGCGCTTGATCGTCACGCCTATGCTGCCGGTATCGGTGAACTTTACCGAGTTGCCAACCAAATTCAAAATCACCTGCCGCAAACGGTTCGGGTCGCCGACGAAATGCGTGGGCAAGCCGGCTTCTATCGCCAAATCGATGCGCAAGCCTTTTTCGGCGGCGCGCAAACCCATGATCTGCAATGCCTCTTGCACCGCAAACGGCAGATTGAAACAGACCGACTCCAGCTCCACCTTACCTGCTTCGATTTTAGAGAAGTCCAGAATGTCGTTGATCACACTCAGCAGATGCCGGCCGGAACTGAGGATGGTTTTTATATGGCCGCGCGTATCACCGGCCAGGTTTTGATCTTGCAAGGCAACTTCGGCAAAGCCGATGACGGTATTCATCGGCGTGCGGATTTCGTGGCTCATGTTAGCCAGGAAATTGGCCTTGGCTTTAGCGGCTGCCTCGGCGGCTTCCTTAGCTAGTCTCAATTCCTGCTCGGCTTGTTTTTGCAGGCTGATGTCGGAAATAAAGCCGACAAATAGATGCCGACCTTCCGAGATAATGCCGTGACCAACTGCCAAATTGGCGGGAAAACGGCTGCCGTCTTTACGTTGGGCGATGACCTCCCGCTCGATGCCGAGGATTTTGGCCTGATGGGTCGCCAAGAAATGTTGAATGTAACTGTCGTGCGCGGAGGCATCGGGCTCCGGCATCAGTAGCGAGACATTTTTACCGACGATTTCGGCGCTGCTCCAGCCGAACAGTTTTTCGGCGGCGGGATTGAACATCCGAATCAGCCCGCTACTGTCGATGGAAATCACGCCATTGACTGCGGTTTGGACGATGGCTTTAACTTCCGTAGTAGCCATCGCCACCAGTTCTTCCAGATGTTCGCGGTATTTCAACAACTCCTCTTCCGCCGCCTTGCGTTCGGTGATGTCGGTGATGGAGCCGACCATCCGCACCGGCCGGCCCTCGGCGTCGCGCAACGCATCCCCCCGATCCAGCACCCAACGGTAGCTGCCGTCCTTGTGCCGTAAACGCAGTTCGGTGGTGTAACGCTCGTTGTGTTCCAAGTGTTTGCGAAACGCTTCGCTGGCGCGGGCTTTATCGTCGGGATGGATTAATTCGAAGAAAATCGATTCCACGTTAGGCAATTCACCGTCGGCATACCCGAGAATTTTGTTCCAGCGCGGCGATAAATAGTATTCGTGATGCACAATGTCCCAGTCCCAGATGCCGTCGTTAACAGCCCGCTCTGCAAGCATATAGCGTTCCTCGCTCGTGCGTAGGGCTTGGGTGCGCTCGGCGACTTTTGCTTCCAGATTATGCTGGGCATCGGCCAGCGCATCGGTCATGTGATTGAAGGAACTGGCCAGTTCGGCGATTTCATCAAGACCGCTGACTGCGGCGCGCACCGACAAATCGCCGTCGCGGATGCGTCTGGCGGTGCTGGTCAGGCGTGAGATAGGCCGGACGATACGTCTGGCCAGGGCGTTGGCGATTATCGTCGTCAAGCCAACAAACACCAGCACGGTGATCAGCATCTGTTTTTCCAGGCGTTGAATCGGGGCCAGCGCCTCGGCCTGTTCGATATGCGCCATGATGCAGCCGCCGCCGGTTTCCGGAATAGTGCGGAAACCATGAATAACTGCACGCTCGCGGTAATCGCTGTCCATCAGTTCCGCATTTTGCCGGGCCAGGCAGCTTTGCATCGCTTGCGCAGCGATGGGGTGGCTGTTGCCATGTCGGCTCGCATAGCGCGGTTTGGTAACAAAAAAACCGCTGCTGTCGGCCAAGAAAGATTCGCCGGATTTACCCAGGTCGGGGTGAGCCGCAAAAATATTTTGAATCAGGCTAACCGGATAGCTGACCAACAATTGCCAGGGCAGTTTGGCATCTTTGGCAATCACATAATAAAAACGTGGCTGTTCCTGAAAAGGTTTGCTGAAGTCGGCCAGTTGTCCTGGTTGAAAATCGTTTAAATCGGCAAGTGCGACGGGTTGCTCGCCGACGCTGACCGTGCCGGAATGGGTGTCGCGGCGAAAAAAAACCGCGCCGGCGGCACCTTCGGTGAGTAAATAGTCGTTCAAGAAATTAGCGGCGCAGGCGCGATTCAATTGCTCCGCCGCCACGCATTTCATTAGCACTTCGGCCAGGAAGGCGTGGGCACGGGTGTCGGCACGTTCCAGTACCAGTTTGAGTTGTTCATGGCGGCTTTCCGCCACGCGGCTGACAATCTTAAAGCGATCCGTGCGGATATTGTCGGTGGCAAACCGATAGGCCATGTAACCGACCGATAAAGTCGGTAACAGGATCAACAGCAACAGCAGAGCAATCAGGCGTTTTTGCAGCATGTTGGGCCTCAATGTTGGCAAGAAGGTCAGCCGAAGTTATGCCATGGATGGTGGCGTTGCGGCAATACCTTACGCCAATCGACACCTTCATGAGGTTAAGATTCCTTGGGGCAGGGAATTGTCAAATGGCGGTGGTAGGGAAGTCTCGGAACCGAAGAGCCAATCTTGTGATTAACCCTAAGCTCAAACATCGTTTCCCCAAGGTGGTTGTCGCAAAAGCCAACACAGAACCCTTTATCTTCGGGAGAGGGAGCTTTTACGACTGCCGATGCAGGTGGGAGACCTCTTGCCTGGATTGGCTCGGTGGTCTACCGGCGCTCACTTTCGAGGAAATGATAGCTTCAGGGAGTCTAAGAGTCAGGTGCAGCAGTTAAACTTATTTGCGCAAAGCATTAAAAAAACTACACTCGGGCGCGCTGCCGTTGTTCTCGAAAAACGCAAAACAATCGTTAAACCATTTGACAAAACGGTCGGCATGCTCGGCGCTGCCGATGGGATATTGGCGCATTTTCCAGCGATTGCGGGCCGAGTCGTTACGATAGATGCCGCCGGCGTTGTAAGCGCATGCCACTTTCGGCGGATCGAAATGGGTTTGCTTCCATTGTCCGGCGATGTAGGCGGTGCCGGCTTGAATCGAATTGCTGGGGACTAATAGCCAGGCCTTGTCGATGTCGTCTTTATTCAAGGCCGCTCGGGCGGTGGAAATCAAAGTCTGCATCAAACCCGGCGAAATTTTGTGTGGCGTACGCACTTCGTCGATAAAGCCGGGTTCTTCGCGCACCGCGTTTTGATTGCCGGACGATTCGGTGCAGATGGTGGCGATGATGAGTTCTACCGGTACGTTTAACTCGGTAGACCAATGCGTCAACGCACTGCCGTATTGGCTCCAGATTTTGGCAACTGTTTTCGGCTCGCCGCCGCTACCTAGTGGCGCATTGTCGTTGCCTACCAATAAGCCTTGTGCGGTTAATTGCCAGGACACGCTGTCTTGATAGGCATGCCTGGCTTTTAATTCGTCGAGTAAATCTTGACCGATGGTGGTGCTGCCGGCGTCGTTGGCGGCGGGGCGTTGCGTATTCGGGAAGCTGTCGTCCTGGAACAAACTGCTCCAGGTTAACGGGCCGACAATGCCGTCGCTGTCCAAACCGCGACTGGTTTGAAATGCCACGACCGCTGCGGAGGTTTTCGCACCGAATAATCCATCGGGTTGGCCGACACCATTAATCTGCAACGCTTTTAACCGCGTTTGTACTTCAAGAACATCGCGGCCGCGCAGCATTGGCAGTTGAAATTTAAGAGGGCGACTAAAGGCCATGACCGGCTCCTATCTGCTAAAGGCTTATGGGCAGCCGGGAATTGACGCTTTGATCCCGGCGATGTCGTTTAACAAGCGCCGATGATGGTCGGCGTAGCGGCTTTGGGCGGCCTGCGCGGCAGCTTGACTCTCATTTTGTTGCAATTGTTTCAGCGCTTGGCAACTGCCGGTGTCGTTGATTTGGAAACGTATCGCGGCTAGTTCGGCGTTATGCAGAAAAAAGGTGGCGGCCGGTTTTAAGTCGCCGGGGGCTTGCAGAAATTCGCGGGCACAACTGTGCAGCTTTTGATTGTAAGGCGTGGCGGCGGCTGTGCTGGTTTGTTCGCTACGCAGCAAACGCAGCGACTCGCACCAATTTTCGAAATACTGGGCGCGTTTGCCTACTACGGCCTCGGCATTGGCCCAATCGGTTGTCAGGTGAATGCCTTGTTCTAGTTGCTCGGCGGCGCATTGGTAGTTTTTGACGCTGTCGGTGTTTTGTTTGGCCAGTCGGTAACAGGCATCGCCTTTTAGCAAATGCAGCTGATTGCAGGCCTCGTCGTCGACTTTGCAATCGACTTCCGCTGCGGCGATTTCCTGCCAATTGTTTTCAGCGGCGGCTTCTTTAAAGTTTTTCAATTGCCGGGTCGCGCAGCCGGAGACTAACAAAACTGCTATTAACAGGGGCATGATGAATTTAAGATTCCGCTTCATGACGCTTGGCCCTCCAGTATTTTGGTGATCATGCCGGCGACCGGTTTGTCTTCGGCTTGCAACTTCTCGGTCACCACGATCAAGCTATCCAGGTCTTTCAATGCGTCTGGGTTTTGATGCAATTTGTCCACGGCTTGTAACACCGATTCGTAACCACCGGTGCTACCGAACATGGCCGGGTCGCGGGCCAGGATCAAGGATTTCAATTCCCGGTCGGCGGCGGTGCGATGGAATTCGTCCAGGCCTTCTTCAAATTGTTCTAAGGTTTGAAAGCCGCCTAGCTCGGCGTATTTTTCGAACAAATCCGCCGAATCGGCATTGCCGATGAAATCGTTGACGGCCTCTTTCAGAAACTTGGGATTTTCCATTTGCGCCTGGAAGGCGTTACGAAATAAGGGGCTTTGCCGCAGCAACATGAAGCCGGTGTTGTCGTCGACCGGTTCCAGCGTCAAACCGGCTGCCGGCGAAATCGGCATGTGTAAAATCCGGGCTTTCCATTTTTGGTAATAAATACCGGTCAATTTGACTGTACCGGCTACTACCGCGGCGATCAATGCGGCCGGCGGCATAAAGGTGCCCAGGGTGGCACCGAAGGTTTTCACGGCGCTGCCGACGATGTCGGTTAAGGGACCGTCCTGATCGAGTGCGGTTTGCGTGTCGGTGACCGCGTGCAGTGCATCTTCGATCTTGCCTTCGCCCATCAGGCCTTTGGCGACATTCACGCCTTTTTCGACTTTGTTAGCCAGATCGACGTATTTGCCGCCGATGTCTTTGGGCAATAAACCGGCCACGGTACGGGCCATGTCAATGCCGGTGCTGACGGTTTCCAGCATGGAACCGGTTTTGGATTGCTGTTGCTGACTGACGGCTTCGTCGCGTTGAGTCGTGGCTTCATGGGCTTGCTGCAATGCGGCGCTTTCGGAATCGCGATTTTGCCCGCGCGCGCCGAAATAAAAACCGATGATGGTGCCGAGGATACCGCCCAATACGTCCGGGAACTGGTTGTTGGGTAAGGCTAAAAACAGCATCGAGGCGGTGACGATCAGCATCGCGATCACGCCCCGTATCGTGCCTTCCGGCAGACCTGCCGGGCTTTGAAAGAACAGCGCCAGTTGTTTTTCGCGGGTGCAGGTTTCCAGAAAGGTTTTTTGCAGATGCCGCAGATACAACAAAAAGGCGAGCACAACTATCGCCAAGATGCCCAGCGTAATTAAAAAATGAATGGATAAGGCGATGGGTTTGTCCTCGCCGTTAACGGCCGCGGTTTGAGCGACAACGGAAATCGGGAGCAGGCTCAGCCCGGCGTAAGCCAAGGCTTTAAGTCGATATGTCGGTTTGTGCATAAGTCCGCCTTTTTGGTAACGATCCGGTTGATCGATTAAGGTCTCTATTTAGGCTTGCCGGGCGGATGATATACCCGGTCTATCTGGCGGTCTAGTAATCGATGTCTGCGACTCCGGACCGGGTTTTTCTGCCAATTACGATTTTCTTATTCTACAGCCTCAGTCTCGCATGACGGCTGTACCGGTTTGTTGATGCGAATAATCGGTGAAGTCCATATCGGGTGGCGGCGCTCCTGGCGGTAATAGGTTTCGTAAAGCGCTTGATAAACCAATTCAGATGCGGCCCAACGTTCCTTAAAAAAACTAGACAGCATTAATCCTGAAACACCTCCACACACCAACCCGAGTAACATCAACTTTTCGATAAACAATACCAAAGTAAAGATCGCCAATATCAAGGTCAGGCTGCGCGCCAATTTGGATTGAATTTGCAGGGCCTCCACCTTGGCGACCACCGGATTATCGTTATCCCTGAGTCTATCCAAGGCTTCATGATATTTACTAAGCAAGGGGTCGTTGGTGGATAAAGCCAAATTTTGCGCGCGCCGGTACCAACTATCCGATTTCAGACGCTTGAGGTCCCGATACAAATAATCGTAAGCGGTATTGAGTAAGTCGTGCGACAGGCGTTTGACGATGAGGGAAACTGCCAGCGTCAGTAGCAGAAAAATCAGCGCGCCCGTTGTGCTGGCGGCGAAAGGGTTGGGCAAACGCTGCAAGACAGGGTGAATCTGCTCTCGATAATTAAAAAACACTGCTACCAAAGTAGCGGACGGCAGAGCGATGCCGACTTGTTCGACCGGGTCCGTGAATAGTTTGCCGATCAGCCTACTAAGCGGGTTTGACATTTTGTCCCTCCTTCTAAGTTGGGAAAAATGAGTTGCGGGACGCCGTGCGCCCGGGTTGCTTTGACCGTTGGTCATTAAATAGCAAACGCGACGAAACAGCAACTCAATTGATAAGGTGATTATGCGGAAATTCGGTTGTGTAGAGATGTACGAAAATACCAAAGGTTTGGATGCATTTTTCACTTTCCGAACGGCAAGAAATAGTGAGATTGTCCTTATCCCACTTACCTGCGCCTTGAATATCGTTGCTCACGCGAAGCTGTGGCCTAGAAGTAGTTAAAAACTGGATTTCCGTAAATTTAGTGAAAAGTCTCCAGTACATTACATTTGATTACTCGCTAAAAACCGGTAAAACTGGAGTACAGTGAACAAACAAAAGAGGCCTAAACCGGAATCCCCACCTTGACTTGAATGGCGGATTATGGACCCTGGAATGGCCTCGATAACTACAAGAGGGGAGTGCGTCATGATAGACCAGCAAAAACTAACCGAGCTTTATCAGACTTTTGTTAAATGGTTATGCGTGTTTTGGGCGTGGCTCAAATCGACGTTGCAAAGCCTATCCAAACCTAAACCAGGCGCCGATCAACCCGGCAGCGCAGAACCCAAGCGCTCTCCGGTATGGTTGTATGTATTGTTGGGCATATTTGTACTTTCGTTGTTCGCCGGTGGCGAGCGCATTCAAGGTCAGGAAATACCCTACAGCCAGTTTCTAACCTTCGTTAACGATAATAAAGTCGATAACGCCGTGGTTACCCAACGATTCATCAATGGCACTTTAAAAGAAGAAGATAAAAAGATCGGCAAGCATTTTTTCACGATTCCGCTTTGGGACGAGTCGCTGGTTAAAAACCTGCAAGAGCATAAAGTCGAATACGTGGTCAGGAGCGGCGACAACTGGTTAAGCAATTTGCTGTTCAACTGGGTGATTCCCGTCGCGATATTGGCCGGGCTGTGGATGTGGTTGCTGCCGAAAATGACTGGCGGTGCAGGGCGCGGCTTTTTGAATTTGGGCAATAAAATCCGCATCCAGCAGGAAACCTCGAAAACCACCTTCGACGACGTCGCCGGCGCTGAGAGTGCCAAACAGGAGTTGAAGGAAACCATCGAGTTTTTAAAATCCCCGGAAAAACTGCAAAAGCTGGGCGGGCGGATGCCAAAAGGCGTGTTGCTGGTGGGCTCGCCGGGTACCGGTAAAACGCTATTGGCCCGTGCGGTGTCCGGCGAAGCCGGGGTGCCGTTTTTTAACATCAGCGCCTCGGAATTTATCGAAATGTTCGTCGGTATCGGCGCGGCGCGGGTGCGGGATTTATTCGAACAAGCCCGGCAAAAAGCCCCGTGCATCATCTTCATCGACGAACTGGATGCGATTGGCCGCTCGCGTGGCGGTCCGGCAATGCTGGGCGGCAACGACGAACGCGAACAGACCCTGAACCAGTTATTGACCGAAATGGATGGCTTCGACGCCACTTCCGGTGTGGTGGTGATGGCGGCTACCAATAGACCGGAGATACTGGATAAAGCCCTAATGCGCGCCGGCCGTTTCGATAGGCAAATTGTGGTCGATAAACCCGACCTGGTAGATCGTGTGGCGATTCTGAAACTGCATAGCAAAGCCATGCAATTGGACAAAGACATCGACTTGAACACGGTTGCTAAGCGCACCCCCGGTTTTGTCGGTGCCGATCTATCCAATATCGCCAACGAAGCAGCCATCCTGGCAGCACGCGGCGGCCGCGACACCGTTAACATGGCCGATTTCGAAGCTGCCATTGATAGAGTGATGGCCGGTCCGGAAAAGAAAAACCGTATCCTCGGCCCGGACGAAAAGCGCCGGGTGGCGTATCACGAGGCCGGCCATGCTTTGGTCGCGGAAAATGTCCCCACCGGTCAGCCGGTGCATAAAATCTCCATCATCCCGCGCGGCGTCTCAGCGCTGGGCTTTACCTTGCAACTACCCGTCGAGGAAAAATACCTTTCCACCGAAAACGAGCTGAAAGATCAGTTGGCTATACTGCTGGCTGGCCGCGTCGCCGAACAGCTGGCTTTGCAAAGTATCTCCACCGGGGCCCAAAACGACCTGGAAAAGGCCAGCGAAATTGCCCGTAACATGGTCTGCTATTTGGGCATGAGTAAAAAACTGGGTCCGCAAATCTACGGCCAACGCCAACAACTGCAATTCCTACCCGGCGATATGTCCGAACAACGCAATTACAGCGAGGAAACCGCGCGCGTGGTCGATGCGGAAATTAAGGGTTTAATCGAAGACGCCGAACGCCGCGCGCAAAAGATATTGAGCGAGAAACGCGGTTATTTGGATAAGTTGGCTGAGCTGTTGCAGGAGAAAGAGGTGATTCAGCGGGAGGAGATGGTAGCGCTAATTGGCGGTGGGAAATAAATCGCCGCACTTGGCACATACCGTCATTCCCGCGAAAGCGGCAATCCAGAAATGCTCCAACCATAACAAATAAAGCTCCCTCTCCTGCTGGAGAGGGTTGGGGTGAGGAGAATAAAATGAGGGAGCGGGAATGGTTTCCAACAAAGCAAGCATTTTGCTCTGAGAGTGGAAGCGTTTAGGCAAGCCCTAAAACAAAAACGCTTTGGAATATTGACGAAACAGTTGACCTTTCCTATCAAAAATCTCCGCGCTACACCAAGGCCTGCCCTTGCCGATATCCACCGACACTCGGGTAAAGCTTTCATCGCCTATAAAGCCTTCGCCTTCGTAGCGGTATTCGATACGGTCGCGCAAGCGGCGGCTACCGTCCGACCACTGCATAAATTCCAGGGTCTTGCCGCCGTAAAAGTCGCTTTGGCTTTCGTGCGGGTAGGGCCAATAAAATGGCGATGATACCAACGAGGTCAACAAAAACTGTGGGTCCTGGTAGCAACGCATCCGTGCAAAACTGGAGTTGTGCACGTCGCCGGACAAAAACACCACGTCGCTAATCCCTTCCACGCGAATGAATTCCAGGATCATGCTGCGCTCGTCGTTAAAGCCGGCCCATTTGTCCTCGCTGCCTTTCATAGGCTTAGGGTCCGGGAAGAAGGGCACGCTGGACACCACGAATTTAACGGGCGCATTGCGGTTTTGGTGCAGCCAATCCAAAAACGCATTCAACTGCTCGCGGCCGAGCATGGTTTTACCCTCGATGCTGGTCGCTTCGCTAATCCGCAATGTGCGCGTATCCATCACGAAAAACGGAAACGGTCCTTTGTCGAAGGTATACCAAAACTGGCCGTTGGGAGTATCAGGATTATGGAGGTGCTGGTAAGACGCATAAGCCCGCATCCGCGTCGCGAAAAAGCCGCTATTTTCATCGCGCATCTGGTTTTTTGACCAGTCGTTACGAATTTCATGATCGTCCAGAATCATGTAAGTGGGCACGCAACTCATCAATTCGCGGATATTCGGCAATTTAAACGACTTGCGATAAATCTCGCATAACTCGTCGAAGTTGGAATACTCATGCAATTTGTTCAACGGATCGGCATACACCTGATCACCAACCGCTAAAAAGAAATCCAGCGGATTTTGCTGATGCTGAGTGAAAATAGAACGAAAAGTCTTGTCGCCTTTTTCCGCGTCATTCAAAACAAAATTGTCCCAGTACAAATAGCGACAGGAACCGAACACAAAATTTAGCGTGGTATCGTTGCTGGGCCGGTGAGTTTTAAACGTGGTGCCGACTTTTTCGGTGCTATTCACGACTGGTCCCTGCACCAAAACATCAGTAGCCGGCGCTTGTGCGTCACGCTTATAAACCAGCCCGCATTCCAGCCGATAAGCGGTATTGGCTTTTAGACCATCGAAATACACCACCCCGGTGAAATCGTAATAATCCTTTAAAAAGCAATATTTCGAAGCTACCAGCCTCGCGCCATCGTATAAATCGAAAGCGCCGTAACAAAACTCGCGACTGGCATGATTCGGGCCTTTCGCGCCGCGTATCCAGATTTTTACCGAAGTGTCGGTGGTCTGGCCGATAATGGGGCCTAGGGTGATGGTCATGTTGGTTCCTCTTATTTGACTCGTCTTAGGTGTTGCCGATGCTCAGAAGTCTATTTCAGGAGGCTAGGGCGCACAGCTGATAGAGTGAACAACTAGTCGATCACACAGGTATTATCCGGACGTAGCTTTTGGTTAAGCTTGGTTGGCGTTCTTTTCGCCACACGCCATCGCCAGTTTCACTATCTCGATCACCCTTGCCGTTAGTATTACCCTCAATTGTTATGAGTTTTTCTTTTACTGTAGTTTGATCTTTTACAACTAAAGCAATATGTGAGAAATCGAATATAACGAAATCGCCGGCCTTGGCTTTTTCTGTTTCCGGCAGTACTAGCAAATTTTTTTGTTTTGCCCATTTTTCCCAACCAAACGCACTCGCATCTTTACAGCGCCATTTATCCGCTAGGGAAAACGATGGCAAATTTAATGCTTCTCGAACTCTCTCATCTTCGAGCCATTCCCGCATTATCCAGGCTGTAAACGCGGCGCACCAAGGCCATGCACCTGGTGCCAACCAAGTTGCCCCCTGATACTCGACTATGCGTGCGCCGGTATTGTTTGTGGCGCCTTCGCGGGTGCCGACCTCATTTTCTGCAATTGCAATCAATTTAGCTACGTTTTCATTCATTTTTTGTCTCCTATGAGTTGCTCCAGTGTCAATATTTGAAAAACCTCGCAATATCATTCCTCGTGTTAACGCGAAGCCGTTGCGCGATTTTCCACATCTGTTACAAGTCCAGCTGTTTGATGACCATTCAGCTTTGCTTTACTCAAAAACGATGCAAGATCCTCGGCGTTTGCTCTAAGGATATCAGGGGGAGTTTCTCGTAAAATCACCAATGTGTTGACAATACCACTCTGATTCGCGAGTTTTGCTGATGCCACTTCAATAAGCTGTGGGATGATGTTGGGATCCGTACTCCACTGGCGAATTAGTTCGGTCGTCGCTTCGATTCGCGCGGGTTTACTGGAGTCAAAGATCTTGTCAATTAAAACTCTACGCTTTCTATCCAACTCGGAAAGCGCTGCGGTTGCTTGTGATTTTTCCCGCTCACTTCCTTTTACCTGAAATGTTTCGAGAACGGTGGTTGCTCTCGACTTTTCGGCTAACTGCGTGACAAATTGCTGATCGACGAATCCTGACATAGTTAGTAAAGCTGCATCACGAGTTTCCTGTTTTTGAAGGTACGGAATGAATTTCTCAACTGTCTGCGCAGTTGAGAGGCGACTTTGTAAATAGGCGATGCCGACCTGAAGAAGCGATACGAGGACTGCAACCGTCGAGACTCCGATTGTCATGCGTTGTAGTTTCTTTTGCTCGAACTCAAGCCGTTCTCTTTCGAGCTTTGTTCGCTCTAGAGAAATAAGTTCTTTTTCTTCAAGAGTTTCAGCGTCCATATTTGCAATTAAGGAGGGATTTGCTCAGTATCATAAAAGCCTAGGCAATTAACAATCAGCTTTGCCGCGGGGAATCTGACCATTTTTCCGATTTATATATTTACCGGTAATTCAGACCAATCTAGTTTCTAGGGTCATCCGGTAAAAACGAACCTGTAACCTGTTTGAAAGCGTCCGAAGTTTTCTTTCCCGGTATGCCATCAATCAATACGAACACACCGGAAAAGGTATTAAGCCAGCGTTGCAAATCCTCAGCCTGTTTAATCGTGCTCAGGTCTTCGGACTTGGTTTCGGAATAACTGACTACCAATGGGGTGGGCGATTCAACAGGTCGTGGCTGATCGGTAAAGTCAATTTCACCAAGCTCTGCCATGC
Organism: Methylomonas sp. 11b; assembly: GCF_000515215.1. NCBI lineage: Bacteria > Pseudomonadati > Pseudomonadota > Gammaproteobacteria > Methylococcales > Methylococcaceae > Methylomonas > Methylomonas sp. 11b. The sequence goes on from NZ_KI911557.1 coordinate 596,508, forward strand.
ATCGCAACAAAACCGCTGCTCCGCATTGCCTGGAAATCGCCGTGTCTGACCATGTGCCGTCGGCAATGTACTTTCCACTGCTGTAATGATTCGAAAAAGACCAAAGGTAAGGACTTAGAACTTCAGGGTGGTGCTTTCGATAACCCCAACCGTTGTAGGCTTCCAGCTGATAGAGCACTCCGGCGGTAGACCAATCGTTATTCCCATTAAGATTATGCATCACTAGTGCATCGGAAGCGCTTTCTTCCCAGGTAAAAGGCGGATTGCCTGTGCGTGGGCGGCCAGCAGGGACTTGAACGGTACGAGCAGTGAGTGGGTCACCATTATGCAAGTGTTTCGAGAATTTTTGACTGGATTCCATGTTATGAATCACGGCAATGAAAAACCACGGTATTCCCAAGTTATTGCCGATATTTTGGTAACGAGCGCGATTGGCAATTAGTTGATCACATAATTTTCCAACCTCTGTTAGTTTACCTGCGTTTATGATGCAGGTATTGAATAATCAGTCATATTCGATTCGTAATGCGGGCGTGAAGTTGATTCCTGCCATTTTCCCTCCAAAATACATTCGGATTTAATGCCTATTAAATTAATTAATAGTTGATTTTTCACCGATAAAAATCTACGGTCGTAAATTGATTGTTTACTATGACTGTGTCAGTTAAAACTTTGTTGGTTGCGCCAGCTGGTTTGGGTGAATTTGTAACAGCCAAGAAAATATCTTTTGGTATGTCGCCTGGAGGAAGTTCGTTAAATTTACACACATTAAGAGGTTTGTTGTTTTTGTCAGTAGCCGTCACGCAATCGAATAATTCCAACGAACCAGCCTCTTCGAAGCGTATTTGCGTTTGTAATTGATCAAGGCTCAAATGGCCTTCATAACCGCGCATTCTCATAGTGAAAAATCTCCATTGATTTTTGGGAACCTCTAAAAACTCTCTTTCCCTCCGGGTCTAGGGTGAGGGATGTGAACAATTGATTTTAATTCCCCGATCCCAACCTTCTCCCCGTGAGAGAAGGAGCTTGCTTTATTTTTAGAGGCTCCCTTTTGGTGTATAAGTAGAATGACCTAACTGGTTGGAATCAGACCAACCGTAATAAATTGCTGTTTGATTTCGGTCAGATCGTCTTTAAATGTTACACCTTTGTTTTTTTCTTCGCTGACATCCCGAATACATTCGATTAGCAGATTTTTGGCGTCTGCAACTGAAATAGTTGCTTCCGTATTTTCTCCAAGAATCTTGCATCTGTTTAGATGAACTAACCCTTTACTCAGGGGGCCGAAGCTGGTTTTTACCTTGGCTAGATTTTGTTCCGTAATGTTTTTTAAGCTACTGGTGATGGAAGCTCGCATTTTCACGTCGTCTTCGGTAGCAAGTTGCGGCATTAATAAGTCCTTAGTCAGTTTTTCCTCGGCAACTTGCTTGCTACCAGCATTTTTCTTGATTGAGTTAATCGCGTGTTGAAGAGTACCGGCGTTGTAATAGTCAATTAGATCATGCACCGCTTGTGCCCATGAGTATCCGTTTTGGCCTGATGTCGAAGTTGATTGCATGCCGGTTGCGATCATCCTATAGAGTTCAGCACGATCGGCATTCATCTGCATAATTAATGCGGGTACTGTGGATTCGTAAATAAAGTTTTTGTCGAAGGCGATATTGGTACCGGATATACCGGTGGATAGAGCAGCCAATAGTGTTTTGGTACCTGCAGTACCAACGGCAGTTCCGGCTAGGTTTAGCGATAGCTCCGCAAAGTCGAAGACCATGTCTTTTGTACGTTGTTGTAATCCGGCGTTATTAACGAACTCGGCATAACGCAAATCAATTAATGTCAGGGCTTGGCTGATTGCTATATTGCGGGTTGAAGGATCAGTAATTTGGTTGGAGTCGAACTTTTCTAATTTCGGCGTGATCTCGGCACTGATCTTATCGATATCTATTGGGGATTCAGGTGAACCATTTAGCAAAGAACAGCCAGAAACAATTAATGAAGCGAATAAAATAATGAACTGCTTGAAATAATGCATAGTGTAAAGTCCACTTTTCAATAAATTGAAAATCAAGATTTATCCTGATGAGAGTTTGATCATATTGCTTTGAAATAGCCAGTTGTTTTCCGTACCAGTACAAACGTACTGGATTTATTTCAAAACTTACCGCGAGTAGAATCAAATAAAGGCGTTTACTGGGAGATTTGTGATTGTGAATATTTTGTTAATTGACGACCACTTCTGCGCCCGCGAGGGTGTGGCGTGTCTTTTGAAACAAATTATCCCTGAGTTACAAGTGTTCGAAGCGGAGAGCTTTGACGAGGGCTTGGCCTTGGCCAAGCAAACACTCTTGAATCTGGTTATGCTGGACGTTCAACTTCCCGGCAAAGATGGGTTATCAGGATTGGTGGAAATGAAAGAAGCGTTTCCGGATTTGTGCGTGGTAATGTTTTCCGGGCTGGACGATAGGGAGCTGGTATTTCAGGCGCTACGTTTGGGAGCGATGGGGTTTATCGTTAAGACAGTGTCTCGGCAGGTCTTTGTCGATGCGTTGCGAGATGTATTGGCCGGTAAAGTGTATTTACCGGCATCGGCAGTAGGGCAACAACGTGCGACTAGTTTGGATGTCGGTAGCGTTACAGAAATACCCGAGGTGACCGACTCGGCCAGTTTAGGTCTGACACCGCGTGAGTTTGAAGTGCTGACTTGGTTGGTGCAAGGGATAGGCAATAAGCAGATTGCCCGGCAGTTAGGTATAGAAGAGCAAACGGTGCGCAATCACCTGCGGCCGATTTATCAAAAATTTAGGGTAGCTAAGCGTACTGAGTTGTTGGTGAAGGTATTTGAGCGGGGGATTGTGTTTGGGAAGCCGGGGGTGGGGAATTGATGGCCACTCATCAATGAAACGCGGTTATGAAGGGCTTTAGGCCTTGATGTAATCCAGCTGTCGGAGATGAAGCTTAAGGCTTTAGCCGTTTAAATAAAATGCCTGTGGAGCGCGTGAGCGAGAAGGGATTTGTTTAGAAAATCTCCCCTGGCCCCTCTTTTTCAAAGAGGGGAATGACATTGCCAAAGCTTAACTTGTCGCCATAGGTTAAAAACCGAGTTTCCTTTACCGATTTTCGTCCAAGCATTTGGTGGTCTTCATTGTTCTAGCCATGGCTTCCATTAGAGCTTTCGCGCCGGCAGGTTTACGCAGGATAGCAGTGTGTTCCGGTAACAGCGTTTTTTCGTGGTCCGAGATGGCGCGGGCAGATAGGATCATGGTCGGCACCGGCCCGCAAGCGTTGTGGACTGCGGCGATGATGTCGTGGGCAGTTTCGCGGTTGCCCAGGTAAAAGTCGGTGATTAATAAATCCGGGTCTCTGTCATTTTCGGCTAGTAGCTCTGCGGTTTCCGCCAGCGACGACGCTTCTTGCACCAGGCAGTCCCAGGCCCTTATTTGCTTGGCGATGGCTTGTAATACCTCGGCATCGTCGTCAACTACCATCACAAAGC